>NZ_JBNAGK010000002.1:43007-306040 GCF_049803835.1 Tropicibacter sp. S64 | reverse complement strand
CCTGGGGCGGGGGGCGGGGGGGGGGGGGGGGGGGGCCCCCCCCCCGCGGGCGCGCCCCCCCCCCCCCCCCCGCCGGTCGCCGCGCAACGCGCGGCGAAACCCCTGCGCGTCACCCCTGAGAGTTTCTCGCGCCCGTTAGCGTTAAAGCCGTCGCCCCCCTCTATCCCCACGCCGCCCCCTCGTTTATTCAATCGCCAAAGACTTTCTTGAACACGAGGACAAAGATGGCTCAGGACCCCGCAACCTTCGCGAAACAGGTCGAATTGATGTCGACCGGCAAGGGCTTCATCGCCGCGCTCGACCAGTCCGGCGGCTCGACCCCGAAGGCGTTGCTGCAATATGGCGTCAAGGAAGACGAATATGACGGCGAGGAAGCGATGTTCGCCGAGATCCACGCCATGCGCAGCCGGATCATCATGGCGCCGGAGTTCACCTCGGAGAAGGTTCTGGGCGCGATCCTCTTCGAGCGTACGATGCGCGGCACGATCGACGGCAAACCGGTCACCACGGTGCTCTGGGAAGAGCGCGGCGTCATCCCGTTCCTGAAGATCGACAAGGGCCTCGAAGCCAAGGAGAACGGCGTCCAGCTCATGAAGCCGATCCCGGGCCTGACGGAGCTGCTTGCCGATGCCCGGGGCTTCGGCGTTTTCGGCACCAAGGAGCGCTCGGTCATCCACGAGGCCGACAGCACCGGCATCGCAGCAGTGATCGCGCAGCAGTTCGAGCTGGGTCGCGAGGTCTGCGCTGCGGGTCTGGTGCCGATCATCGAGCCGGAGATCGACATCCACTCCCCGACCAAGGGTGAGGCCGAGGTCATGCTGCGAGACGAGATCGCCCGGCATCTCGACACGCTGAAGGCGGACGAAAAGGTCATGCTCAAGCTGACCATCCCGAACGAGGACGGCTTCTACGACTCCCTCGCCGAGCACCCGAACGTGGTCCGTGTCGTCGCGCTGTCCGGCGGGCACTCCACCGACGAGGCCTGCGAGAAGCTGGCGCGCCAGCCCAAGATGATCGCCTCCTTCTCCCGGGCGCTGGCAGAGGGCCTGAGCAAGGGCATGTCCGACGAGGCGTTCAACGCCGCCCTCGGCGTCAACATCGACAAGATCTACAAGGCGTCGATCTGACGCCGGCCCGGCCGGATCGGATCGTTGCAACCGACCCCGAGGGACGGCTTGGCCAGGCGCCGGGCCGTCCCTTTTTCATGGCACCGGCGAATCGAATCCTTTCGGTTTGGCGGAACCTGTTGGTCGCACAAACATGTTTCCCGCATGGATTGTAGGGCAAAATCTGGCCGCAACCCGCGCCGATGATTGTGGCGAAACAGTCGGCCAGATTGGCGGATTGAGGCGATACCAGCGGGACAATCCCTCAGAAAAGCCGCCTCCGATACCACCTTTCCGCCACAATCTTCGGCCATTTTTAGCCGTATTCGAGTTATGCAGCCTGGGTGAACAAGGGTGACGGTACAGCGTGTTTGGCTTGCAGGTCTTGCTTTGGGTCCGGCCTTGGCGGTTCTGCTGATACCTGGGTCTGTGTTGAGTGGTCCCGCGACACTTGCGCTGGGTGGCGCGGGCAGTTTGTATTCGGTTTTCGTGTCCTTCAGACGGCGCGGTGGCGAGCCCGCCGCGCCGGATGGGGGCGGGTTCCTGCTTCGCGACACCGCTGCGGGCACGCTGCTCCCCGATCCGCTCCCCAAACCTTCCGCCCCCGATGCCGCGCACCGCGATGCGGTGGTTGCCGAGATCCTCGCGCGGGTGATGGCGCGTTGGGGCCATACCGGTCCGGAGCGGCTCGGCCCTCGGCAACGGCAGGCCGTGGCCCGTCTGGAGCGTGTCCTGCGGGCGAGCCCGTCCGAGGCGGCGATCCTGGCACAGGATTTCGTGCAGCCTGCCGCGGTGCTCGACCTGCGCGACACAGTCGCGAACGCGGAGCTGGAGCTGTCCTGACCGGCGGGGCCCAAGAGTTTTTCCTGTACGCGCGGGGCGGGGCAGTCTAGACCGCGCTGCCAGAACAGGACAACACCGATGGACACGCCCGAGGCCCCCGATACACCGACAAGCCGGTCCCATGGCCGCAAGACCATGCGCCCGACGCTGAAACCCCGCGACCTGATGGCGGAGGAAGACCTCTCCCGCGCCTGGCAGGCGCAGGTCATCACGCTCTTCCCGGAGGCCTTCCCGGGCGTGCTCGGCCACAGCCTGACCGGCAAGGCGCTGAAGGATGGCACCTGGCAGTTGCACACCGTCAACCTGCGCGATTTCGGGGAGGGCAAGCATCGCAACGTCGATGACACCCCGGCGGGCGGCGGCGCGGGGATGGTGCTGAGGGCCGATGTCATGGGCCGTGCCATCGACCATGCGGTGCGCCGGGTGCCGGGACCTCTGGTCTATCTCAGCCCGCGCGGCCGGCGTTTCGATCAGGCCATGGCGCGGCACTGGGCGACACTGCCGGGGATCACGCTGATCTGCGGCCGGTTCGAGGGCGTGGACGATCGCGTGCTGCACCACTACGGCATCCATGAGATCAGCCTGGGCGACTTCGTCATGACCGGCGGCGAGATCGCGGCACAGGCCATGCTGGACGCCACGGTGCGGCTGATCCCCGGAGTGCTCGGCAATGCCGAGAGCGCCGTCGAGGAGAGCCATTCCCACGGCCTGCTCGAACATCCGCAATATACGCGGCCCGCCGAATGGAACGGGCTGCCGATCCCGGAGGTGCTCCTGTCCGGCAACCACGGGGCCATCGCCGCCTGGCGCCAGGCGCAGGGCGAGGCGATCACCCGCGCACGGCGTCCGGACCTCTGGGAGGCCTATCTTGCCCGAAAGGAGACGCGCGATGACTGACATGCTGCACATCCGGACCGCGCGGCCCGCCGATCTGGGCGCCATCCTGACCCTGCTGGCAGACGATGACCTCGGGCGGACCCGCGACGACCCGGACGGCGCCGCGGATCCCGCCTATTTCGCGGCCTTCGCGGCGATTGCGGCAGACCCGAACCAGCAGTTGCTGGTGGCGGAGCGGGACGGCGCGGTGGTCGGCACCTTCCAGCTGAGCTTCATCCCCGGCCTGTCCCACCACGGCAGCTGGCGCGCGCAGATCGAGGCGGTGCGCGTCGCGCGGACCCTGCGCGGGCAGGGCCTCGGGCGACAGATGATCCTCTGGGCCATCGACGCGGCAAGGGCGCGTGGCTGCACCCTGGTGCAACTGACCTCCAGCAACAGCCGCACGGCGGCGCATCGCTTCTACGCGGGCCTCGGTTTCACGCAAAGCCACGCCGGGTTCAAACGCGCGCTCTGAGCCTGCGGGGCCTGTGGATTTCTCTGGTCCTCAAATACCCTCGGGGAGTCCCACAAGGGACGGGGCAGAGCCCCAGGCAAAATTTTGTCCCGGCAAAATTTTCTACCGTTCGGGGACACCGGCCGTCGCGGCACATTTCCCTTGCTTTCCCCCGCCCGTACCCCTATCAGCCCGGACACAAGGCTTCGGGGTGACTCGGGGCCTTGCGGTTTTTGCGCGGCCCTTTGCCGGGCGGCAACCGATCCAATGAACAGCTGTCGCCTCTGCGCGGCGCGGGGAGCCTGCTTCCCGATCCGTGCCAGCACCGGCGTCAGACATCATCCGCGGCCAAACCGCGTGTAACATAGGAGTTGATCAGATGGACCTGATCGCACAGATCGAAGCGGAGCAGATCGCTGCGCTGGGGAAGACCATCCCCGATTTCAAGGCCGGTGATACCATCCGCGTCGGCTACAAGGTGACCGAAGGTACCCGCACCCGCGTGCAGAACTACGAAGGCGTCTGCATCAGCCGCAAGAACGGCTCGGGCATTGCCGCCTCCTTCACTGTTCGCAAGATTTCCTTTGGCGAGGGCGTCGAGCGCGTGTTCCCGCTGTACTCGACCAACATCGAGTCCATCGAGGTCGTCCGCCGTGGCCGCGTCCGCCGCGCCAAGCTGTACTACCTGCGGGATCGTCGCGGCAAGTCCGCCCGGATCGCCGAAGACGCCAACTACAAGGCCCCCAAGGCCAACGCATAAGGAGAGACGAGATGAAAAAGGATCTGCATCCCGACTACCACCTCGTCACCGTCAAGATGACCGACGGGACCGAGTTCCAGACCCGCACCACCTGGGGCAAGGAAGGCGACACCCTTCAGCTCGACATCGACCCGACCGTGCACCCGGCCTGGACCGGCACCACGGGCCGCATGCTCGACCAGGGTGGCCGCGTGTCGAAGTTCAAGAAGAAATACGAAGGTCTCGGCTTCTGAGCCAACCCTTTCGCGGTTTCATGAAACGCCGTCCCGCTCCCGGGGCGGCGTTTTTCTTGCCGGCCGGTGGCGATCAGCGCCGGGATTCGGCCAGGACGGACGGAAGACGGGGCAGGTAGACCTCGATGGTGGTTCCGGTCGGACCGCTGGCGATGGCCAGCCCACCGCCGCTTTCCCGGGCAAATCCCTGAACCATCGACAGCCCGAGTCCGGTGCCCTTGCCAACCGGCTTGGTGGTGAAGAACGGCTCGATCACATGGGGCAGGGCATTGTCCGGGATGCCCGTGCCGTTGTCGCGGAAGGTCAGCAGCGCGAAGTCGCCCGGTGCCAGGTCGGTTCCGTCGATCATCGGACGCGGGGAGCGCAGGTGCGCGGCCTCGACCCGGATCGTCAGCGTCCCCCCCTTCGGCATCGCATCGACTGCGTTGACCACGATGTTCAGCATGGCGGTCAGCAGCTGGCTCTCGTCCACGTGGCTGAGCAGCGGTTTCGGCGGCAGGTCGAGGGTCAGGCGCACGTTCTCCGTGATCAGGCTGCGCGACAGCTTGGTCAGTTCGGTGACGCAGGCGCTCAGGTCCACGGCGGTGCGGTGCGTCGGGGCCTTGCGTGCGTAGATCAGAAGCTGGCGCACCACCTCGGCGGCGCGGGTGGTGGCGGCGCGGGCCTCACCGATCACGTGATCGCGCTCCGCCGGGTCGTCGATATGTTCGTAGAGCTCGAGATTGCCGCCGATGGCGGTCAGCACGTTGTTGAAATCATGCGCCACGCCGCCGGCCAGTTGTCCGATGGCGGCGAGCTTCTGCTCCTGCAGCGCCTTCTCCGCGGCGGCTTCGCTGCTCAGCCGCAGGCGCCTTCCGGCGAAGATGCCCTGCACCAGATAGCCGGAAATCGCCAGCGTCACGACGATCATGGCGAGCCCTTCGACCGGCGCTGTCAGGGTCTCCAGTTTCGTGACGAGGATGGCGGCCAGGCACAGCAGGATTGCGACGATTTCGGCGATCAGGGTCCAGAAGAAGGTATCCCCGCGCCGGATCAGGTAGATGATCAGCGTGGCGATCAGCAATGTGCCGACATAGGACAGGTGCGTGTCCGTCTGCGCCGCGAGGTAGGCCGGAAGCCAGAGGAACGACAGCATGACGCAGAGGAACAGGGCGCTTGCGACATAGGCGGACCGCGGCGCCGGTTTGTGCATGGCATGGCGGAGGTAGGCGTAGAAAATGCCGTGGCAGGCATAGAACACCAGCGGCCAGGACCACGCCAGCGGCCAGCCGGTGTAGAGGTAGAACATGGCCCCGCCGAGTCCCACTCCGACCATTCGGATGATGGCCTCGGGACGATCGCCATATTCGACCTTGTAGAGCCGCTCGATTTCGCGGATGTTCTCCCTTAGGTGGTTTTTCACCAGAGGCTGTTCCGATAAGTTGTGCAAAATAAACGAAAATTCCGACGCAAGGGTGACTTGGGTGGCAAAGCCAGTCAAGCGCTCGGAAGGTTAATGAAAGGTTAAACCGGGATCATGGTTAACGTCTTGCCCCGGTGATGCGTCCTCTGGACAAGGATCGCGTTGCCTGTCAGAATTTGATCAAATTCTTCCGGAGTCGCCCCACCCATGAAAGACGCCAACTTCCTCAAGGAAAACAATGCCCGCCAGCTTTGGCATCCGATGGCCCAGCCGCGCGAGATGCAGGAGCATCCGCCGAAGATCATCACCGGCGCTGACGGCGTGACGATCACCGACATCGATGGCCGCCGCGTCGTGGATGCGGTCGGAGGGCTGTGGTGCGTGAACCTCGGTTATTCCAACCAGGCGGTGAAGGACGCCATCGCGGCTCAGCTGCAGGAGCTGCCGTATTACTCCGCCTTCGCCGGGTCCACCAACCCGCCCGCGATCGAAGCGGCCTATGCCGTTCAGGCGATGTTTGCCGAGGACGGCATGGAGCGGGTGTTCTTCACTTCCGGCGGCTCGGACAGCGTCGAAACCTGCCTGCGGCTGGCGCGTCAGTATCACCGCCTGCGGGGCGAGCCGACGCGGACGAAGTACATCTCCCTCAAGAAGGGCTATCACGGCACGCATTTCGGCGGCGCTTCCGTCAACGGCAACAACCGCTTCCGGATCAATTACGAGCCGCTGCTGCCCGGCTGCTTCCACCTGCCGGCGCCCTACACCTACCGCAATCCGTTCAATGAAACCGATCCGGCGCGGCTGGCGCAGCTGATCGCGCAGGCTTTCGAGGACGAGATCGCCTTTCAGGGCGCGGACACCATCGCGGCGCTGATCATGGAGCCGATCCTCGGCGCGGGTGGCGTGATCGTCCCCCATGAGAGCTTCATGCCGCTGATGCGCGAGGTCTGCGACCGGCATGGCATCCTCTTGATCTCCGACGAGGTCATCACCGGCTTCGGCCGCACCGGCGACTGGTCCGGCGCACGGCACTGGGGGGTGAAGCCCGACATGATGAGCATGGCGAAGGGCATCACCTCCGGCTATTTCCCGGTGGGCGCGGCACTGATGTCCGGCAAGGTGGCGGAGGTCTTCGAGAGCGGCGGCGCGGGCGGGGTGATCAGCCACGGCTACACCTACTCGGCGCATCCGGTGGGGGCGGCGGCCGTTGTGGCCTGCCTGTCGGAGACGCTGCGTCTCGATACCCGGGTCAATGCGGCGGCGCGGGGCAAGCAGCTGTTCGAAGGTGTTCAGCGGCTGGCGGAAAAGCACGCGGTGATCGGCGATGTGCGCGGCGGACACGGGCTGATGACCGGCATCGAGCTGGTCAGCGACCGCGAGACGAAGACCATGCTCGATACCGCCTCCGTGGCACACATCCACCAGACAGCCTATGAGGCTGGCGCGATGGTGCGCATCGGCGGGCACAACATCCTGATGTCGCCGCCGCTGACGATCACCGAGGCCGAGGTGAACGTCATCCTCGATGCCCTCGATGCCGGTTTCGCGGCGGCCTGACACGGCAGACGGCCCGGGGCGGCAGCGCCGGGCTACGATCCGTCAGAGCCTGGCGCGTCCGGCGGCATTCAGATGGAAGACCTTGCCGTCTTCGAAGACGGCGGTGCTGAGCATCCGGCCATAGCCCGCGCCGGTGTCGAGGTTCAGCCGGTTGATGCGCATCTCCGGGACGTCGACCGACGTGTGGCCATGCACGATCAGCGCGCCGTGGTTGCGCTGGTCACTGAGGAAGGGCTCGCGAATCCACAGCAGGTCCTCCTCCTCCTGCATGCCGAGCGGCAGGCCGGGCCGGATACCCGCATGCACGAACATGAAATTCGCATCGCGATAGGTCAGCTTCAGTTGGCCGAGGAAGTCGCGGTGCGCCTGAGGCACGGCGGCGTTTGCGGCGGTGACGAAGGCGGGCAGAACCGATTTCGGAACCGGCTCCGTCCCGAAATCCTCCAGGCGTGCGTTGCGCAGGCCCAGCGATTGCAGGAACGCTTCCGGTTCGAAGTAGGAGCGCAGCGTGTTCGCCCCGCCGAGCCGCTCGTGGAACCAGCGCTTGCCCGAAAGTATGCTGTCGTCGTGAGTCTGGCCGATGTCGAGGAAGCGGATCATCATGCGGTCATGGTTGCCCTTGAGGAACAGCCAGTCGCGCCCGTCGCGCAGACCCTGCAGGAACAGGTCTATCACCCCTTTCGAGTCAGGGCCGCGGTCGACGTAATCCCCCAGGAACACGACGCGCGCCTGCGCACCGCCATCCTTGTCGATCAGGGCGAGCTGGTCCTCCAGCATGGATTTCTGGCCATGGATGTCGCCGATGGCATAGAGCCGTGTCATGTCCTGTCCTTGTCTTGTCGCGTCGTCCGGAAGGCGGCGTATTCCTGCTGCATGCCAGACTTTATTTGATAAGTTCGAGTCATCTTTTCAGGGAGGAAAGCCGGAATGAAGGGGATTGCGTTCATTTTCATGGGACTTGCGACGGTGTCTGCGCTGATCGGGATGGCCTGGGGCATACAGATGTCGGCCTCCGGCGATCATTCGCTGTTCCCTGCCCATGCCCACCTCAACCTGCTCGGATACGTCTCTTTCGCGATTTTTGCGTTTTACTATCATATGGTTGAGGGGGCAGACCATGGCTTTTTGCCCAAGCTGCACGCCGCGGTCGCGGTGCTTGGGGTCGTGCTGATCGTGCCGGGCATCGTCTTTGCCATCCGCGAGAGCGGCGAGGTGCTGGCCAAGGCGGGATCGGTGCTGACCCTCTTGTCGATGCTGATCTTTGCCGTGGTCGTGGTGACGACGCGGCGGCGGTGAGCAGGGCGGGTGTTAACGGTTTGTCAAACCCGCTGTGCCAGCCTTCACCCCGCGTGAACCCGCGCGAGGATCGAAGGAGCGCGACCGGACCCGATGCCGCAGCACCCGCCAACATGCCTGATCGTCGAGGACAGCGAGGCTGACCGCTTTGCCCTGCGCCGGGTGTTGCTCAAGCTGGCGCCGGAGCTGCGGATCGCCATGGCCACCTCTCTGGTGGAGGCGCGGCAGCACCTCGCGGCGGGACGGATCGACTTCGTCGTGCTGGACAATTCCTTGCCGGACGGCAACGGCGCGGATTTCGTGCTCGATCTTTCGCGCAATGCCGCGTTTGCCGATATTCCCGTCCTGCTGGTGACTGGCTGGCCCTCTCCGTTCCTTTTCGCGAAGGCGCGCGAGGCGAAGGTCCGGCACGTGGTGGCGAAGGACCAGTTGCGCGGGGATGTGACGCTGGCGTTGTTCCGGGAGTGTATCGCTGCCGCAAAGAGCGTGGACAGGCCCGACCGGAACATGGAGCGCGGTCCGGTGGCGCCGGTCACGGAGCGGCAACGGGCGCGGGCGCGGCGTGTAGACCGCCGGTAGGGGCCGACGGAGGCCCTGAGCCGCATTCGCGCAGTCAGGCGTTTCCGATGCGCGCGAAATTCAGTGCGGGGCGCTCGGCAGGGTCAAAGGCGGGACGATGCCTGGGGCCGCGCTTTCGCGCATTCGATCGCTCGTTGCGATTGCCGCCTTGGCCGGCAATCTCGGTCTGCGCAGGCCGGAACCCGGACCACCGAGGCCCGCGCAGAGGCGATCCTGTCACTTTCCCGAAGGTGCAGCGTTCCCCCGCCGCGCCGGGCGATGCGTTGAAGATCGGCAGGCTGTCCCCGATCCCGGCCCGTCGCCAGCCAGCAAAAAGGCCCGGCAATTGCCGGGCCTTTGATCGACAAGCGGCCGGAGCGTCAGGCGACGTCGAATTCCAGCGGCTTGATCTGGTTGAACAGGCCGGTCTCCGCCAGCTTGGCGCGCGCCTCGGCGGGCACCGGGGCATCGACATAGAGAAGCGCGATGGCCTCACCACCCGCATGGCTGCGACCAAGGGTGAAATTCGCGATGTTCACGCCGTTCGACCCCATGGTGACGCCAAGCGCCCCGATGATCCCCGGCTCGTCGCGGTTTGTGGTGTAGAGCATGTGACGGCCGACCTCGGCGTCGATGTTGATGCCCTTGATCTGGATGAAGCGCGGCTTGCCGTCCGAGAACACGGTGCCCGCGATGGACCGCTCGCGCTTGTCGGTCACCACGGTCACCTTCACATAGCCTTCGAAAGCGCCGGACTGCTCCTGGTTGGTGGTGGAGATCTGGATGCCCTTCTCCTTGGCGATCAGCGGTGCGGAGACCATGTTCACGTCGGGGTTGATGGCCTTCATGATCCCGGCGATGAGCGAGCAGTTCAGCGCCTGCAGGTTCATCGTGGCGGCCTCGCCGTCATAGAGGATGTTGATCGCCTTGATCGGCTCGTTGTCGGACATCTGGCCGATGAAGGCACCCAGATGTTCGGTCAGCTTGATCCACGGGCCCATGACTTTCGCCTCTTCGGCGGTGACGTTCGGCATGTTGAGCGCGTTGGTCACGGCGCCGGTCAGCAGGTAGTCGGACATTTGTTCGGCTACCTGCAGGGCGACGTTTTCCTGCGCTTCGGTCGTGGAGGCGCCGAGGTGCGGAGTGCAGACCACGTTCGGCAGGCCGAAGAGCACGTTCTCCTTGGCCGGTTCCACGGCAAAGACGTCCAGCGCCGCACCGGCGACATGTCCTGATTTCAGAAGTTCGGCGAGGGCTTCCTCGTCGATCAGGCCGCCACGGGCGCAGTTGATGATCCGCACGCCCTTCTTGGTCTTCAGAAGGTTCTCCTTCGACAGGATGTTGCGGGTCTGGTCGGTCAGCGGGACGTGCAGAGTGATGAAGTCGGCGCGTTTCAGCAGGTCGTCGAGTTCAACCTTCTCGACCTTCATCTTGTCCGCCTTTTCCTGCGACAGGAAGGGATCGTAGGCGACGACCTTCATCTTCAGGCCACGGGCACGGTCGCAAACGATGCCGCCGATGTTGCCCGCGCCGATCACGCCAAGGGTCTTGCCGGTGAGTTCCACACCCATGAAGGCGTTCTTTTCCCACTTGCCCGCGTGGGTGGAGGCGGAGGCTTCAGGGATCTGGCGGGCCACGGCGAACATCATGGCGATGGCGTGCTCGGCGGTGGTGATCATGTTGCCAAAGGGCGTGTTCATCACGATCACGCCTTTCTTGGAGGCGGCTTCCTTGTCGACGTTGTCGGTGCCGATGCCGGCGCGGCCGACCACCTTGAGGTTGGTCGCGTGCTCCAGCAGCGAGGGTGTGACCTTGGTCGCGGAGCGAATGGCGAGGCCGTCATACTGGCCGATGATCTCCGCCAGCTTGTCCTTGTCCTTGCCCACGTCGGGCAGGTAGTCCACGTCGATGCCGCGGTCGCGGAAGATCTGGACGGCGGTTTCGCTGAGCTTGTCGGAAACGAGTACCTTGGGTGCGGTCATTTGCGTGATCCGTTCAATGGAGCGGCTATTAGCCGGCAAGTTTGGGAAAGGGGGCCGCCCGATGGGCGATCCCGGGAAAATCTGTCAGCGCAGCCAGCGGTCCATAGCGGGAAAGCGCTGGCTGGCGGTGCCGGGTTGCCGACCTTCCGGGCAGGCGGTGAGGCCCATCCAGATCAGCAGCGGCAGGCCGGGGCCGGAGCCGTTTGCGTAGGCCTCGATCAGCGCCTCGCCCCCTTGCTGGTAGCCGTGACCGTGGAAAACGGTTTCGGGCGGCAGGTTCAGGTGACGGAGCGCGGCGTAAGACCAAGCCATCGCGGCCATCTCCTCGGCCTTCGTGGGCTTGAGCACGGGCGCATTGCGGCGGGCTTCGTCGGCGACGGCGAGATGACCGGCCTCGTGGAGGATATCCCCAGGATAGGTCAGCTTTTCGACGTCGACGAGAAGGGCACCGTCCCGGACATCGAGACCGGGCAGGAAGGTGCCCTCCGGCAGAGGCTCCCGCGACACCGCGATCCCCAGGCTTTCGACGAAATCTAGCATCGTCTCGACGTGGGGCGCGGGGCTCATGGCTCAGGCCGCTTCGGTCTGTGCTGCGATGACCTCCTCGAAGGCCCATTTGAGCCAGAGGGTCAGCACTTCGACGTCCGAGGCTTCGACCGTGGCGCCGCACCAGACCCGCAGGCCCGCCGGGGCATCGCGGTAGGCACCGACGTCATAGGCGACGTTGTAATCCTCGAGCTTCTTCGCGACGGCCTTGGCGAAGGCGGCACCGTCCTTGATGCGCGGATCGGTGAACTTCAGGCAAACGCTGGTGTTCGAGCGGGTCGCCGGGTCAACCGCGAGGTTGGCGATCCAGTCGTTGCGGTCGCAGAAGTCCCACAGGATCTTTGCATTGGTGTTGGCGCGTTCGATCAGGCCCTTGAGCCCGCCGACGGAGCGGCCCCAGTCCAGCGCGACGAGGTAATCCTCGACTGCCAGCATGGAGGGGGTGTTGATCGTTTCGCCCTTGAAGATGCCCTCGATCAGCTTGCCGCCCTTGGTCATGCGGAAGATCTTCGGCATCGGCCAGGCGGGGGTGTAGCTTTCGAGACGTTCGACGGCGCGTGGGCTGAGGATCAGCATGCCGTGCGCGGCCTCGCCGCCCATGACCTTCTGCCAGGAGAAGGTGGTCACGTCGAGCTTGTCCCAGGGCAGATCCATGGCGAAGGCGGCGGAGGTGGCGTCACAGATGGTCAGACCCGCGCGATCTGCCGGGATCGAGTCGCCGTTCGGCAGGCGCACGCCGGAGGTGGTGCCGTTCCAGGTGAAGACGACGTCGGTGTCGAAGTCGATGGTCGCGAAGTCGACGATCTCGCCGTAGCCGGCTTCCTTGACCTCTGCATCGATCTTCAGCTGCTTGACCACGTCGGAGACCCAGCCGGAGCCGAAGCTTTCCCAGGCGACCATGGTGGCCTTGCGGGCGCCGAGCAGCGACCACATGGCCATCTCGACGGCGCCGGTGTCGGAGGCGGGGACGATGCCGATGCGGTAATCGGCGGGAATTCCGAGGATGTCGCGGGTTTCCTCGATCGCGGCCAGGAGCTTTTCCTTGCCGATCTTGGCACGGTGCGAGCGTCCGAGGGCGGCGCCCTCCAGCTTGCTCAACTCGAATGTGGGGATCTTGGCACAGGGGCCGGAGGAGAAACGCGGATTGGCCGGGCGATGGGCCGGGTGGTGCGTAGTCATATCTGCTAACCTTCCAGATAGATGCCTCTCGTTGGGGAGAGGTGTCCCGAGCGCCGGAGTATGCGAGTCGCGATTCCGCGGCAAGTCGGAAAATGCAGCCGAAATGCCGCATCTGCGTGATTGGTGGCGTGGCTTTGGAGCAGATCGGAAACTCCGCTTTGACCAAGGCCTCGCAAAGCTCTTGATTTGAAGGGGGATTGGCGCAAATCTTGAGCCATGAACAGCCTTACGCCGTTTCCTCCCAGCCCGGGCCAGAGCCAGCAGGTGATGTTTCACCGCACGGAGCTGAACGTCATCCTCTCGCTCTACGGGCGCATGGTCGCCGCCGGGGAGTGGCGCGACTACGGGATTTCCGCGCTGCGCGACGTGGCGGTCTTCTCCGTATTCCGGCGCACGGCAGAGAATCCCCTCTACCGGATCGAGAAGCGGCCGAAGCTGCGGGCGAGGCAGGGGGAGTATGCGGTTTACGGCATGGAAGGGCAGGTGCTCAAGCGCGGCCATGACCTGCGCACGGTGCTGCGCGTGCTCGAGCGCAAGTTGATCCGCTCCGTGGACAGCGATTGACCCGCGCCGCCGGTGGTTTAAGCACGCTGCCATGACCACGCGATTCACCGGCAACTTCACCCAGCAGGAACCGATTCCCGAAGAGGGCATCGACGCCGCGCTCGCCGTGCTGCGCCATGGCCGCCTGCACCGCTACAACACCGCGCCGGGGGAGACCGCCGAGACGGCCCTGCTGGAGCAGGAGTTCGCCGCCTTCACCGGGGCGCGGTTCGCGCTGGCTGTGGCGTCGGGGGGCTATGCCCTTGGCTGTGCGCTCCGCGCCGTGGGCGTAAAGCCGGGGGACCGGGTGCTGACCAATGCCTTCACGCTGGCCCCGGTGCCGGGGGCGATTGCCGCCGTGGGCGCGGTGCCGGTATTCGTCGGGGTGACGGAGAGCCTTGTCATCGACCTGGACGATCTGGAGGCGAAGGCGGGGCAGGCGTCCGTGCTGATGCTCTCGCACATGCGCGGGCATCTGTGTGACATGGACCGGCTCATGGCGATCTGCACCGCCCATGGTGTGACGGTGATCGAGGATTGCGCCCATACCATGGGGGCGTCGTGGAACGGCGTGCCGTCCGGGCGGCACGGAGCGATCGGTTGTTACTCGACGCAGACCTACAAGCACATGAACTCGGGCGAGGGCGGTTTCCTCGTCACCGATGACGAGGCGCTGGCGGCGAAGGCCATCATGCTCTCCGGCTCCTACATGCTCTACGAGCGCCATCTCGCGGGGCCGTCCCCGGAGGTTTTTTCCGATCTGAAGTACCAGACGCCGAACGTCTCCGGCCGCATGGACAACCTGCGCGCGGCGATCCTGCGTCCGCAACTGCGGGTCTTGCCTGAGCAGATTGCGCGCTGGAACGAGCGGTATCAGACGGTGGAGCAGGGCCTGCGTGGCACGCCGGGGCTGACAGTGATCGCGCGGCCGGCACAGGAGGTCTACGTCGGCTCCTCCATCCAGTTCTTGCTGCTCGACTGGGCCAGCGGAGCGGTGCAGGACGTTCTGAAACGCTGCGGCTCCCGTGGGGTCGAACTCAAGTGGTTCGGCGGGGCGGAGCCGGTCGGGTTTACCTCGCGCTACGACAGTTGGCGCTATGCGCCCTCCGAGCCACTCCCGGCAAGCGACCGCATCCTGCGCGGCATCCTCGACATGCGCCTGCCGCTGACATTCTCGCTGGAAGACTGCGCACTCATTGCCAGCATCATCCGCGAGGAGGTCGGTGCGGTGTTTCAGGCAGGTTCCCGCCAAGACACAAAATAAAATTCGGAACGACAGGCGTTTGGCCGGTGTTCTGCCTGCAATCGCACATCGCGAAAAACACAGGAGACATCCCATGAAACGCATTCTGATGGCCGCATCCGGCCTTGCACTGATCGCCGCCGGTCCCGTGGCCGCGGCCAGCGAAGCCTATGCCGTGACCGACCTGAACCTGCGCGCCGGTCCCGGCCCCGAGTTCACCATCGTCGACGTGATCCCGAACGACGAGATGGCCATGGTCGATGGCTGCCTCGAAGAAGGCGGCTGGTGCAAGGTCAGCTACAACGGCACCGAAGGCTGGGCCTATTCCGAGTACCTGGCGGGCACGCTCGATGCCGAGGTGCCGGTGACCAGCCCGCAGTCCGTCACCACCGTCGAGACCGTCACCTATGAGCAGCCGAACGACGAAGGCGCAGCCGTGGGTGCCGTGGCTGGTGCCTGGGCGGCGTCCGCTGCCATCGGCGGCCCGCTCGCCATCGTCGGCGGCTTCCTCCTCGGCTCCGGCATCGGCGCGTCCATCAACCCGGACGAGACCACCGTGACCTACATCCGCGAGAACCCGGTCGAGCCGGTCTACGCCGATGGCGAGGTTGTCGTGGGTGCAAAGATCACCGGCGAACCGACGCTCTATGAGATCCCGGACAGCGAGTACAGCTACATCGCCGTGAACGACGCCACCGCGATCGTGGACCCGGCGACGGGCGAGATCCTGTATATCGTGCGCTAAGCCGCGCATTCGTGGAAGACTGGAAAGGCGGCCCCGCGCGGGTCGCCTTTTTCATTGTGGGAAGTTGAAACACGATCAGAAAATGCCGCCTGCCAGCCGCGTGACAATGGCCACATTGAATTGGTCGGCCCGACATGGGAACAGGCGATTGTCTAAAGCAAGAACCAAGACTTGTATTTCAGGGTGCTTAAAGTCAGCGGCTGCATAAATGCGACATATCTCTTGAAACGCCTTGAGGAACTCAGGGTCGTACTTAGTAGCGAATCCCGGCGTGGTCTTGCCGAAAGCGGTGAGGCGTCTGCGCACCGGCATGTTGAATTTTCTACAGGTTTCTATAAATTGCCTAACTTCTCGTTTTCTTGGTTGCTTCTTATTGAGGTCGATATTCGGAGTCAGTTTGTGGTAATTTGATTTTCCCAATTTCGCCTCCCGCGCGCAGTTTCGGAGCAATTGTTGTGATGGATCAATAAGCCAACAATGACGAAAATGCGGAGCACAATCTAGCACGAAAAAACCGCCCGATCCTCGCGGACCGGACGGCTTTGCCGTTCACCTGAACACCATTCAGAACATCACGCGGCCATGGTCGCCCATGTCGGGTTTCTCTTCGGTCACATGCGCCTTGGCGATCTCGTAGAGGAACTTCGCGCCGCCGTCGGTGGCCCAGACTTCAGCATCCGACGGCGTGAAGCGGATCAGGCGGACGTCCTTGTCCTCCTGGCCTTCCTCGAACCAGGCGGAAGCCACGGGGGACCAGAGTTCGTCCAGCTTGGCCTTGTCATGGCTCTGTTCCAAAGTGCCGTCGATGGTGGCAAAAAGATGCGCCTTGGGATCGGCGACATTGAAGGTCGCCTTCGCTCCGGTCTTCGCCGCTTCGTTGGCGGCGGTGCCTTCGGCGGTGATGAACCAGATGGCCTTGTCATCCTTGCGGGCCATCGGCGACATCGGAACCGGGCGGGTGCCACCGGTTTCCAGAAGCCCGGCCTGCACGTCTTCGATACGGTCCCAGAAGGTGTCCTTGAGATCGGTGGTCATGGTCTGTCCTTTCGGAAAAATCTGCGTTGGGGTTGAAACGCGGCGGCAGGCGGGATGTTCCGTGCTTGACGCAGCCGTGAGATTGGCCCTAGTATTTGAACAAGTGTTCAATAACCGACGCGGGGAGGCTCGGGATGTTTCAGGCCAGCATGACGTTCGATCTTGGCGAGGACGTGAACGCGCTTCGCGAGATGGTGCACAAATGGGCGCAGGAGCGGGTGAAGCCGATTGCGGCGGAGGTCGACCGCTCGAACAGCTTCCCCAATGAGCTCTGGCCGGAGATGGGCGAACTTGGCCTTCTCGGGATCACCACGCCGGAGGCCTACGGCGGCGCGGGCATGAGCTACCTCGCGCATGTGGTCGCGGTCGAGGAGATCGCGCGGGCCTCGGCCTCCGTCTCGCTCTCCTACGGGGCGCATTCGAACCTCTGCGTGAACCAGATCAAGCTGAACGGCACCGAAGAACAGAAGCAGAAATATCTGCCCGGGCTGATCGCGGGGACGTCGATTGGCGCGCTCGCCATGAGCGAGCCGGGGGCGGGGTCGGACGTCGTCTCGATGAAGCTCAAGGCGGAGAAGAAGAACGGATATTACACGCTGAACGGCAACAAATACTGGATCACCAACGGCCCGGACGCGGATACGCTGGTGGTTTATGCCAAGACCGATCCAGAGGCGGGTTCGAAGGGCATCACCGCCTTCATCGTCGAGAAGACCATGAAGGGTTTCAGCACGTCGCAGCATTTCGACAAGCTCGGGATGCGGGGGAGCAATACCGCCGAACTGGTCTTCGAGGACGTCGAGGTGCCGTTTGAAAACGTGCTGGGCGAGGAGGGCAAGGGCGTGCGTGTGCTGATGTCCGGTCTGGACTATGAGCGCGTCGTCCTTGCGGGGATCGGGACGGGGATCATGGCCGCCTGCATGGACGAAATCATGCCCTACATGGTCGAGCGCAAGCAGTTCGGCCAGTCGATCGGGGATTTCCAGCTGATGCAGGGCAAGATCGCCGACATGTACACGAAGATGAACAGCGCCCGCGCCTATGTCTACGAGGTCGCGAAGGCCTGCGACCGGGGCGAAGTCACCCGGCAGGACGCAGCCGCCTGTTGCCTCTATGCCAGTGAAGAGGCCATGGTGGTGGCGCATCAGGCGGTGCAGGCCATGGGCGGGGCGGGGTTCCTCTCGGACAGCCCGGTGAGCCGCATCTTCCGCGATGCCAAGCTGATGGAGATCGGGGCGGGCACGTCCGAGATTCGCCGGATGCTTGTCGGACGCGAGTTGATGGCCGCGATGAGGTGAGCTTTGCCGCGATGGCTCTGGTTTCTGCCTTTGGGAGTGTTCGTCGTTCTGGGGGCGCTGCAGGCGTTCCGGCTCGGCTGGATCGCGGCCAACCTGACGGAGACCGAAGCCATCGAGGCCTATTCGAGCCGGTTCGCGGCGAAGGAGGGCCGGGGGCTGACGGGCTGGACGTGCTTCGGCGAGCCGGGACTGGACGTCTGGCTGATCGTGCGCTGCGGTCTGCCGGGGCAGATGTGGCACTATGAGGTGAACCGCTTCGGCGGGCTGGTCGGGATCGTCCCGCCCGGTGCCGGGGCGCAGGAAGGGAGGCCAAGGGCATGAAGGCACTGATTGTTGCACTGACGATGATCGCCGCGCCGGTCTGGGCGCAGGATCTGGTGTTTTCCATGACGGACACCGAAGAGTGTTTCGCCTCCGAAGGAACCTTCGACGAGTGCGTCGGGGCCTCGGCGGCGCGTTGCATCGAGGAAACGGAAGGCGGCTATTCCACTGTCGGCATGGGCGCGTGTTACGATGCGGAGCGGGCGGCCTGGGACGCGGAGTTGAACCGGGTCTACGGCGAGGCGATGGCCGTGGCAGAGGAAATGGACTCGGAGAACGGCCCGAACGCGTATCAGGCGGAGGCGCTGCGGGCGATGCAGCGGGCGTGGATCCCGTATCGCGATGCCACCTGCGACTATGTGCGCAGCCAATACGGCGGCGGCACCGGAGGCGGGCCTGCGGCGATGGTCTGCCTGATGACGGAGACGGCGCGGCAGGCGCTTTACCTGCAGGCGCAGATCGAAGAGGGGAACTGATCCGGTGCTGACGCGCGGCCTGTCATACGAGGCGCTGCGGGAGGGGTTCCGCTGGGACCTGCCGGAGCGGCTGAACCTCGCGGTGCAAGTCTGCGACGGCTGGTGCGAGCGCGAGCCGAACCGGGTGGCGATCATCGACCTGAGCGGGGGCGTGCGGCGGGACTGGAGCTATGCTGCGCTCAGGGAACTGTCGCGGCGGGTGCAACTGTCCCTGCGCAAGCGCGGCATCCGGCGCGGTGACCGGGTCGGCGTGCTGCTCTCGCAATCGCCGCTTTGCGCCGCCGCCCATATCGCCGCGTGGCGTATGGGGGCCATTTCGGTGCCTTTGTTCAAACTGTTCCGGCACGATGCCTTGGCCTCTCGCCTCGGTGACAGCGGGGCAAAGGTGGTCGTGACCGATGCGGACGGCGCGGCCATGCTGGACAGGTCGGCGGTGGAGATTGTCACCGGCGATGCGCTCAGCGAGAACCCGGCTCCGGCGTGGCGCGAGGATACCGAGGCGGAAGACCCTGCCGTCCTGATCTACACCAGCGGCACCACAGGCAGCCCGAAGGGGGCGTTGCACGGTCATCGCATCCTCACCGGACATCTGCCGGGGGTGGAGATCAGCCATGACTTCCTTGGGCAAAAGGGCGACGTGCTCTGGACCCCGGCGGACTGGGCCTGGATCGGCGGGCTGTTCGACGTGCTGATGCCGGGGCTGGCGCTGGGTGTGCCTGTGGTCGCGGCGCGGATGGCGCGGTTCGACGTGGAGACCTGCAAGCGGATCATCTCGGAGGCAGGCGTGCGAAACGTCTTCTTCCCGCCGACAGCGCTGCGGATGCTGAAGGCCGAGGGGGCGCAGATCGACGGGCTGCGCACGGCGGCGTCCGGCGGCGAGCCTCTGGGGGCGGAGATGCTGGCCTGGGGCCGGGAGGCGCTTGGCGTGACGATCAACGAGTTCTACGGCCAGACCGAGTGCAACATGGTCGCTTCCTCCTGCGGCGCCCTGTTCGAGGCGCGGCCCGGCTGCATCGGCAAGCCGGTGCCGGGGTTCGACCTGGCGGTGATCGACGACGACGGCGCACAGACAGACGGCGAGGGCGACATCGCGATCCGGCGCGGCGCGGCGTCTATGATGCTCGGCTACTGGAACAGGCCGCGAGAGACGGCGGAGAAATTCCGGGGCGACTGGATGCTGACCGGGGATCGGGGCATCATGGAGGATGGGTTTGTCAGGTTCGTGGGCCGCGAGGATGACGTGATCACATCGGCCGGTTACCGCATCGGCCCGGCGGAGATCGAGGACTGTCTTCTGACGCATCCGGACGTGGCCACCGTGGGGGTCGTCGGCAAGCCGGACGCGCTCCGGACGGAGATCGTGAAGGCCTATGTCGTGCTCAAGGCCGGCCGCGACACCCAGCCCGAGGATTTGCAAGCCTGGGTGAAGGATCGCCTCGCAAGCTACTCCTATCCAAGGGAAATCGCCTTCGTGCAGACGCTGCCGATGACCGTGACGGGCAAGGTGATCCGCAAGGAACTCAAGGCGCGGGCGGCGGCGGAGGGAGCGACATGAGACTGGCCTGTGCCGCCGCGCTGCTGGCCCTGCCGCTGCATGCCGAGGAGACGGCGCCCGAGCCGTTGCCGAGCTTTGCCGACTGCATGAACGCGGAGGTGGCCCGGTACGAGCGGGCGCTGAAGCGGGTGCAGGATTTGCCCGGCTCACAACCCTTCGAGATCGGCGACATGGGCGGCACGGAGTTCTGCGGCACCGTCGGCATCGTGATCTGTGACAGAAGCGACGCGCCGCTGCCTTGCCAGCATGCGCTTGCGGTGGAGGAAGACGCGCTGGCGGCGCAGATCGTGGCCACGCTGCCGGAGCCCGATGCCGTGGCGGGGAAGGCGGGGCAATGGTCGGACGGGCTTTACCCGCTGGTCTACGCACTCGCGCAGGATCGCTCCGCCGGGCCGGATTGCGCGGGCGACACGGATGTCATGGCGGCCTGGTGCGACGCGCGGGAGGCCAGCCGCAGGCTGGGCTCGGCGGTCCTGGCCTGGCAGTTGGCGCGGTTCCTCGATGCCGCACCCGGGGCCATAGAAGCCGGATGGGCCTCGGCGCCACCGCCGACGAGACCCGTTGCGAGACCGGGGAACGATTGAATTTTGCGGGGGACTTCCCCGGTGTGGAAAGGACGGAGACATGAAGCTGCAATCGCAGGTCATAGCCGGATCGGAAGCGTTCCGCGCCAACCGCGCCGCGCATCTCGAGGCGTTGCG
This sequence comes from Tropicibacter sp. S64, assembly GCF_049803835.1. Taxonomy (NCBI): domain Bacteria; kingdom Pseudomonadati; phylum Pseudomonadota; class Alphaproteobacteria; order Rhodobacterales; family Roseobacteraceae; genus Tropicibacter; species Tropicibacter sp. S64. The sequence continues at coordinate 285,331 of NZ_JBNAGK010000002.1, read as the reverse complement.
CGTGGTACAGGAGGCCGCGGCACAGGCGGCGGAGGGCGGCGGCGCGAAGGCGCGGGAGCGGCATGTGGCGCGAGGCAAGATGCTGCCGCGGGAGCGGGTGGCGAACCTGCTCGACCCCGGCTCGCCTTTCCTCGAGATCGGGGCGACGGCGGCACATGGACTCTACGACGGCGCGGCTCCTGCGGCAGGGATGATCGCGGGCGTCGGTGTCGTCGAGGGTCGACAGGTCATGGTGGTCTGCAACGACGCCACGGTGAAGGGCGGCACCTACTACCCGATGTCGGTGAAGAAGCACCTGCGCGCGCAGGAGATCGCGGAGGAGAATGCGCTGCCCTGTATCTACCTCGTGGACAGCGGCGGGGCGAACCTGCCGAACCAGGACGAGGTCTTTCCGGACCGCGACCATTTTGGCCGCATCTTCTACAATCAGGCGCGGATGAGCGCTAAGGGGATCGCGCAGATTGCGGTGGTGATGGGATCGTGTACCGCCGGGGGCGCTTATGTGCCCGCCATGTCGGACGTGTCCATCATCGTCAAGGAGCAGGGGACGATCTTTCTCGCCGGGCCGCCGCTGGTGAAGGCGGCAACCGGGGAAGTGGTCTCGGCCGAGGACCTCGGCGGCGGTGACGTGCACACGCGGCTTTCGGGTGTGGCGGATTATCTTGCAGAGGATGATTCGCATGCGCTGGCGCTGGCCCGGCGGGCGGTCGCCTCGCTCGGCGGTGCGGGGCATAGCCCCGCCCTACAGACCGTCGAGCAACCGGATTACGATCCGGACGAAATCCTCGGGGCGGTTCCGGCGGACCTGCGCACGCCCTATGACATCCGCGAGGTCATCGCCCGCGTGGTGGACGGCTCCCGCTTCGATGAGTTCAAGGCGCGGTTTGGTGAAACTCTGGTCTGCGGCTTTGCCCATGTTGAGGGGATGCTCTGCGGCATCATCGCCAACAACGGCGTGCTGTTCAGCGAGGCGGCGCAGAAGGGGGCGCATTTCGTCGAGTTGTGTTCCCAGCGCCGTATCCCGCTGGTTTTCCTGCAGAACATCACCGGCTTCATGGTGGGCCGCAAGTACGAGAACGAAGGGATCGCCCGGCATGGCGCGAAGATGGTCACCGCTGTCGCCTCGACCAATGTGCCCAAGATCACGCTGCTGGTCGGCGGCTCCTTCGGCGCGGGCAACTACGGGATGGCGGGGCGGGCGTATCAGCCGCGGTTCCTCTGGACCTGGCCGAACAGCCGGATTTCGGTGATGGGTGGGGCACAGGCGGCGGGGGTGCTGGCCACGGTCAAACGAGACGCCATCGAACGGGCCGGCGGCACGTGGAGCGACGACGAGGAGGCCGCCTTCAAGCAGCCGACCATCGACATGTTCGAACGCCAGTCGCATCCGCTCTATGCCTCCGCGCGGCTCTGGGATGACGGCATCATCGACCCGCGCAAGACCCGCGCCGTGCTGGCCCTCAGCCTGAAGGCGGCGTTGAACGCGCCGATCGGGGAGACGCGCTTCGGCCTGTTCCGGATGTGAGGCGGATGATGGGATTTTTCGAGTATTTTCAAAGAGAAGAAAAACAGGGCCTGGATGCCCGGGAGGCTGGCCATGTTTGACACGATCCTGATTGCCAACCGGGGCGAGATCGCCTGTCGGGTCATGGAAACGGCGCGGGCCATGGGGCTGCGCTGCATCGCGGTGCATTCCGACGCGGACAGCGCGGCGAAACACGTGCGCATGGCCGACGAGGCAGTCTGCATCGGGGGCGCGGCGCCGGCAGAGAGCTATTTGCGCGGGGCGCGGATCATTGATGCCGCCCTTGCGACGGGCGCACAGGCCATCCATCCAGGCTACGGCTTCCTGTCGGAGAACCCCGAGTTCGTCGAGGCGGTGGAGGCGGCAGGGCTGACCTTCATCGGGCCATCGGCCTCCGCGATCCGCAAGATGGGTCTCAAGGACGCGGCGAAGGCTTTGATGGAAAAGGCCGGGGTGCCGGTTGTTCCGGGCTATCACGGGGCGTCCCAGGACGACACACTGCTGGCGATGGAGGCGGAGAAGATCGGGTTTCCGGTGCTCATCAAGGCGGTTGCCGGTGGCGGCGGCAAGGGCATGCGGCTGGTCGAGACGGCAGAGGACTTTGCCGACGGACTGGAGCGGGCACGGGCCGAAGCGCGCACCGCCTTCGGCAATGACGCGGTGCTGATCGAGAAATTCGTGACGGCGCCGCGCCATATCGAGGTGCAGGTTTTCGGGGACGGGACGAAAGCCGTGCATCTGTTCGAGCGCGATTGCTCGCTGCAGCGGCGGCACCAGAAGGTGATCGAGGAGGCCCCGGCGCCGGGCATGACCGAGGAGATGCGCGCGGCCATGGGAGCGGCTGCGGTGCGGGCAGCGGAAGCCATCGGATACAAGGGGGCCGGGACCGTCGAGTTCATTGTCGATGGCTCGGACGGTTTGCGGCCAGATGGGTTCTGGTTCATGGAGATGAACACGCGGTTGCAGGTGGAACATCCGGTGACCGAGGCGATCACCGGCGTCGATCTGGTGGAATGGCAGATCCGGGTTGCGGCGGGGGAGCCTTTGCCCATGGCGCAGGAGGATCTGACGATTTCCGGCCATGCCTTCGAGGCGCGGCTCTATGCGGAGGATGTTCCGGCGGGCTTTCTCCCGGCGACCGGGCATCTTGCCCATTTGAAATTTCCCGAGGAAGTCCGGTCTGATAGCGGCGTTTCTTCAGGCGATGACATCAGCCCGCACTACGACCCGATGATCGCAAAACTGATCGTGCATGGCCCGACACGGGCGGTCGCGCTGCGCAAGCTGGCACGTGCTCTGCGCGGGACCGAGGTGGCGGGAACAGTGACGAACCTCGCCTTCCTCGGGGCACTGGCCGAACACGCTGGGTTTGCTGTCGGGCAAGTCGATACCGGGTTGATTGCGCGGGACTTGAAGTCTCTTACGGAACCAGTTGAAATAAATCATGAAACCATTGCTTCGGCGGCGCTCTGTGCAGCCGGTCTCGACGGGTCCGGGGGATTTGACCGGGGCTTTGCGCTCTGGCAGCCGCTGGTGCGGACGGTAACGCTGGCCGGACGGACGGAACACCACTGTCGCCTGAGTGTGACTGGACCTGATTCTGTGAAGATCGACGTGGATGATTCTGATGTCATTGCAGAATATCGAATTGGCGGCTGGTGGATGAACGGCCGTCCGGCCCCGAGGGTACATCGCGACGGTGGGCATTTGACGGTGCTGCGCGACTACGGCGTCGCCTTCGAAATCGTCGATCCGCTGGCGCGCGCGGCGCAGGCGGCGGGCGGCGATGGCGTGACGCTGGCCCCGATGCCGGGCAAGGTGGTCGCGGTGCTGGTCAAGGCCGGGCAGTCCGTCAGTACAGGCGATCGGCTGGCGGTGCTCGAAGCGATGAAGATGGAGCATACGCTGACGGCGGGGTTGGACGGCACGGTCGCGGAGGTGCTCGTCTCGGCGGGAGACCAGGTCGCGGCGGGCGCGCCGCTGATCCGTCTGGAGATCGAGGGAGAGACGGCATGATCACACTGCATCACGTGCAATACGGCCGCTCGTTCCGGGTGCTCTGGCTGCTTGAGGAGATCGGGCTGGAGACCTTTGGCGGGCTGGAAATCGTTGAACATCGTATTGGAACCAAGGAGATGCGGGAAAGCGGCCTGGCGCGGGTGTCGCCGGCGGTGCGCATTCCGGCGATCGAGTACGAGGGCCTGGAAATGGCGGAGTCGGGCGCCATCGTCGAGCATCTGACGGAGCGGTTCGCGCCAGAGTTGGGGCGGGCGGAGGAGCATCCGGAGCGAGCGGATTACCTGCAGTGGATTCACTACGCCGAGACACAGGCCAGCCTGATCGAGACACTCAATCTGGTACACCTTTTCCTGCGGCCTCCGGCGCAAAAAGACCCTGTTTTTCTTAAGCTTATGGCCGCGAGGCTAAAGGGGACGCTTGCCGGGATGGAGGCGCGGATGGGGGGAGAGTATCTGTTGCCGGGCGGGTTTTCGGCGGCGGATATCATGATGGGCTTTAACCTTTTCGCGGCGCCGTATTACGTACACCTCGATCCGTTTCCCAAGCTGATGGCCTACAAGGCGCGGCTGGAGGCGCGGGATGCGTTTCGGCGGTGTGTCGAGCGGGAAGGGCCGCAGCGCTTCTACAGCCAGGACTTCTACCCGGTTCCGGAGGCCGGATGAACCAATATATCAATTCATGGCAAGGGGTTGTGGGGCGTGGTTGAGACGGTGGAAATCTTCGAGGTCGGCCCTCGGGACGGCTTGCAGAACGAAGCGCGGTTGATCCCGACCGCCGATAAAATCGCGCTGGTCGATTGTCTGAGCGGGGCCGGGTTCCGGCGGATCGAATGCGCCAGTTTCGTCAGTCCGAAGTGGGTGCCGCAGATGGCGGACAGCGGTGAGGTGCTGGCCGGAATACACCGTGCCCAGGGCGTGCGCTATTCCGCTTTAACCCCTAATATCAAAGGCTTGGATCGTGCTCTTGAGGCGAGGGCGGATGAGGTGGCGATTTTCGGATCGGCCTCCGAAGGGTTCTCGAAAGCCAATATCAACGCCAGTGTCGCGGAAAGTCTCGAACGATTTCAACCGGTTGCAGCGATGGCGCGGGAGGCGGGCGTGCCGGTGCGGGGGTATGTCTCCTGCGTGGTGGAATGTCCCTATGACGGTCCGGTGAATCCACAAGATGTTGTGTTCGTAGTCGAAGCGCTCCGCGATATGGGGTGCTACGAGATCTCCCTCGGTGATACAATCGGACGCGGCACGCCCGAGGCCGTCGACGCGATGTTGCAGGCCGTGAAAAATGTCATGGATGTCAGGGCGTTAGCCGGACATTTTCACGACACATCCGGGCGGGCGTTGGACAATGTGGCGGTGGCGCTGGAGCATGGGGTGCGGGTGTTCGATGCGGCTGTCGGCGGGTTGGGCGGTTGCCCCTATGCCCCCGGAGCGGCGGGGAATGTGGCAACAGAATCCGTGCATGATTTCTTGATTTCAAAGGGTTACGAGACGGGATTGACGCGATCCGTGCTGGAGCAGGCGGGCGCGATGGCGCGGGCGATGCGGGCGTCCGGCGGGTGAGTGTCCGGTGCCCAAACGGGGCGATTTCCGGTTCCGACAGCCCCGTTTGTCAACGCATCGCGCGGTGGGGTCAAGACACCGTACGGTGGCACCGTCCTACCGCATCTTGTTGCCGCGCCTTCATCTTCCACAACGGACTCCGGGGCCTCGACACTCATTTGCGGCGGATACTCCGAAGTTTGGTGCGATTCTGCGCGGGTTTCGTACATATTCCTGATGTTGAATTCCGAATGGTGCCGATACCAACAGGTTTCAGGCGAAAATGCTTCTTAAACTTGGTTAAAGCGCCCCGCCTTAAACCTGAGCCACAAATACCCTGTCGCACCTGCGGTGCTATCGGGACATTTGTGTCGCAGGTTGATTCAGGGAAAAGGCGGGACGCTGAAATCGGTGAGAAAAACGGGATAGTGGAGGAAACTTGGGGATGCTGACCCAGATCGCCCATCTTTACGCCACCGGTTGTCTTGCCATCGTGTTCTTCCAGATTGCGCTGATCGCCGGCGTGCCACTGGGGGCGTATACGCAGGGCGGACAGGTCGAGGGCGCGTTGCCGGTCAGGGGCCGGGTGATCGCCGCGCTGTCCATTCCGGTGGTGATCCTTCAGGCGCTGGCGGTGCTGAACGCGGCGGGATTTCCCGGACTGGGCTGGCCGCGCTGGACCGGCTGGGCGGCGCTGACGCTCGCTTGCGGGACCTGCGTGCTGAACTGGATCACGCCGAGCTTGCGGGAGCGGGCGGTCTGGGGGCCGGTGACGCTGGTGATGGCGGCGCTGGCCGGATACGTGATGGTGGTCTCGGGGTGGGGGTGACGGACCTTTCCCGCAATCAGGAAGCCCCGCATCGCGGGAAGGGCTGCCGTGCGCATCGGGGAATCCGGTAGGCCCGGGGCGGAGTCGTCCGGCGGACCTTGACATACGGGACTCGGGCCGCAGCCTGGCGTTGACACCCCCGGCAAGTCCCGCGCCGCCCGTGACCGATCGGCGCGGGGCCAGGGCACCAATCGGTCGGCTGCGGCTATCCCTCTGAGCACTCTCGAAGAATTGCGCGGAAAAACCGGGCGGGCAGCCCGTGTTCCCTCATCGGATAATGGCCTGTGCTTGTTGACCCTGACCGCGCAGAGGGATAAGTCAGGCGGCAAGCCGCGCAGACCCTTGTTGCGCAAGCCACATTGAAGGAGCCGCCTCGTGGAAGAGATGCTGCGGGAATACCTTCCCATCCTCGTGTTCCTGGCCATCGCCATTGGCCTTGGCCTTGTCCTGATCCTTGCCGCCGTGATCATCGCCGTGCGCAATCCCGATCCGGAGAAGGTTTCGGCCTATGAATGCGGGTTCAACGCCTTTGACGACGCGCGGATGAAATTCGACGTGCGGTTCTACCTCGTGTCGATCCTTTTCATCATCTTCGACCTGGAAATCGCCTTCCTCTTCCCCTGGGCCGTGGCCTTCAAGGATGTGAGTGACGTGGGCTTCTGGTCGATGGTGGTGTTCCTCGGGGTGCTGACCGCGGGCTTTGCCTATGAATGGAAGAAGGGGGCACTCGAATGGGAGTGATGGCCGGAGGCTACACGGCGGGGGCGGACAAGGAAGTCGCCACCCAGACCCTGAACCGCGAGTTGCAGGACAAGGGGTTCCTGCTGACCTCGACGGAGGACATCATCAACTGGGCGCGGACCGGCTCCCTGCACTGGATGACCTTCGGTCTGGCGTGCTGCGCGGTGGAGATGATGCACACCGCCATGCCGCGTTATGACATGGAGCGTTTCGGCACCGCGCCGCGTGCCTCGCCGCGCCAGTCGGACCTGATGATCGTCGCGGGCACGCTGACCAACAAGATGGCCCCGGCGCTGCGCAAGGTCTACGACCAGATGCCGGAGCCGCGCTACGTGATCTCCATGGGCTCCTGCGCCAATGGCGGCGGCTACTATCACTACTCCTACTCGGTGGTGCGCGGCTGTGACCGTATCGTGCCTGTGGACGTCTATGTGCCTGGCTGCCCGCCGACGGCGGAGGCGCTGCTTTACGGTATCATGGCGCTGCAGAAGAAGATCCGCAGGACAGGGACGCTGGTACGATGAACAACCTCGGCGCACATATCGAGATGAAACGCCCGGATTGCGTCCTTGGCTGGGACGTGGCTCTGGGCGAGCTGACCGTGGACGTGGCTCCGGCGAACATTCGCGGTTTGGTGGAGTTCCTCAAGACGGATTCGACCTGCAAGTTCACGACATTGGTGGACATTACGGGCGTGGATCACCCGGAGCGGCCGAAGCGCTTCGACGTGGTCTATCACTTCCTGTCGATGTACCAGAACCACCGCATCCGCCTGCGTGTCTCGATCCGCGAGGACGAGATGCTGCCGTCGATCGTCTCGGTGCATCCCTCGGCCAACTGGTTCGAGCGCGAGGTTTTCGACATGTTCGGGGTGATCTTCACCGGGCATCCGGACCTGCGCCGCATCCTGACGGACTACGGCTTCCGCGGCCATCCGCTGCGCAAGGACTTCCCGACGACCGGGTATACCGAAGTGCGGTATGATGAGGAGCAGAAGCGGGTGGTTTACGAGCCGGTTTCGCTGGTTCAGGAATACCGCCAGTTCGATTTCATGTCGCCTTGGGAGGGGGCACAATATGTGCTGCCCGGGGATGAGAAGACGGAAGCGAAGGGGTGAGTAAAATCTTGGTATAAGATTTTACTCACCCTCACGCCGGCTCTAAGGGAGGCCAAACGATGGACGGCTCCAAAGGTTTCGAAGACGCTCTGACGGGCGAGCAGAAGATCCGCAATTTCAACATCAACTTCGGCCCGCAGCACCCGGCGGCGCACGGCGTGTTGCGCATGGTGCTGGAGCTGGACGGCGAGATCGTCGAGCGGGCGGACCCGCATATCGGCCTGCTGCACCGGGGTACGGAAAAGCTCATGGAGAGCCGGACCTACCTGCAGAACCTGCCGTATTTCGACCGCCTCGACTATGTCGCGCCGATGAACCAGGAGCACGCCTGGTGCCTCGCCATCGAGAAGCTCTGCGGCATCGAGATCCCGCGCCGTGCCAGCCTCATCCGCGTGCTTTTCTGTGAAATCGGCCGGGTGCTCAACCACCTGCTGAACGTGACCACGCAGGCCATGGACGTTGGCGCGCTGACGCCGCCGCTCTGGGGTTTCGAGGAGCGCGAAAAGCTCATGGTGTTCTACGAGCGGGCCTGCGGCGCACGTCTGCACGCGGCCTACTTCCGCCCCGGCGGTGTGCATCAGGACCTGCCGCCGAAGCTGATCGACGATATCGAGGAGTGGGCGACCGAGTTCCCCAAAGTGCTCAACGACATCGACGGCCTTTTGACGGAAAACCGCATCTTCAAGCAGCGCAACTGCGACATCGGCGTGGTCACCGAGGAAGAGATCAACGAGTGGGGCTTCTCCGGCGTCATGGTGCGCGGCTCTGGCCTCGCCTGGGACCTGCGCCGGGCGCAGCCTTATGAGTGCTACGACGAGTTCGAGTTCCAGATCCCCGTTGGCAAGAACGGCGACTGTTATGACCGCTACCTCTGCCGCATGGAGGAGATGCGCCAGTCCGTCTCCATCATCCATCAGGCGATTGCCAAGCTGCGCGCGCCCGAAGGGCAGGGCGATGTGTTGGCGCGGGGCAAGCTGACCCCGCCGAAGCGCTCGGACATGAAGACCTCGATGGAAGCGCTGATCCACCACTTCAAGCTCTATACCGAAGGCTTCAAGGTGCCGGCGGGCGAGGTCTATGTGGCCGTGGAAGCGCCGAAGGGCGAGTTCGGGGTGTATCTCGTTTCGGACGGCACAAACAAACCCTACCGCGCCAAGCTGCGCGCGCCCGGGTTCCCGCATCTGCAGGCGATGGACCATGTGACCAAGGGCCATCAGCTGGCGGATGTTGCGGCGATCATCGGCACCATGGACGTGGTGTTCGGGGAGATCGACCGGTGAGAAGCCTGCTGGCCTCCGGTTGCGCGATGCTGCTGGCCGGCTCCGCGCTGGCGCAGGAGGCACCGGCTTTCGCGGCGGATCAGCCATTCCGTGTGTCGCAATTCCTCGCTCCGCCAGCCATTGCGGTGGAGCAGGGCGGCATCACCTTCTTCTGCATGGCGGAGGACACCGAAAGCGCCGTGGTGCTCACGTCCTGCAAGCCTGTGGTGAGTGGCATGGCCGCAGCCCAGGCGGAGGCCGAAGCGGCGGAACTGCTCTCGCCGGAGGATCAGGCGCGGCAGGAGACGCTGCTGCAGGTGAACGGGCTGATCACCGCCATCGACGCGGCGGAGGCGGCTTCGGGTGGGCTGACGCCGGAGGTCTATGACCGGGCTGTCTGGACCGCCGCGCGGGATGTGATCGGCCGGTTCGGCGAGGGGTGCTCGATCACTCTGGACGCCTTTCCGCAGGACGAGATGGAGCGGATGCGCTGGGTGACGCTGCTCAATGAGCTGGGTGTCGATGCGGCGCAGGTGGACGCGCTTGCGGCCACGCTGGCCAAGAGCAGGCCGCGCCCGATCGACGATCTGATAAGCGCGCTGTTCGCCTCGCCAGACAAGATCCTGGTCGACGCGGGCACACGGCTCAGCGAGGCGAATGGACGGTTGTTCGACTTGCGCGATGCGCTGGTGAAGCCCTATGACGCGGCGGGCAAGGCGCTGGAGCAGGATGGCAGCCGCCTTCAGATGGCGGCGGATGGCAAATCGCTGACCCTGCTCGGGGATTGCACGTAGGCCCGCGGTAAAGACGGGATTTCGAAGAGGGACGATACATGAAGAAGATTGTTGCACTGGTTGCCGTAGTGCCGCTCGCCGGCTGCATGATGCCCGACGGGGTCACGCAGGCGGATCTCGATGCCTTCGACGCGGCTGTGGCCTCCATCGGCTGTACGCTGGCGACCGAAGGCGACTACCTGCCGGTGGAGTTGCAGACCGGGATGCCGCGCGAGATGGTCATCCAGGTGGCGCAGTACAAGGTGCAGCGCGAAGAGGCGGTGTCGGTCGAGAACGGCGGCGTGCGCTCCGTCGTCGGCAAATGCGCACCCTCGGCCATCGCCACGGCGACGCCGCAGACCTGATCCGCCGATCGGCGGCGGAGGCGTTTGCGCGTCCGGAACAGATATGGGTGCACTGCAATCGCGGTGCGCCGCCCCTTGCGGGCATGAGTGAGACCTGACAGCACCGTCCCCGCGCGGTGCGCCGACCTGGAGACAGCCCGATGCTGCGCCGTTTGCACAAAGACCAACCCGACAGCTTTGCCTTCACGCCCGACAACCTGGCCTGGGCCGAGAAGCAGATGACGAAGTATCCCGCCGGTCGTCAGGCCAGCGCGGTGATCCCGCTTCTGTGGCGGGCGCAGGAGCAGGAGGGATGGCTCACCCGTCCCGCCATCGAGGGCGTGGCCGAGATGCTCGGCATGCCCTACATGCGGGTGCTGGAAGTGGCGTCCTTCTACTTCATGTTCCAGCTGCAACCCGTCGGTTCCGTTGCGCATATCCAGATCTGCGGGACAACCTCCTGCATGATCTGCGGCGCGGAGGACCTGATCGCGGTGTGCAAGGAGAAGATCGCTTCGAAGGCACATCAGCTGAGTGCGGACGGCAAGTTCAGCTGGGAAGAGGTGGAATGCCTCGGCGCCTGCGCCAATGCGCCCATGGCGCAGATCGGCAAGGATTATTACGAGGACCTGACGGCGGAGTCGCTGCGGGGCCTTCTGGATGCGCTGGCCAAGGGCGCGGTGCCGCAGGTCGGCCCGCAGAACGGGCGCTTCGCGGCGGAGCCGAAGAGCGGCATCACCTCGCTGACCGAATACGTGAACGCGTCGATCAAACTGAACGGCTCGGCGCAGCTGGCGCAGGACATCGGTGACACGATCAAGCGCATCGACGGCACCGAAGTGCCGCTGCGCGCGCCCTGGGGCGATGCCTCGGCGACCACCACCACCGGCGAGCCGGCACCGGAGCCGAAACCGAGCGCCACGCGGCCCGTGGACGACACCGGCATCGACAAGCGCGAGGCGGCGGCGAAGACCACGGCCAAGCCGGAATCGGATGCCACCAAGGCTGGGGAAGCGCCTGAAAAGGCGGATGATTCCGCCTCTGAAGCCGCGTCTAAGACCAAAGAAGGAGAGACCGCGGCGACGGCTGCCGGGGAGGCGGAGGACGTGGTGGGCAGCAAGCCTGCGACGCTCGACGCACCGCGCGAGGGCGGCGCGGACGATCTCAAGAAAATCAAGGGTATAGGGCCCAAGCTGGAACAGCTGTGCCACGAACTCGGGTTCTGGCATTTTGACCAGATCGCGGCCTGGACGGAGGCGGAAGTGGCCTGGGTCGACGCCAATCTCGAGGGTTTCAAGGGCCGTGTGACCCGGGACGAGTGGGTTGCGCAGGCAAAAACACTGGCATCGGGCGGGGAAACCGAGTTTTCTGAGCGTGTGGAAAAAGGGGACGTCTACGACTAGGCCGCCCCGATCAACCGGATAGGGGAGTGATCCGATGAGTGGACCGAGCGGAAACTGCACGATGAAATGCTGGGGCGTGGCCGGGGGCCTTGGCGCCCTGTGTTTCCTGCTCAATCTCGGGACCGTCGGCTTTGCCGCGTCTTTGCTGCTCGGGTTGCTGGTCTTCGGGCTGTTCGGGCTGCTGTTCACCTGGATGTTCTGCAAGTCCGGCACGGCGTCGGTGGCGAATGCCTCGACCGGCGCGGCGCTGACGGGCGCGGCGGTTGGTCCGGCGGCGACACCGAAGGCTGCGTCTGCGGTGGCGAAACCGACGGAGGCGGCCAAGCCCGCGGAGACGGCAAAACCGGCAGCCGCGCCGGCGGAGGAGCCGGAGTCGGGTGAAGCGGTGGAGACGGCGGGCACCGGCGACACGGACTCGCTCGTCAAGCCGTCGAAGGCGCTGGCCGGGGAGGCTGACCTCGACTCGCGCAAGGGCGAGTGGAAGTACGATGGCGGCGCAGACGGCGGAAAGACGCCGGTGGCGGACGCCGGGGAACCGGCGGGTGAGGAACCCGCGCAGGCGGCGGACACTGGGGCCTCGGACGGCGGACCCGTCATCAAACCGTCGAAGCCTCTGGCCGGAACGGCGGAACTGGCGTCGCGCAAAGGCACCTGGAAATACGGCGGCGACGCCTCGGCTGCGGGTGCGCCGGGCGACTCCGTTGACCGCGATGGCGATGGCGTGATCGAGGGCGCGAACGAAGGCTCAAAGCCCGCGATGCTGGAGGGCGCGCGCGGCGGCAAGCCGGACAACCTGAAGGAAATCAAGGGCATCGGTCCAAAGCTGGAGGACCTGTGCCACGACCTCGGGATCTACCATTTCGACCAGATCGCCGCCTGGAGCGCGGACGAACTGGCGTGGATCGACGCCAACCTGATCGGATTCAAGGGCCGGGCGACCCGGGACGACTGGGTCGGACAGGCGAAGATCCTCGCGGCCGGTGGCGAGACGGAGTTCTCCCAGCGGGTCGAGGACGGCAAGGTTTACTGACGGTCGTGACCCCGGGGAACGGGGCGCGGACGCGGAACACCAGACGGGGCAGGGCGCGTGCGCCCGAAGCCCTGCGACAAGGGAGGGCCTTGCACAGCCCTGACGGGTGTGCGAGGCCTCGTAACGTGGCTCTGCCTGGGAGGAGCGGCGCCGCTGCAGAACGCGGATACCCCGCGTTGGACAGATTTCGGGACCGTACACGTGACCATCTACACCTCCAAACTCACCGCTTCCATGACGCCGGATTTCGGCGCGATGATCGACCTCTGGGCCAGGCAGGCCGGTATGGTGATCGAGATGCAATATGCCATGACGCAGGCGGCGCTCGACGTGCCGTTCAACTTTGCGCGCGGCATGCGGTTCAACACGCCCGCGACGGCGTTGAAAGTGAAGGCCGCTGCACCGGCCAAGCCCGCCGCGACACCCGCCGCAAAGGCGACACCCGCCGCAAAGCCTGAACCCAAGGCCGCCGAGCCGGCGAAGGCCGAAGCCGCGCCTGCAAAGGCAGCTGCCGCGCCCGCGAAGGCCGAGAGTGCGCCTGTGGCCAAGGCCCCGGCCCGCAAGCCCGCGACCCGCAAGACAACCGCGCGCAAGGCTCCGGCCCGCCCCGCCGCAACCGCAAAGGCCCCGGCCAAGCCGGCACCCGCTGCGGAAAAGGCGGCCCCGGCTCCGGTCAAGGCAACGCCGGTTGCTGAAAAGCCGGCCCCTGCCAAGGCTCCCGCAGCCGCAGAGGTGGAGGCTCCCAAGGCTCCGCTCAAGGCCGAGACCCCGGCACAGGCTCCGGCCCCGGCTGCACAGCCCGCTCCGGTGAAAGCCGAGACCGCGCCGAAGCCTGCGGCCCAGACCGCCGCCACGGCTCCCGCGGCCCCGGCGAAAACCGCGTCAAACCCTTCCAATCCCGTAGACAAATCGCCCGCCAAAGGGTAACCGGCAGGGGACATGACAAAGGCATCACCGGATCATCAGCAGACCGGGCGCAGGATTGCGCTCCTGATTGCCGGGACCGGTGTTGCCTGGATCGCCATTAACGCCCTTGGCGCTTCGATGGGCTGGAGTTCGCGGACCCTGGCCCTGTTCGACCTTGCGGCGATTGCCGCCTTCGGGTGGGCGATCTGGATGATTTACGGCCTCTGGCGCGCGCGCCAGCAAAAATAGGATCGAGACCATGCTGCAGGACAAGGACCGCATCTTCACCAACATCTACGGGATGCATGACCGCACCCTCGATGGCGCGAAGAAGCGCGGGCATTGGGACGGCACCGCCGGGATCATCCAGAAGGGTCGGGACTGGATCATCGACCAGATGAAGGCCTCCGGCCTGCGCGGGCGCGGCGGCGCGGGCTTCCCGACGGGTCTGAAATGGTCCTTCATGCCGAAGCAATCCGACGGGCGTCCGTCCTATCTCGTGGTGAACGCCGACGAATCCGAGCCGGGCACCTGCAAGGACCGGGAGATCATGCGCCACGATCCGCATACGCTGATCGAGGGCTGCCTGATCGCCTCCTTCGCGATGCAGGCGCATGCGTGTTACATCTACATTCGGGGCGAATACATCCGCGAGCGCGAGTGCCTGCAGGCCGCGATCGACGAGGCCTATGATGCGGGCCTGTTGGGCCGCAACGCGGCGGGCTCGGGCTGGGACTTCGATCTTTACCTGCATCATGGCGCGGGCGCGTACATCTGCGGTGAAGAGACGGCCTTGCTCGAAAGCCTCGAAGGCAAGAAGGGCATGCCGCGCATGAAGCCGCCGTTCCCGGCGGGCGCCGGGCTTTATGGCTGCCCGACCACGGTGAACAACGTCGAGTCGATTGCGGTGGTGCCGACGATCCTGCGGCGCGGGCCGGAGTGGTTCGCCAGCTTTGGCCGTCAGAACAACGCGGGCACCAAGCTGTTCGCGATTTCCGGCCATGTGAACAACCCCTGCGTGGTCGAAGAGGCCATGTCGATCAGCTTCGAGGAGTTGATCGAGAAGCATTGCGGCGGCATTCGCGGCGGCTGGGACAACCTGAAGGCCGTGATCCCCGGCGGGTCCTCCGTGCCGTGTGTGCGCGGCGAGAAGATGCGCGACGCGGTGATGGATTTCGATTACCTGCGCGGCGAGTTGGGCTCCGGCCTCGGCACGGCGGCGGTGATCGTGATGGATCAGTCGACCGACATCATCAAGGCGATCTGGCGGCTGTCGAAGTTCTACAAACACGAAAGCTGCGGCCAGTGCACGCCGTGCCGCGAGGGCACCGGCTGGATGATGCGGGTCATGGACCGGCTGGTGAAGGGCGAGGCGGAGGTCGAGGAAATCGACATGCTGTTCGACGTGACCAAGCAGGTCGAGGGCCACACCATCTGTGCGCTCGGCGATGCGGCGGCCTGGCCGATCCAGGGCCTGATCCGCAACTTCCGCGACGAAATCGAGGACCGGATCAAGGCGCAGAAGACCGGCAAGCTGAGCGCGGTCGCGGCGGAATAAGCCGATGCTCGACTTCGGCGACATCTTCGAGACGTTCGTGGATGCCGGCGGAGAGGGGCGTGGCTGGCGCTCGTGGTGGGCCATTCTGGGCGCACTGGTGGGGCTGGCCGTTGCCGGATGGATCGGTTTTCAGACCAACGGGATCGTCGGGGCGCTGGTGGGACTGCCCGCCGGTGCGCTCATCGGCTGGGTCGTCGCGCTGTTCCTGCGCGGGATCGGGCTGTTCCTGCTGATCCTCGCGGCAGTTCTGGCGATCTCCTTCGGGTGGTCCTGGCTGTTCGGCGGTTCGTGACCGAATTCGATGTACCAATTGAAGGGCCACAACGAGTTTCATCCGGACAGCTGCCCCAAGTGCGGACATGCGCCTTATCCGCACGGGGTGCCGTGCCTTGGCTGCGGTCAGGTCGGAGAGACACGGCGCACCCTGTACTCCGGGCGCAGCATTGCGGGGATGGTTCAGGCGGGCCTGTGGGTCGTCGCGCTCTTTGTCGTCTGCTATTTCCTGTTCGGCTGACGGTGCTGCAGTTCCGGTGACGGGTTGACCAATCCCTCCGGACTGGCGAGACTGTGCGGCGCAGTCACAGGCCATCGCGGGTTGACCCGCCAAACCGGTCGGATAAAAGGCAAAAGCACGAGGGTGCGAGGGAGCAGGTCGATGAAGCGGGTCATTCTGTTGGGTGTTCTGGCACTGTCGCTGGCGGGCTGCGGCGGTCTGCGGGACAAGTTCGGCTTCGGTGCCAACCCGGAAATCTTCGACGGCCAGCGCTTCAACGGCGGCGTGCGATCCGAGCGCGGCAACCGGGTGAATTTCGTCGCGACGGCAAGGCCGGTGTCGAAGTCCTTCACCGGCGCGATCGAGGCGGCCCGGTACGAGGGCATCCAGCATTGCATCAAGTTCTACGGCACCTCCGACATCGACTGGCAGGAGGGTCCTGACGCGCCGCGCGAGGCGATGCGCGTGGAGAACGACACGCTGACCTTCCGGGGCACCTGCCTCGACAAGTGAGGCGGCGCCTCGCGGAAACTCGCTGAAAAACAAGGGTATTCGGGGGCTGCTATTGCATAACAGCCGCCCCGGTACACATGTGAGGACGGAAAAAGTCCTATCGAGCAAGGAGGCGAGACAATGCGCCTGATTCCCCGAACCCTGACCGCGTTGACCCTTGGCGCGCTGCTGGCGAGTCCGCTGGCGGCGAAACCGGCGCTGCGCGATGTATCGGAGATCGACAACGCGCTGATGGCCATCGCCATCGCCGACGAAATCCGCAAGACCTGCCCGGACATCGACGCCCGCATGGTCAAGGCGCTGTTCACCATCAACGCGCTGAAGAGCCGCGCCGGCGACCTCGGCTATTCCGACGACGAGATCGAGGACTACGTGACCTCGAAGGACGAGAAGAAGCGGATGCGGGCGAAGGCGACGGCGTGGCTGAAGGCGCAGGGCGTGGACGCGAAGGACAAGGCGCAGCTCTGCGCGTTCGGTGCGGCGCAGATGGACAAGGAGACCGCCATCGGCGTGCTTTTGCGCTAACATCGGCGGAAATCCGAGAGTTTTCATCAAGTAACACACGCCGGAGACTCACCCTCTCCGGAGTGTGACGTTTTACGCGGCAATGCAGCGCGCAGAGGCGGACGCATTCGCCGGGATGCATTTAAAAGCCCGTTACTGTGGCGATTTTTCACGGGATTGGTGTGGATATACGCTGGCGTCTCGCCGCCAGCCGCGTTAGAACGCGCCCGACCGCGGCCCGTATTGCCAGCACTCGACATCGGCGATCCGGGGCCGTCCCTAGGCACTGTAACTGAAGGGCTCGGGCATGTCCGATTTGCGCAAGATCATCATCGACGGCACGGAGCTGGAGGTGGACGGGGCGATGACCCTGATTCAGGCCTGCGAACAGGCCGGGATCGAGGTGCCGCGTTTCTGCTACCACGAACGGCTGTCGATTGCCGGCAACTGCCGGATGTGTCTTGTCGAGGTCGTCGGCGGTCCGCCCAAACCGGCCGCCAGCTGCGCCATGCAGGTGCGCGACCTGCGTCCGGGGCCGGAGGGGCAGCCGCCGGTGGTGAAGACCAATTCGCCCATGGTGAAGAAGGCCCGCGAGGGGGTGATGGAGTTTCTGCTCATCAACCACCCGCTCGACTGCCCGATCTGCGATCAGGGCGGCGAGTGTGACCTGCAGGATCAGGCCATGGCCTACGGCGTGGATTTCTCCCGCTTCCGCGAGCCGAAGCGGGCGTCGACCGATCTGGACCTCGGTCCGCTGGTCGAGACCCATATGACCCGCTGCATTTCCTGCACCCGCTGCGTGCGCTTCACCACCGAGGTTGCGGGCATCACACAGATGGGCCAGACCGGGCGCGGCGAGGATGCGGAGATCACCTCCTATCTTGGCCAGACGCTCGACTCGAACCTGCAAGGCAACATCATCGACCTCTGCCCGGTGGGTGCGCTGGTCTCGAAGCCCTACGCCTTCACCGCCCGTCCGTGGGAGTTGACCAAGACGGAGTCCATCGACGTGATGGATGCCCTGGGGTCCTCCATCCGTGTGGATACGAAGGGCCGCGAAGTCATGCGATTCCTGCCGCGCAACCATGACGGCGTGAACGAAGAGTGGATTTCCGACAAGACGCGCTTTGTCTGGGACGGGTTGCGCCGCCAGCGCCTTGACCGGCCTTACGTGCGCGAGAACGGCAAGCTGCGGCCTGCAAGCTGGGGCGAGGCTCTGGCAAAGGCCGCGGAGGCGATCAAGGGCGCTAAGGCGCTGGCCGGGATCGTTGGCGATCTGGCACCTGTGGAGGCGATCTATTCGCTGAAGACGCTGATCGAGGGGCAGGGCGGCGTGGTGGAATCGCGCACCGACGGGGCGAAGCTGCCCGCCGGGAACCGCTCCGCCTATGTCGGCACCGCGGCCATCGAGGATATCGACACGGCCAACGGCATCCTGCTGATCGGCTCCAACCCGCGCGAGGAAGCGCCGGTGCTGAACGCCCGCATCCGCAAGGCCTGGGCGCGGGGTGCCAATGTCGGCGTGATCGGGCCGGTCGTGGATCTGACCTATGACGTGCACCACTTCGGCACTGGCCGCGCGGCGCTGGCCGAGCACCTGGAACTTGCGAAGAGCGAGCCGGTGGGCGAGGGCGAGCGCGGCATCGTGATCGTGGGCCAGGGCGCACTGACCGAGGCGGATGGCGCGTCGGTTCTGGGTTATGCCATGGCAATTGCCGAGGCGCGGGCGGCGAAGTTGCTGGTGCTGCACACGGCGGCCTCGCGTGTTGGGGCGCTCGACGTCGGCGCAGTCAATGACAAGGGCATGGAGGCGGTTCAGGCCGCCGATGTGATCTACAACCTTGGCGCGGATGAGGTGGAAATTGGTGACGGGGCCTTTGTCATCTATCAGGGCAGCCACGGCGACCGGGGCGCGCACCGCGCGGACGTGATCCTGCCGGGTGCGGCCTATACCGAGGAGCAGGGGCTCTTCGTCAACACCGAGGGCCGTCCGCAGCTGGCGCTGCGTGCCGGGTTTGCCCCGGGCGAGGCGAAGGAGAACTGGGCGATCCTGCGGGCGCTGAGCGCCGAGCTGGGGGCGACCTTGCCGTGGGACAGTCTCGCGCAGCTGCGTCAGGCGCTGGTGGGCGACGTACCGCATCTGGCGGAGATCGACACGGTGCCGGAGAATGACTGGCAAAAGGTGGACGCGGGCAAACTGGGCGACGCGGATTTCCGCCACGCCATCAAGGACTTCTACCTGACCAACCCGATTGCCCGCGCCTCGACGCTGATGGCAGAGCTGTCGAAGAACGCAAAAGACCGGGCCAGCGCCCCGCTGGCGGCCGAGTGATCTTGCGCGGTCTCCTCCTCATAAGCCTGATGGCGCTGCCGGTCGGCCTTGCCGCCTGTGCCGCGCCGCAGACCGGGCCGTTCACGCCCGTCTACGAGGGGATCGAGACCCGCCTGCTCGAAGGCGATCTGGTGCAGTTCGACGTCACCATGCGCGGCGCTCGGAACAACACGGACGTGGCGGATTACGCCGAATGCGCGGCGGCGCAATATGCGCTGATCCGGGGGTACGGCTTTGCCCGGCACCTCAGGACCAACGTGACGCAAGAGGACGGGACATGGCGCGGGGATGCGGTCTATACCATCTCCGCCGCGCTGCCCGAGGGGCTGAGGACCATCGACGCCGAAGTCGTCGCGCTGGCCTGTGCCGAAAACGGAATACCGATGGTGTGAGGACCTGATGGCAGAATTCTTTACCACGCCGCTTGGCACCCTGGTGATCATCTTCGCGCAATGCCTTGCGGTCTTGGGCTTCGTGATGATCTCGCTGCTGTTTCTCGTCTACGGCGACCGCAAGATCTGGGCCGCGGTCCAGATGCGCCGGGGGCCGAACGTGGTCGGGGCCTACGGGCTGCTGCAATCGGTTGCCGACGCGCTGAAATATGTCGTCAAGGAAGTGGTCATCCCCGCCGGGGCGGACCGTCCGGTCTTCATGCTGGCGCCGATGACCTCCTTCGTGCTCGCCGTGATCGTCTGGGCGGTCATTCCCTTCGCGGACGGCTGGGTGATCTCGGACATCAACGTCGCCATCCTCTACGTCTTCGCCATGTCCTCGCTGGAGGTCTACGGCGTGATCATGGGCGGCTGGGCGTCGAACTCGAAGTATCCCTTCCTCGGCTCGCTGCGCTCCGCCGCGCAGATGATCTCCTACGAGGTTTCCATCGGCCTCATCGTCATCGGCATCATCCTCTCCACCGGCTCGATGAACTTCGGTGACATCGTGCGGGCGCAGGACGGCGACTTCGGCTTCTTCAGCTGGTACTGGCTGCCGCATTTCCCGATGGTCTTCCTGTTCTTCATCAGCGCGTTGGCGGAGACGAATCGCCCGCCCTTCGACCTTCCCGAAGCGGAATCGGAACTGGTCGCGGGCTATCAGGTCGAATATTCGGCAACGCCGTTCCTGCTGTTCATGGCCGGGGAATACATCGCCATCTTCCTGATGTGCGCGCTGACCTCGCTGCTGTTCTTTGGCGGCTGGCTCTCGCCGATCCCGGGCCTGCCGGACGGGGCGCTCTGGATGGTGGCGAAGATGGCCTTCTTCTTCTTCATCTTCGCGATGGTCAAGGCGATCACCCCGCGCTACCGCTATGACCAGCTGATGCGTCTGGGCTGGAAGGTCTTCCTGCCGTTCAGCCTCGTCTGGGTGGTCTTCGTCGCCTTCGCGGCAAAATTCGGCTGGTTCTTCGGGGCGTATGCCCGTTGGACGACGGGAGGGTGAGGATGTTGTTCATCGCAGGAACAGTCTTGTTGCTGGCGTCGTCTGCCTTCGCAGTTTCTGCGGCTTCGAAAGTCCGCGCTGCGGAAACCATCGGTGATCTGGAGACCTCGGTTTGCCGAAGTGAGTTCAAGGACGTAGCGAAATCGCTCTACGGTCTCGGCGGATATCGGTCTGTGACGGATTTCTACGTCGCCGAATATGAAACGAACAAGACGCCAGCTGGCTTCGGAACCGTCATCGAAGGAATGGTTTCGCTTGCACGACGCGCGGCCACTGTTCGCAATGCGGATCGCTGGGACGCTTTGCATGCGTGCCTGTCGAGGCAGCTTGGAGGGAAAACACAATGACCCAGATCGACTACGGCCGCGCGGCCAAGTATTTCCTGCTGTTCGACTTCATCGAGGGCTTCCGGCTCGGCCTGAAGTATTTCTTTGCGCCCAAGGCGACGCTGAACTACCCGCACGAGAAGGGGCCTCTCAGCCCGCGCTTCCGCGGTGAACACGCGCTGCGCCGCTATCCCAACGGCGAAGAGCGCTGCATTGCCTGCAAACTGTGCGAAGCCATCTGCCCGGCGCAGGCGATCACCATTGACGCCGAGCCGCGCGAGGATGGCAGCCGCCGCACCACGCGTTACGACATCGACATGACCAAATGCATCTATTGCGGCTTCTGTCAGGAAGCCTGCCCGGTGGATGCCATCGTCGAAGGGCCGAACTTCGAATTCTCGACCGAAACCCGCGAGGAGCTGTTCTACGACAAGGACAAGCTCTTGGCGAACGGCGAGCGCTGGGAGGCGGAGATCGCCCGCAACCTCGAACTGGACGCGCCGTACCGATGAGCGATCCCAAGACCCCCTTCGAGCTGATGATGGAGCAGGCGCAGGAGATGGCGAAGGCCTTCAACCCGGCGCTGTCCTCGTTTGATCCCAAGGGCTTCGAGAAGATGTGGCCCACCATGCCGAAGGACGCCATGGAGATGTGGTTCGGCAAGGGCATCTCGAAAGAGGGCCTCGATGCCAAGACCCGGCTGCTGCTGACGATCGCCGGTCTGACCATGCAGGGCGCACAGGCGGAGACGCCGTTCCGGATGACCGTGCGCCATGCTTTGGAAGCGGGCGCCACGAAAGAAGAGATCGCCGAGACCATCGCCCAGATGTCGATGTTCGCCGGCATTCCCGCCATGACCCGCGCCATGGATATGGCCAAGCAGGTCATGGAAGACAAAAAGGATGACGAGACATGATGGCCTTTGCCTTCTACCTCTTCGCGCTTGGCGCCATTGCGGGGGGCCTGTTCACGGTCGTCAGCCGCAACCCGGTGCACTCGGTGCTCTGGCTGATCCTCGCCTTTCTCTCGTCGGCGGGCATGTTCGTGCTGATGGGCGCGGAGTTCGTCGCCATGCTGCTGGTGATCGTCTACGTCGGCGCGGTGGCGGTGCTTTTCCTCTTCGTCGTCATGATGCTCGACATCGACTTTGCCGAGCTGAAGGCGGAAATGGCGCAATACATGCCGCTGGCCCTGCTGATCGGCATCGTGATCCTGATGCAGCTGGCCATGGCCTTTGGCGTCTGGGAAGCCTCCGATCTGGCGGCGGGCCAGCTGGCCAACCCGGTCCCGGCGGATGTGCACAACACGGCGGCTCTGGGGCTGATCCTCTATGACAAGTACTTCCTGCTGTTCCAGCTGGCCGGTCTGATCCTGCTGGTCGCGATGATCGGCGCGATTGTCCTGACCCTGCGCCACCGCGCGGACGTCAAGCGGCAGGACATCGTCAGCCAGATCCTGCGCGATCCGAAACAGCAGATGGTGCTGAAGGACGTGAAGCCGGGGCAGGGGCTCTGACATGATGGGCCTTCTGGCATCGCTCAAGGGGACCTTGGCGGTGCTGGGCGTCGGCGGGATCGCGGCGCTCTATGCGGTAAAGCTCTTGCTGGGCGTGGCGCTCTGGCGCTGGTGGAAGGCAAGGCGGGCGCCCCGGGTCTGAGGCCCGCGCGACGCAGACCCGGACCTGATCCGGGTCCTCCCCGGATGGGCCGGGGCAAGACATGAGGTCCCGGGTCAGGCCCGGGACTGCGGTGCGCCAAGGCGGGCCGTGACGAGACAGAACGACAATCGGGCAAGACCCGGAGGGACGTGAGATGATCGGATTGGAACATTACCTGACGGTGGCGGCGGTGCTGTTCGTCATCGGAATTTTCGGGCTTTTCCTGAACCGCAAGAACGTGATCATCCTGCTGATGAGCATCGAATTGATGCTGCTGGCGGTGAACATCAACCTCGTGGCCTTCTCCACCCATCTGGGGGATCTGACGGGGCAGGTGTTCACGCTGTTTGTTCTGACCGTGGCCGCCGCCGAGGCCGCCATCGGCCTTGCGATCCTCGTCTGCTTCTTCCGCAACCGCGGCACCATCGCCGTGGAAGACGTCAACGTGATGAAAGGCTGAGTCCATGGCAACGATCATCCTCTTTGCGCCACTCATCGGTGCGCTGATCGCGGGCTTCGGCTGGCGCTACATCTCCATTACCGGGGCGCAGTATGTCACCACGGGTCTGCTGTTCCTCGCCTGCCTGCTGTCGTGGATCGTCTTCTTCACCCACGGGCCCGAGACGCAGCACATCCAGGTGATGCGCTGGATCGAGAGCGGCTCGCTGTCGACGGACTGGGCGATCCGCCTCGACCGTCTCACCTCGATCATGCTGATCGTCGTGACGACCGTCTCCTCGCTCGTGCACCTCTACAGCTTCGGCTATATGGCGCATGACAACAACTTCAAGAAGGGCGAGGAGAGCTACCGCGCCCGTTTCTTCGCCTACCTGTCCTTCTTCACCTTCGCCATGCTGATGCTGGTGACGTCCGACAACCTCGTGCAGATGTTCTTCGGCTGGGAGGGCGTCGGCGTCGCCTCCTACCTGCTGATCGGCTTCTACTACCGCAAGCCTTCGGCGAACGCGGCGGCGATCAAGGCCTTCGTGGTCAACCGCGTGGGTGACTTCGGCTTTGCGCTCGGCATCTTCGCGCTGTTCTATCTGACCGACTCGATCAAGTTCGACGATGTCTTCGCCGCCGTGCCGGAGATCGCGAACACGCAGCTCGATTTCCTTTGGGGCACGTTCAACGCTGCCGAAGTGGCCGCTCTGCTGCTGTTCATCGGCGCGATGGGCAAGTCGGCGCAGCTGATCCTGCACACCTGGCTGCCGGACGCCATGGAAGGCCCGACCCCGGTGTCGGCGCTGATCCACGCCGCGACCATGGTGACCGCGGGCGTCTTCCTCGTCTGCCGCATGTCGCCGCTGATGGAATACGCGCCGCACGCGACGGCCTTCATCACCTTCCTCGGGGCGACCACGGCGTTCTTCGCCGCCACGGTTGGCCTCGTGCAGAACGACATCAAGCGCGTGATCGCCTATTCGACCTGTTCGCAGCTGGGCTATATGTTCGTGGCCGCAGGCGTCGGCGTCTACTCGGTCGCCATGTTCCACCTCTTCACCCATGCCTTCTTCAAGGCGATGCTCTTCCTCGGCGCGGGCTCCGTGATCCACGGCATGCACCACGAGCAGGACATGCGGAACTACGGCGGCCTGCGGAAAAAGCTGCCTTATACCTTCTGGGCCATGATGATCGGCACGCTGGCCATCACCGGCGTCGGCATTCCGCTCACCCACATCGGTTTTGCCGGTTTCCTGTCGAAGGACGCGGTGATCGAGAGCGCCTGGGCCGGAACGGCGGGCGGCTATGCCTTCTGGATGCTGGTCATCGCGGCGCTGTTCACTTCCTTCTACAGCTGGCGGCTGATATTCCTCACCTTCTACGGCGAGCAGCGGGGCGACAAGCATACGCACGATCATGCCCATGAAAGCCCGATGGTCATGCTGATCCCCCTGGGTGTTCTGGCGCTTGGCGCGGTGTTCTCGGGGATGATCTGGTACAACAGTTTCTTCGGCGATCATGCCCGGGTGAATGCCTTCTTCGGCATTCCAGCGCACCATGAGGAGACCGCGGAGGCTGGGCATGGCACCGAAGAGGCGCAGAATGCGCCGGCCACCGCCGACAGCGGCGAGGGCGCGATCGAGGCGGCGGAAGCGGCCCGTGCGGACAGCGAGACCGCAGCCCTGCACGACGAGACGATTGAGTCCGAGGGCGAGGCGATGGGCGATCACGCCACGCTGACCGACGGCACCCATGTCGCAATGCCGGGCACCGCACCGGAGGGCGCGATCTTCATGGGAGCGGACAATCACGTCATGGACGAGGCGCACCACGCGCCGGTCTGGGTCAAGATCAGCCCCTTCATCGCGATGCTGATCGGATTTGCCGTGTCCTTCTGGTTCTACATCGTGAACCCGGCGCTGCCGAAGCAACTCGCGGAAAACCAGCGGCCGCTGTACCTGTTCCTGCTGAACAAGTGGTACTTCGACGAGATCTACGACTTCCTGTTTGTCCGCCCGGCGAAGGCGCTTGGCCGGATCCTGTGGAAGCGCGGTGATACGGATGTGATCGACGGCACCATCAACGGTGTCGCCATGGGCATCGTGCCGTTCTTCACCCGGCTCGCGGGCCGTGCGCAGTCCGGCTACATCTTCACCTATGCCTTTGCGATGGTGATCGGCATTGCCGTGCTGATCACATGGATGACGCTCAGCGGAGGAGCGCACTGATGGATAACCTTCTTTCCATTGTCACCTTCCTGCCCGCGCTGGCGGCGTTGATCCTCGCGGTGTTCCTGCGCGGCGAGGATGCGGCGGCGGATCGCAATGCGAAGTGGCTGGCGATGATCGCAACCTCCGCGACCTTCGTGATCTCGCTGTTCATCCTGTTCCAGTTCGACCCGGCGGACACCGGCTTCCAGATGGTCGAGGAGCGCGGCTGGCTGCTTGGCATGACCTACAAGATGGGCGTCGACGGGATTTCCGTGCTCTTCGTCATGCTCACCACCTTCATGATGCCGCTGACGATCCTCGCCAGCTGGGGCGTCGAGAAGCGGGTGAAGGAATACATGATCGCCTTCCTGCTGCTGGAGACGCTGATGCTCGGCGTGTTCATGGCGCTGGATCTGGTGCTCTTCTACCTGTTCTTCGAAGCGGGCCTGATCCCGATGTTCCTCATCATCGGCATCTGGGGCGGGGCGAACCGCATCTATGCCTCGTTCAAGTTCTTCCTCTATACCTTCCTCGGGTCGGTGCTGATGCTGGTGGCCATGGTCGCGATGTATTCGGACGCGGGCACGACGGATATCGTCAAGCTGCTCGACCACAACTTCGCCTCCGAGAGCTTCTCGATCCTCGGCATCCAGATCGTCGGCGGTTTGCAGACGCTGCTGTTCCTCGCCTTCTTCGCCTCCTTCGCGGTCAAGATGCCGATGTGGCCAGTACACACCTGGCTGCCCGACGCACACGTGCAGGCGCCGACCGCGGGCTCCGTGGTGCTGGCGGCGATCCTCCTGAAGATGGGCGGCTACGGCTTCCTGCGCTTCTCCCTGCCGATGTTCCCGGTTGGCTCGGAGGTCATGCAGACCCTCGTCTTCACCCTCTCGGTCGTGGCGATCATCTACACCTCGCTGGTGGCGCTGGTGCAGGAGGACATGAAGAAGCTCATCGCCTACTCCTCCGTCGCACACATGGGATACGTCACCATGGGTATCTTTGCCGCGAACCAGCAGGGCGTGGATGGCGCGATCTTCCAGATGCTCTCGCACGGCTTCATTTCCGGTGCGCTCTTCCTCTGCGTCGGCGTGATCTATGACAGGATGCACACCCGCGAGATCGACGCCTACGGCGGCCTCGTGAACCGCATGCCGGCCTACGCGCTGATCTTCATGCTCTTCACCATGGCAAACGTCGGCCTGCCGGGCACCTCCGGCTTCATCGGCGAATTCCTGACGCTGATGGGCGTGTTCCAGGTCAACACCTGGGTGGCGGCGGGCGCGACGACCGGCGTGATCCTCTCGGCGGCCTATGCGCTCTGGCTCTACCGCCGGGTGGTCATGGGCGACCTGATCAAGGAAAGCCTCAAGACGATCACCGACATGACCCCGCGCGAGAAGTGGATCTTCGCACCGCTCGTCGTCATGACGATCTGGATGGGGGTCTATCCCGCGCCAATCCTCGACCGCATCGGGCCGAGCGTCGCGGCGCTGGTGACCGAGTATGACACGGCCGTGGCAGCCGCCAACCTTGGCGGCGGGACCGACGTTGCCGCAGTTCAAGAACACTAAGGGGGCAGGGACATGATCTCGGCTGATCTCAACACCATCCTGCCGGAAATCGTGCTGGCGCTGTTTGCCATGGGTGCGCTTGTGGGCGCGGTCTACACCGGCAAGGACAAGCTGGCCCCGGTGCTGGTCTGGACGACCTCGGGGCTCTTCATCCTCGTCGCCCTCTGGATCGGCACCGCCGGCGGCACCGGCGGCGCGGCCTTCGACGGCATGTTCATCGACGATGCCTTTGGCCGGTTCGCCAAGGTGACGCTGCTGCTCTCCGCCGCCGCCGTGCTGCTGATGAGCGAGGGCTACATGGCCCAGCGGGGCCTGTTGCGGTTCGAATATCCGCTGCTTGTCGCGCTGGCGGTGGTCGGCATGATGATGATGGTCTCGGCGGGCAACCTGATGTCGCTCTACATGGGGCTGGAGCTGCAATCGCTGGCGCTCTACGTGGTCGCGGCGCTGCGCCGGGATTCGGTCAAGTCGACGGAAGCGGGCCTGAAGTACTTCGTCCTCGGCGCGCTCTCCTCGGGCCTGCTGCTCTATGGCTGCTCGCTGATCTACGGCTTTGCCGGGACCACGGATTTTGCCGGGATCGTCAAGGCGACGGGTGAGGGCGACCTCAGCGTCGGCCTGCTGATCGGCCTCGTGCTGTTGATCTCCGGCCTGGCCTTCAAGGTGTCCGCCGTGCCGTTCCACATGTGGACCCCGGACGTCTATCAGGGCTCGCCGACGCCGGTCACCGCCTTCTTCGCCACCGCGCCGAAAGTCGCCGCCATGGGCCTCTTTGCACGGGTGATGCATGACGCCTTCGGCGGTGCCACCCATGACTGGGGACAGGTCGTGGCGCTGCTCTCCGTGCTGTCGATGTTCTACGGCGCCGTTGCGGCGATCGGCCAGACCGACATCAAACGCCTGATGGCCTATTCCTCGATCGCGCACATGGGTTTTGCCCTGATGGGGCTCGCGGCGGGCTCGGCGCTCGGCGTGCAGGCGATGCTGATCTACATGGCGATCTACGTGACGATGAACGTCGGCACCTTCGCCTTCATCCTGTCGATGGAGCGCGACGGCCAGCCGGTGACGGATATCGCGGCGCTCGGCATGTACTCGAAGAAGGAGCCGGGCAAGGCACTGGCCATGCTGGTGCTGCTCTTCTCCCTCGCGGGTGTGCCGCCGCTGGTCGGCTTCTTCGGCAAGCTCTATGTGCTGCGTGCGGCCTATGAGGCGGACATGGCCTGGCTGGCGATTGCGGGCGTGGTGGCCTCGGTGATCGGCGCGTTCTACTACCTGCGGATCGTCTACTACATGTACTTCGGCGACGACCGGGAGGATGCACTCGATGGCGGCAAGTCGCCGGTGCTCTGGGGCTTCCTGATGGCCTCGGCGCTGATCATGGTGGTCGGGGTCGTCAACCTCTTCGGCATCGAAGGGGTGGCGCAGGCGGCAGCGGCGACGCTGGTGAACTGACGCCGCGCAGCGGTTGTCAAAAGGGGACGCGCCTTCGGGCGCGTCGCTTTGTTTTTGGATGAAAGGCCTGCGGCCTTCTGGAGCGCTGCTCCAGACCACGGGATATTTCAGGCAATTGGAAACAAGGGGCGGCACAGATGGCTTGGCCGGACGGATATGGGCGGCGGGTGCTGGCGGAGGTGGACAGCACCAGTGCCGAGGGGGCCCGGATTGCCGGGGCGCTGGCCGGGCCGGAGTGGATCCTCGGGCTGAGGCAGACCGCGGCGCGGGGGCGGCGGGGGCGCCCCTGGGTCAATCCGCCGGGGAATTTCGCCGCGTCGCTTGTGCTGCGTCCGCAGGAGCCTCCGGAGGTGATGGCGCTGCGCAGCTTCGTGGCGTCGCTGGCCCTGTACGATGCGCTTGAGGCCTTGGCGGGTGATGCATCCGGTCTGGCGCTCAAATGGCCGAACGATGTGCTCCTGCATGGCGGCAAGCTGGCGGGTATCCTGCTGGAGAGCGTGGCCGGGCATCTGGTCATCGGCATCGGCGTCAACCTGATCGCCGCGCCGGGGGTGGACCAGGTGGAGCCGGGGGCGGTGGCGCCTGTCTCGCTCCTGGCCGAGACCGGCAAGCGGGTCCTGCCGGAGCAGATGCTGGAGGCGCTGGCGGCGGCCTATGCCGTGCGGGAGGTGGCTTTTGTCACCTACGGCTTCGGGCCGATCCGGGAGGCCTGGCTTTCCAGGGCGGCGCGGCTGGGCGAGGAGATCACTGCGCGTACCGGGACACAGGTGTTTCGTGGTACATTCGAGACGGTGGACGAGAGCGGCAATCTTGTCCTAAAGACCAGCGAAGCCCGCCGCGCGATTGCCGCGGCGGATGTTTTCTTCTGAAAGGGGCGGCCATGCTGCTTTGCATCGACTGTGGCAACACCAATACGGTGTTTTCCATCTGGGACGGCACGAAGTTCCTTTGCACCCTGCGCACCTCGACCCATCACAGCCGCACTGCGGATGCCTATTTCACCTGGTACTCGACGCTTGTGACCCACTACGGCATCAAGGCGAAGATCTCCGATGTGATCATCTCCTCGACCGTGCCGCGCGTGGTCTGGAACCTGCGTGTCTTTTCGGACCGGTTCTTCGGTTGCCGCCCGCTCGTCGTCGGCAAGCCGGAATGCCGGCTGCCGAACGCGCCGCGCGTCGATGCCGGAACCGGGGTCGGGCCGGACCGTCTGGCGAATGCCGCGGCCGCGTTCGACCGGCACGGTGGCGACTGCGTGGTGGTGGATTTCGGCACGGCGACGAATTTCGACGTGGTGGCCGAGGACGGGGCCTATGTTGGCGGCGTGATCGCCCCGGGCGTGAATCTCAGCCTCGAAGCGCTGCACCAGGGGGCGGCGGCGCTGCCGCATGTGGACATCACCCAGCCGGACAAGGTCATCGGCACCAATACGGTTGGCTGTATCCAGTCCGGCGTGTTCTGGGGCTACGTCGGGTTGATCCAGGGGATCACGGAGCGCATCAAATCGGAGTACGGCAAACCGATGAAGGTCATCGGCACCGGCGGCCTTGCGCCGCTTTTCGCCAGCGGCGAAGTGCTCTTCGACGTGATCGAGGATGACCTGACCATGCATGGGCTGACCGTCATCCACACCTACAACAAGAGACTGACCGAGGCAGAGGCCAAAGACGTATGAGCGATGAACGACTGATCTATCTTCCCCTTGGGGGTGCCGGCGAGATCGGCATGAACTGTTATGTCTACGGCTATGGCAAGCCGGGGGAGGAGCGGCTGATCGTCGTCGACCTCGGCGTGACCTTCCCGGACATGGACGGCACTCCCGGGGTGGACCTGATCCTGCCGGACATCACCTGGCTCAAGGAAAACCGCAACCGCATCGAGGCGGTCTTCGTGACCCACGCGCATGAGGACCACGTCGGCGCCATCGGCCATACCTTCGAAGCGCTCGGCGCACCGATCTATGCGCGGGCGTTCACGGCGAACATCGCGCGGCACAAGCTGAACGAATATGGCATCGAGGGGAAGGCGGTCCGGACCGTGTCGAAATGGCCGGAGACCGTGACGGAGGGGCCGTTCACCGTGGGCTTCCTGCCGATTTCGCACTCGATCCCGGAAAGCAGCGCTCTGGTCATCGACACGCCCGCCGGACGGGTGATCCATTCGGGGGATTTCAAGCTCGATCCGACACCGCTGGTGGGCGAGCCATGGGACCCGGAGCTCTGGGCCGAGGTGGCGAAACCGGGCGTGAAGGCGCTGATCTGCGATTCCACCAATGTGTTTTCGCAGCATCCGGGGCGCTCGGAGGCCGAGCTAGGCCCGAACGTGCAGAAGCTGATCGCCGACGCGCCGCACATGGTGGTGGCGACAACCTTCGCCTCCAACGTGGCGCGGGTGAAGACGCTGGCGGATGCGGGTGCGCGGGCCGGGCGGTCGATCTGCCTCATGGGCCGGGCCATGCGGCGGATGATCGAGGCGGCGGTTGAAACCGGCGTCCTGAGCAGCTTCCCCACGGTGGTCTCGCCGGAAGAAGCCAGTCAGATCCCGCGCGAGAACCTGCTCTTGCTGGTGACCGGCTCGCAGGGCGAACGTCGCGCCGCTTCGGCGCAGCTGGCGCGGGGCAAGTACAACGGGATTTCGCTGAAGGAGGGCGATCTGTTCCTGTTCTCCTCCAAGACCATCCCGGGCAACGAGCGCGGCGTGATCCGCATCATGAACCAGCTCTCGGAGATGGGCGTGGATGTGGTGGACGATTCCAACGGGCTCTATCACGTCTCGGGCCATGCCAACCGGCCGGATCTCGAGACCCTGCAGGACGTGGTGCAACCGCAGATCGTGGTGCCGATGCACGGTGAGCACCGGCACCTGCGTGAGCACGTCAAGCTGACGGCGAGCAAGGGGCGCACCGGGGTCCTGGCGGTCAACGGCATGATGATCGACCTCACCGGCAACGCGCCGACCGTGGCGGAATACATCGAGACCGGGCGGACCTATCTCGACGGGTCGGTGCAGATCGGGGCGCTGGACGGTATCGTGCGGGATCGCATCCGGATGGCGCTCAACGGCCATGTGGTGGTGACGGTGCTGATCGACGAGGATGACGAGGTTCTGGGCGAGCCCTGGTGCGAGCTGATGGGGCTGGCGGAGATCGGCCGGTCCAATGCGCCGCTGACGGACATTCTCGAAGAGGACCTGTCGCAATGGCTGGGCCGTGCCGGGACAAAGACGCTGACCGACGATGACAAGATCGAGGAGGGCCTGCGCCGGATCGTGCGGCAGACGGCCCAGACCGAGATCGGAAAGAAACCCGAAGTGACGGTGGTGATCAGCCGCCTCATGTGAGGCGGCGGCGCTCAGAAGTATTCGGCGAGTTTCCGGCGGAGTGCGGACTGGTTCAGTTCGGACAGCGTGAAGATCACGCCGCCGCGGTCCCCGGCACGCCAGCGAAAGGTGGCGGGCAGTCCGCCGATGTGCGGGATGTCGAGCACTATGGGGCGGTCATGGATGGACTGCGTCGAGAGCGAGTCGAACTGCAGCTTGGCACCGCCGGGCGAGATGTCGAGGACGGTGCAAGGCACCCGGTAACCATCCTGCACCGCATGGGCGGCAATGTGGCAGTCGATCCGGTCGTCGGACCGCATCTTGCGATATTTGTCTTCGAGCGCGTCGGCGCGGCCTGGTCGCGCGCCGTCGGCTGGAAGGGGATTTGTCAACTCGGACATTGGTCGTTCCACTCATTACCATCGGGTTGACGGTACGGCATGGAACGTAAAGCTAGCCTTAACAGTGCATGACCATACGACCGGGGCCGGCCGAGATTTGCCTGCAGATTGAAGTGGATTGTCCGAAGCGTCCGCCGCGCCTCAGCTGGCGCGGCGTTCGTCGAAACTGAGCGCGATGAACTCGGGCATGTGGTCGCCCATTCCGACAACCGCACTGTCGCCGCCGCGGCGTTGGCCCCGGTCGCTGCGGTCATTGCGGTCCGGGCGGGGGGCGCGTTCGGCGCGGGGTTCGCTGCGGGCTTCGGACGGGGAGTCCTGGCGTGGTGCGCGGTCTTCGCTTGCGCGGGACCGGCTCCGGGAGCGGCTGGGACGGCTGCGGCCCTCGTCCTTCGGTGCGTCATCGGCTTCCGGTGCGCCGGTTTGAACCGGGCTTTCGACGCGCGTGATTTCTCTCTGGATCAGCGCCTCGACGGCGGCAAAGTTCTTCTCGTCGCGCGGCACAACGATGGTCAGCGCCTTGCCCGAGCGCCCGGCGCGGCCGGTGCGGCCGATGCGGTGCACATAATCCTCGGCATGACCCGGCACGTCGTAGTTGAACACATGGCTGACCGAGGGCACGTCCAGTCCGCGCGCCGCCACGTCAGAGGCGATCAGCAGCCGCAGCCGCCCTTCGCGGAAGCTGTCCAGCGTCCGGGTGCGTTGCGACTGGTCGAGATCGCCGTGGATGGGCGCCGCGTCATAGCCGTATTTCGACAGGGATTTCGCAACGATATCGACGTCGACCTTGCGGTTGCAGAAGATGATGCCGTTGGTCAGTTTCTCGCCCTCGCCGTCGATCAGGCCCCGCAGAACGCGGCGCTTCTCGGTGGCCTCGCGGTCCTTGCGGGACGCCTTGAAGATCACCGCGCCCTGGTCAATGGTCTCGGAGGCGGTCGCCTGCCGGGCCACCTCGATGCGGGCGGGCGAGGAGAGGAAGGTGTTGGTGATGCGCTCGATCTCCGGTGCCATGGTGGCGGAGAAGAACAGCGTCTGGCGGGTGAAGGGCGTCAGGCCGAAAATGCGTTCGATATCGGGAATGAAACCCATGTCGAGCATCCGGTCGGCCTCGTCCACGACCATGACCTTCACGTCCGAGAGGATCAGCTTGCCGCGCTCGAAATGGTCAAGCAGGCGGCCCGGCGTGGCGATCAGCACGTCGACGCCCTTGTCGATCAGGGTGTCCTGTTCCTTGAAGCTCACGCCGCCGATCAGCAGCGCCTTCGTCAGCTTCACGTGCTTGGCGTAGGTGTCGAAGTTTTCCGCCACCTGCGCCGCCAGTTCCCGCGTCGGGCAGAGCACCAGCGAACGCGGCATCCGCGCCCGGGCGCGGCCACGGGCCAGCATGGTGATCATGGGGAGGGTGAAGGAGGCGGTCTTGCCGGTGCCGGTCTGGGCGATTCCGAGTACGTCGCGGCCTTCGAGGGCCGGGGGAATTGCGCCCGCCTGAATCGGCGTTGGGGTCTCGTATCCGGCCTCTTCGATGGCCTTCAGGACCTTGGGATTGAGATTGAGATCCGCGAATTTCGGGGTGATATTGGTATCCGTCATGCCTGTCCGATCAATGCAGGCACTTGAAACCATGGCCTGCGCGTCCGTATGAGAGTCAAGGCCCGTATGACCCCGCGATGTGCCGCGTTCGTGACTCGTGTGCGCTGCCTTAGTCAAATTGTGCACAAAGGTCAATTGCAGGCTGGATTGCATTGGAAGCAACCGCCGCCGATTGTGTCCGAAACGGGGACAGTTCCCGGTTTCAGGCCGGAGTGTAGCCGGGGAAGTGCTTGTGCCGCAGGCCGGGCAGGGCCATGACGCGCCGCCTCAGCAAGCCATGCGCCTCCAGTTTGTCGCAAAGCGCAGGGGTGGCGGTGCAGACCTCGGTGTAGAACGCGCGGAGCGCATCCTCGCCGCCGTTCGCTTCGATCCGGGTGAACAGGTCGTGCAGGCTCAGCGCACCGTCCTTGCGTACCTGCGGTTTCAGCTCGGCGCGGTAGGAGCCTTTGGAGAGGCGGAAGCGGAAGGCGTTCAGGAAGTGCTCCCAAGTCGCTGCGTGGAAATGGCCCAATTCGCAGGAGGTCAGGTCCACCTGTCCGGGGTTCTGCACGCCGTCGAGGGTGACGTTGTGGATGCGGATGTCGAGGCCCTTCAGGCCGCTGCGGAAGAACAGCTTGCCCGCCACATGGCTCAGGAACCCGCCGGAGAGATGTGCACCCCAGGTCGGGAAACAGTCCTCCGCCGCCCGCTGGCGCTCGTGCTGGTCGAGGTGAAAGGCCTTGAAGGCGGTATCCTGCGGCGCGGTGCCTTTGCCGGGGGCGAGCGCTTCGACCGGGCGGATGCGGGCGCAGAGGGTGTTCAGGTCCAGCTCTGCCAGTTGTTCGGCAATCGGGTAGGCGGGCAGCAGGAATTCGTCCACGTCGATGTGACAGAGCCAGTCCACTTCCGGCGTGCGGTTGTTGGTATGTCGGGCGTTCCTGCACTGACGGACCTGGTGCTTCTCCGGCCTGCCGCCGCGCTTGTGCCACCAGGCCGCATCGGTTTGCCAGACCCTGATCTTCGGATGCGCCGCGAGCAGCGCCTGCGTCTCGGGCGCGGGATCGTCGAGATAGAGGTAGAGCCGATGCGCCCCGAGTTCGAGATGCCAGGCCGCGAAATCGAGCACGGCGGGCAGCGGCGCCTTGATGGTGGAGATCACGCCCCAATGCGGCAGGTCACTCATGGCAGCTCTCCGAACACACGCATCACGGCGGCGTCGAAGTCGAAGGCATGGGTCAGCAGCATGCCCCGTTCCGCGAGGCGGTCGCGCAGCTCCGGCGTATCGGCGCAGACCTCCTCGAAGACGGTGAACAGCCCCATGTCGCCCTCTTCCTCAGCGACGAATTTCAGCAGCTCCGCCTGTCCCAGTTCGGTCCGCTCCGAGCGCGGACGGTAGGAGCCTTTCTCCTGCCGGAATTTCAGGTGACGGCGGAAATGGTCCCAGCTGGGCGCGTGGAAATGCGCGAGGTAGAGGCCGGGCGGTTTGGTCCGGTTGGTGGTATCTTCGCCATTGTATTTCATGGTGTGGATGCCGAGGCGGGTATCGGGAATGCCGGTGCGGGCGAAGATCTTGCCCGAGGTGTGCGACAGGAACCCGCCGTAGAGGTGCATCCCGAAGGTGGGATAGACATCCTGCAGGACGGCCTTTGGCACGCCCGCCTGCTTGTGGGTCAGCTTGAAGTGCCGGGCCGTGCCGTCCTTCGGGGCCAGCGCCTCGGCGGGCGGGATGCGGGCGATGACGGTATCCGGATTGACGGTCGCCAGCTTGTCGGCGATGGGCGTGTCGCAGATCAGGAACTCGTCCACGTCGATGTGACCGAGCCAGTCGAGGCTGTCACCGACCTGCCGCAGCACGCGCGTGGCGTTGTAGGCCTGCCGGCGCTGGTGTTCCGCCATGCGGGCGCGGCCGGTGGCCTGCCAATAGGCATCGTCGCACTGGATGACGTGGATCGCCGGATGCCGGGAGAGGAAGGCGGCGGCCTTTGCGTCCGGCTCGTCCAGATGAATGTGCAGAGCATGGGCGCCCAGGGTGATGTGATGCGCGGCGAAACGGGCGATCTCCGGGAGCGTGGCCTTGATCGTGCTGACGAGGCCCCAGCGCAGCGTATCGGCGGTCAGAGACGCGGCGCGGGCGGGGGAGGGCGCGCTGTTCGATCCGGTCTTGTGCGCGGTCTCCCGCCGGGCCTTGCGCTGGCGCATGGTCATCAGGCGGCGCATCACGGTGCGGTCGTCCTCGATCAGCAGGGTCAGGAGGCGGTGGGCGAGGGGGCGGATCACCGCGTCCTGATCCGCCTCCTGCCAGAGGCGGGCGATCAGGTTGACGTCAAGCCCGCCGGAGGTGAGCGCGTAGCTGTCCATCTCCATCGGCAGCTTGGCCCGCGCCTTGCCGTCCAGAGTGAAGGGCTGGTCGGGCGTGTGACCGGAATAAAGACGCTCGGACTCGTAGAGCTTCATCGCCCCGAAGAGTGTGGAGAGCGCAAGGCCGGTGCTGCGCTGCGCGGGCGTTTCGCCATGGTCGCCGAATGTGGTGACGGCGGAGACAAGCCAGCGGGCGTCCAGCTGGTCGATCAGATGCGCCGCGTGCTCCGCCCAGAGACGGCGGAACAGCGCGGGGGCGTGATCGGGCCAGTCCCGCTTGCGCAGATGCGCGATGAGGATGCCGTTGAGACAGGCGAGTTCCGACAGGCCGGTGAGTTCCTGCCGGAGCGCAAACCGCTTGCGGTGGTAGGAGGACCGGAACGGCGGTGCTTCCGCCGGGTCCTGGCCTGGGTCGATGACAAGGCGATCCGCCAGCGGTGCGAGGGCGATGTCACCGGGCGGCAGCCCCTCTCCGGGGGCGTAATCGAAGGCGTCGCGGCGGGTCTCGTATTGCGTCAGAAGTGCGGGCATGCCGCCGGGGTATGTGCTGCTCATGGCTCCACTCTGGCGGGGCGGCGGGCGTTCGGCAAGCGGGTCTCTCCCACGCGGAGTGCCTTCGGCACGCTTTGTTCTGGCGCTGTGTGGCGAGGGAGCTGTGTTCCACGGGCGGCGGGGGCCGGGGCAGAGGGTGTTCTGGGGTATTTGGACCAAGAAGAAGCACAGGGGCTTTCCAAGGCCCTTGGCGTGGGGCTAATGGGAGGCATGACACAGACATCCTTCGAAGTTCAGGCGCGGGACGGGCGGGCGCGGCTTGGCGTGATCTCCACCCCGCGCGGCGAGATCCGGACCCCGGCCTTCATGCCGGTTGGCACGGCGGCGACAGTGAAGGGCATGTTGCCCGAGAGCGTGCGGGCAACCGGGGCGGATATCCTGCTCGGCAATACCTACCACCTGATGCTGCGGCCCGGGGCGGAACGGATTGCGCGGCTCGGCGGCTTGCACAGGTTCATGAACTGGGAGCGGCCGATCCTGACGGATTCGGGCGGCTTTCAGGTGATGAGCCTGGCGAGTTTGCGGAAGCTGACGGAGGAGGGGGTCCGGTTCTCGTCTCATATCGATGGGTCGAAGCATATGCTGAGCCCGGAGCGCTCGATGGAGATCCAGAAGCTGCTGGGCTCGGACATCGTGATGGCCTTCGACGAATGCCCTGCCTTGCCCGCGGACCGGGACCGGATCGCGGAAAGCATGCGGCTGTCGATGCGGTGGGCGCAGCGCTCGCGTGATTCCTTTGGGGATCGTCCGGGGCATATGCTCTTCGGCATCATGCAGGGCGGTCTCGAGCAGGACCTGCGCGAGGAGAGCGCGGAGGCTTTGAAAGCGATTGGCTTTGACGGCTATGCCATTGGCGGGCTGGCGGTGGGCGAGGGGCAGGAGGCGATGTTCGGTTGCCTGGATTTTGCGCCGGGGTTCCTGCCGGAGGACAGGCCGCGTTACCTGATGGGCGTGGGCAAGCCCGACGACATCGTCGGCGCGGTGAAGCGCGGCGTCGACATGATGGACTGCGTCTTGCCGTCACGCTCGGGGCGCACGGGGCAGGCCTGGACCCGGCGAGGGCAGGTCAACATCAAGAACGCCCGACATGCGGACGATCCGCGTCCTTTGGATGAAACGTGCAATTGTCCCGCATGCAGAAGCTATTCCCGTGCGTATCTGCATCATGTGTATCGCGCCGGGGAGATGATTTCCGGCATGCTGCTGACCTGGCACAACCTGCATTACTTTCAGGAGATCATGTTGGGGATGCGGGAAGCCATTGCGGCAGGCCGGTTCGACGCGTGGGAAGCGGATTTCCATGCAGAGCGGGCACTTGGGGATATCGAGGCGGTATGATGCGGATCGCGGTTTGTCTTGCGCTCTTGCTCCCCGGGATGGCGGCGGCGGAGGGGTTTTGCAACGTCACCGATGCGGCAGAGGTCTTTGCCCGGATCGAAGGGGCGTGGCTCAGGCGCGGCAGTCTTTCCATCGAAAGCGCAACCGACTCGCAGCTGATGGCGTCCCAGGTCTACAAGCTGACGCTGGATGGGGCGGGCATGGCGGAGTCCTCCTTCCTCGACGGCGTGCTCGGCGCACCGCAGCAGATGATGCTGGCCGATCCGCGTCCCTATGACGTGGACCGGGTGGACGATGTTCTCGACACCACGGAACGGCCTGACATCGCCGATACCCTGTCCGATACGCTCTGCGGACCGGAGGCCTTGCCGCAGCTGGTGATCCCGGTGGCGATGGCCTTTGGTGGCACGAAGATCGACGGGCAGGTGACGCTGATCCCCTATTTTGACGACCGTATTCTGGAAATCACCGAGTACATGGCGACGCTGGACGAGGGTGTCCTGCACGTCACCGAGACAGTGCTGCTGCGCCCCTGGCCAAAGCGGTAACCCAGACAGCCATTTCCCCGCAGGCCGACCATTCTTGTCCTTGCGCCGGATCGCGGCAAGCGGCATTCTGCCAGCCATCCCGATGGGGATGCGCGGGTTGATAATCCGTTAACCCACCCCATCTACATAATCCGAGACCGGAGGGTCCCGAGGCTGCCGCAATTCGGGGCCGGGACCCTTGCCAAGAACAGGATACGAGCATGAAACTTCCCCTCAATCCCTCTTACCCGGTGCTGCCGCTGCGCGATATCGTGGTGTTCCCGCATATGATCGTGCCGCTCTTCGTGGGGCGCGACAAATCCGTTCGGGCGCTGGAAGAGGTGATGAACGACGACAAGCAGATCCTGCTTGCCAGTCAGATCGACCCGTCCGAGGACGATCCGGAGACCTCCGGCATCTACAAGGCCGGAGTGCTGGCGAGTGTGCTGCAACTGCTGAAACTGCCCGATGGCACCGTGAAGGTGCTGGTCGAGGGGCAGAGCCGCGTGCGCATAACGCAATATCTCGACAATCCGAACTTCTTCGAGGCCTCCGCCGAGTATCTGACCGAGATGCCGGGCGATGAGGCCGCCGTGGAGGCGCTGACCCATACGGTCGCCGAGGAATTCGAGCGCTATGCGAAGGTCAAGAAGAACATCCCCGAGGAGGCGCTGACCGCTGTCGGCGAGGCGCAGGAACCGGCGAAACTCGCCGACCTCGTGGCCGGCCATCTCGGGATCGAGGTGCCGCAGAAACAGGCGCTTCTGGAGACGCTGGCGGTGAGCGAGCGGCTGGAGAAGGTCTATGGCCTGATGCAGGGGGAGATGTCCGTCCTGCAGGTCGAAAAGAAGATCAAGACCCGCGTCAAGAGCCAGATGGAGAAGACCCAGCGCGAGTACTACCTGAATGAGCAGATGAAGGCCATTCAGAAGGAACTCGGTGACGGCGAGGAGGGCGAGGGCGAGATTGCCGAGCTCGAAGAGAAGATCGGCCGCACGAAACTCTCCAAGGAAGCCAAGGACAAGGCAGAGGCGGAGCTCAAGAAGCTGCGCAACATGAGTCCGATGTCGGCCGAGGCGACGGTGGTGCGCAACTACCTCGACTGGATGCTCTCGATCCCGTGGAACACCAAGAGCCGGGTGAAGAAGGACCTGAACAAGGCGCAGGAGATCCTCGATGCGGATCACTACAGCCTCGACAAGGTCAAGGAGCGCATCGTCGAGTATCTCGCGGTGCAGGCGCGCTCGGCCAAGCTGAAGGGGCCGATCCTCTGCCTCGTCGGCCCTCCGGGTGTCGGCAAGACCTCGCTCGGCAAGTCCATGGCGAAGGCCACGGGCCGTGAGTTCATCCGCATCTCGCTCGGCGGCGTCCGGGACGAGAGCGAGATCCGCGGCCACCGCCGGACCTACATCGGCTCCATGCCGGGCAAGATCATCCAGGCGCTGAAGAAGGCGAAGACGACCAACCCGCTGATCCTGCTCGATGAAATCGACAAGATGGGTCAGGATTTCCGGGGCGATCCGGCGTCGGCCATGCTTGAGGTGCTCGATCCGGAGCAGAACTCGACCTTTGTGGATCACTATCTTGAGGTGGAATACGACCTCTCGAACGTGATGTTCGTGACGACCTCGAACAGCTACAACATGCCGGGGCCGCTGCTCGACCGGATGGAGATCATCCCGCTCTCGGGTTACACCGAGGACGAGAAGCTGGAGATCGCCAAGCGGCACCTGCTCGACAAGCAGATCAAGAACCACGGTCTGAAGAAGAAGGAATTCGTGGTCGACGATGGCGCTTTGGTGGACATCATCCGCTACTATACCCGCGAGGCGGGGGTTCGGAACCTCGAGCGCGACATCGCCAAGCTGGCGCGCAAGGCCGTGACGAAGATCGTCAAGAAAGAGGTGGAGACGGTGCACGTCACCTCCGAAAACCTCGACGACTTCCTTGGTGTGCGCAAGCATCGCTACGGTCTGGCGGAAGAGGAGCACCAGGTCGGTGTCGTGACCGGGCTGGCCTATACCTCCGTGGGCGGCGATCTGCTGCACATCGAGGCGCTGCGCTTGCCGGGCAAGGGCCGGATGAAGACGACGGGCAAGCTCGGCGACGTGATGAAGGAGTCGATCGAGGCTGCGTCTTCGTATGTCCGCTCCATCGCGCCGCAGATCGGGGTGAAGCCGCCGCGCTTCGACAAGATGGACATCCACGTGCACGTGCCCGACGGCGCGACGCCGAAGGATGGCCCGTCTGCCGGTCTCGCCATGGTGACGTCGATTGTGTCGGTGCTGACCGGCATTCCGATCCGCAAGGACATCGCCATGACCGGCGAGGTCTCGTTGCGGGGGAACGCCATGCCCATCGGCGGCCTCAAGGAGAAACTCCTCGCGGCGCTGCGGGGCGGTATCAAGACGGTGCTGATCCCGGAGGAGAACGTGAAGGACCTGGCGGAACTGCCGGACAACGTGAAGGACGGGCTGGAGATCATCCCGGTCAAGCACGTCTCCGAAGTGCTCAAGCTGGCGCTGATCGACACGCCGAAGCCCATCGAATGGGACGAGGAAGCCGAAGAGGCCGCCGCCGCTGCCGCCGCGAAGGCGAAAGAGGCGGAAGCGGGCGTCACCGCCCACTGAGCCGCCTGTCGGAAAAAGGAAAGCGCCGCGTGGATCACGCGGCGCTTTCGCGTTTCAAACCCAGCCCCGGGCTGTCAGTCGTAGAACAGTCGGTCAGATCCGCCGGAGCCGGACGAGACCGCCGCCGCGATAACGACGAGCAACATCAGCGGCACGAGGATGCCCGGTGCCGACGAGGATTGCTGTTGCCGCGTCGAGACGATCAGGTCGGAGAGCAGCGCGTCCTTCGTCATGGCGGGTTTGGCGGAGTCGGCATAGGCGTCGCTCGCCAATGCGCCGGCGATCACGCCAGCGATCAAGATTCTCATCATGGTGTTCCCCTCAGGTTGTTTGTCCGTGTACCGGATCACCATGTACCGACCATCGGCCCCCGCCGTGCCATCGAGACGCACCGCGTGGGGCCATGCCGCCCCGTCACAGGCGGCACAGTGTCTCTTGTCCGGTTGTGACCGCGCCCGAGCGCCGATCAGCGGATCAGCTTCAGTTCGGCGTCGATGGCGTCGTAGTTGACCAGCAGAACACCGGATTTGTGCCGCTTCACCGCCTCGGGCCGCAGCTCCAGCAGGTCCTGCGCCATGACGCCTTCGAAGACGTTCGGATAGCCCTTGTAGCGATAGTGATAGAGCGGCAGGCCAGAGGCGGTCTGGCCGACGCGGGTGATGTCGGTCTTCATCGACGCGTCGCTGACGTAGTAGCCGTAATCGCTCGGGTTGATGTAGTAGTGACCGCCACCGCCGCCGCTGGCCGCAGCGACCCCGAGGATCACGAGGAACATGAGCGGCACGAGCAGGCCGACGCTGGATGAGGATCCTGCCGATTGCGACGAGACGATCATGTCGGATCGCAGCGTCTCCTTCGCCATTCTCGGCTGTGCCTGTTCGGCATATCCCGCCCCGGCAATCCCGGCGGTCAAGGCAGTGGTGAGCAAGAGTTTTTTCATGGTGTCCCCCGACAACGGATTGTTTGAAAAATGGGTTTTGCGGACTCAAGGCAGCGATCCCGCATGACGTAGGGTAACTCCAAGTTGGCATTCTGCAAAGGAATTCTTTGAAACAAGAGAAAACGCAGCGGGCCGGGACCTGCTGCGTTCACATCGTCTTGCCGGGTTGGGGCGCGGTCTCAGTGGGACAGCGCCGCCCCGAAAACCGTCAGGGTGGCGAGCACCATGACGAGCGTCGCCGAGGGCGCGCTGCTCTGTGCGGCGGCCTCGCGGATCACCACGGGTTCGACGATCGGGTCGGCGTAACCATCCGCGCAGGCGGCGGTGGCGGCGACGGTGAGAGCCATGGCAGTGGCTAGGTTTTTCATGTCAGTCCCCAGTTTCGTTAAAGCGCTGCAAAGACTGCCGCCGCTCGCCATGCCCTGTCAAGCAAGTGCTGGTTATTTTTACCTTTCCGCGCTAGCATGACGCTGCAGCGCTGTGGCAATCCGCTCCGGCTTTCCGCTTGATCGAGGCAGGAAACCGGCGGGCACCGCGGCGCGGCGGGACAAGAAGAAAAACAGGCATGGGGCCGGCCCACGGTCCCGAAGGTACTCTTTGTGGAAGAGACGAGCATGGACATGACACGCGACACCGACGCCGAACCGATGTTCGGGGTGGAGGGCGATACGATGGACGAAACACGGCCCGAGGAAACGGCTCCGCGCCGCAAACGCCCGGGCAAGGCCCGCCGCGGCAAGGCGCGCGCGGCACAGGCGGTGACCGGGGCGGTCCCGGTCGACCCGGACGCCGCCGCGGCCGCGACCTCCGCCGAGTCGCCAGACCCGGCCGAGACGAGCACGCCGTTGGCCGAGGCCCTGAACAAGGCCGAGCTGATCGACCTCGTCGTCGAGCGCAGCGGCCTGCGAAAGCGCGATGCCAAACCTGCCGTCGAGGCGACGCTCGCGATCCTGGGCCAGGCGCTGGCGGATGGCCGTGCGCTGAACCTGCGCGGCCTTGGCAAGGCGCGGCACGTGGCGGTGAAGGAGCGGGACAATGCCCGCGTGATCAACCTGCGCCTGCGTCAATCGAAACAAGTTGAAAATTCCGCGCAGGACCCTCTTGATCCTCTTGGCGAGGAAGGCTAAGACCCGCCGCACGGGTGATTAGCTCAGTGGTAGAGCGCTTCGTTCACATCGAAGATGTCAGGAGTTCAAATCTCTTATCACCCACCAGTTTCCAGGGCCTCGGCACATCGCCGGGGCCCTTTTGGTTTGCCCGGCAGTCGCCCCGGGCGGAGCGGGGAGCGCTTGGTCAGGGGGGAGGGGGAAAAGCACATTTCCGGTCGGCATCCATCTTGCCAGCCCCGTCCCGGACCGCTAAAAGCCCCGGCACCGGGTGATTAGCTCAGTTGGTAGAGCGCTTCGTTTACACCGAAGATGTCGGGGG
Organism: Tropicibacter sp. S64; assembly: GCF_049803835.1. Classification (NCBI taxonomy): domain Bacteria; kingdom Pseudomonadati; phylum Pseudomonadota; class Alphaproteobacteria; order Rhodobacterales; family Roseobacteraceae; genus Tropicibacter; species Tropicibacter sp. S64. The sequence goes on along the minus strand of NZ_JBNAGK010000002.1, from coordinate 242,286 downwards.
TTCGAGTCCCTCATCACCCACCAGAAAACATTGAGTTTTTGCCGGATTTGCGTAGTGCTTTGCGGTTCTTTGAACCCAAGCTGGTCGAGAGTTCCGCTCTCGCAGGCTGAAGTCCAGCGCGGGCACCGCATCCGCCATACGCTCCGGCAGGGAGGGGCCAAATGTCCGACAGGTCACCGAGATGTCCGGGTGTCCGAGGACCTGGGCCACCTTCGCGACGGGGATGCCTTCGGACAGTGTCCAGCCGGCGGTGGTGTGCCGAAGGTGATGGATGTGCAGTTTACCTATTCCGGCCTGTCTGACGGCGGCTTTGAGTCCGGTCCGGATGGCTTCCAGGATGACCGCCGGTTCGGGTTTCCGGACCGTTCATCGAACATTCGTTCTCCAACCTCTCCAAGCAACCGGAGTCGCCGCGTATTGCGTGTCCGGGCGCCAGCGAAGGCGCGCCGTGAATTTCCGTGACACGCAACCGGCAGATGGCTTCGGTGGATGGCGGGCCGTCCAACCAGCCGGTTCTCCGAAGCGCTCAGGCAGAACGGCGGGCGGCCTGCCTGTTCATGGCCGATGCGTCCTTGTTGCTGTCGGCTGCGGGTGTGCGCTCATCGGGCGAGGTCCGGAACGCGGCAGTTTGCCGGGCGAGTTCGCGAGCGTCCCTCTTGAGGACCTGACTTGCGGCGATGGCCTGTTGCACCATCGCGACGTTTTGTTGCGTGACCATGTCCAGGTTGCCAACACCCGCGTTGATCTCCGAGAGCGAGGCAGACTGTTCTTCCGCGCCCCGCGCAATTTCGGCAATGCTGCCGGAAATCTTGAACACACTTGCCACGATCTTTTCCAACTCGGACCCGGCATGGTTCACGTGCTTGGCGCCGGTGGATACATGTTTCGTGCTGTCCTCGATGAGCGCCTTGACGTTTTGCGCGGCTTCGGCGGACCGTTGCGCCAACATGCGCACTTCTGCAGCGACGACGGCAAAACCCAGTCCGGCCTTGCCGGCGCGTGCCGCTTCGACACCGGCATTCAACGCAAGCAGATTGGTCTGGAAGGCGATGTCGTCGATGACGACGATGATCTGACTGATTTGTTTCGACGATTTTTCGATGTTCGCCATGGCCAGGACGGCATCCTCGACCACCTTGCCGCCGCTTTCCGCTGTCGCTTTCGCGCCGTCCGAATACCTTTCGACATCCTTGGCGGCGGCGGCCGCGGCCTTGACGGTCGATGTCAGTTCGTCGATGGCGGCGGCCGTCTCCTCCAGGGTCGCCGCCTGGGTTTCCGTCCGCGCGGAGAGGCTGGAAGAGGCGGTGCCAAGTTCGTCGGCGGTGTTGGCGACGGTATCGGATACATCCTTCACCGCAGCGATGGCGGATGACAGTTTCTCGACCGCCGTGTTGAAGGCATCGTTCAACGTTCTGATGTCCGGCACGCCGCAGTCGGGAACACGGTGGCTGAGGTTGCCAAGGCTCAGCTGATTGATGCCCTGCGACAGGTTTTCGATCCCGTTTTGCCGCTCCGTGATGTCGGTCGCGATCTTGATTACCCGGGAGATGCTGCCGTCCTGTTCGATGTAAGGGGCGTAAGTCGCCTGAATCCAGACGACGGATCCATCCTTTGCGACCCGCGGGAATTGGTCGGTGAAGAACTTTCCCGCGGCGAGGTCTTTCCAGAACTGCCTGTAGCTGTCCGATTTCACGTAGTCGGCATCGAGGAACATCGAGTGATGTTTCCCGACCACTTCATCGAGGCTGTATTTCAGGGCTTTCAGAAAGTTCTCGTTTGCCGTGATGATCGTGCCATCGGTCCTGAACTGGATGGTTGCCTGCGTGCGGTTCACCACCGAAAAGAATGCCTGTGCCAGGGCGGCTTCGCTCTGCGGGTTCGTCTTTTGCTTCGATCTTGTGAACATCGGGCTGACTCTGATTCGGGTTGCGCTCGGGAATGTGTAATTCGGCCACGGAAAGGATCCCCTAATGTTAGAATTGTCCGTACTCCCGCATGCCCGGGCGAGGAACGGACGACAGATCCGGGACAATTTCTCCCTGGAGAGCGGTGGGTCCTGCGGTTTTCCAAAGGCTTGTAGCCCGTCGCAGTCGCAGAACCCACCGGCTTATGGCAGGACGTTGCCGACCAGCCCGGGGTCGGCCGTCGTCAAATTTTCCTTCGAAGTCTCCATGCGGATGGTTTGGAGCGGCGCAAGATGAGGCTGTCTTCCCGGCGCGCCCTCCCGGCCTAGGCGTTTGCCTCGCGTGCCCCATTCCGCGTTCCGCGGCGCGGTCTCCTCCGCCTTCAGCCGACCTGCGCGAGCGTCCGGTCTGTCCTGATCGGCGCGGTGCGCAGGAAGGCTGGCTGCGCGGCCCCGAGCAGGAAGCCCTGCTGGATGGCGATTCCCAGCTCCCTGAGCTTGTCGCTTTGTTGCGCGGTTTCGACGCCTTCGGCGATGACCCCTACGCCGAAGGTCTCGCAGATCTGGTGCATGTGCCGAAGCAGCTCGGCGGATTTCTCGTCCTGGTCGCTGCGCGAGACCAGGCAGCGGTCGAGTTTCAGCCATTGGATCGGAAGGTCGATCAGCCGGTCGAGATTGCTGGCCTCACGGCCGAAATCGTCCAGCGCGATCTCGAACCCGTAATTGTGCAGCCGGACCAGTTCCTCCCGCAGCACGGCGAATTCCAGCCGCTCGGTCATGCTCTGCTCGGACAGTTCCAGCACCACGCGACGCTGCGACAGCAGCGGCCCCCAGACCGAGAAGATGCGCCGTGCCGCACCGGGGTAGGACACGAAGGACACTGGCAGGTTCACGCTCAGGAAAGCGTCTGGATATCCTTCGAGCCCGGCTGCCGCCTTCGACAGGACGCGATAGGGATACCCCTGCCATTTCCTCTGGCGTTTGAGATTGAGATAGGCCTCGAGGAAGTAGTCGGGGTGCTTGACCTCCCCGTTCGGCAGGACCCAGCGTGCCAGCGCCTCGAAACCGACGGTGGTGCCGCCTTCGACATCGACGATGGGCTGGAAATGGTAGGTGATCTCTTCTGCCACCATCGCCGCCTCGACCTCTTCGAGCGTCGCGCGTGAGCTTCGGATCGACTGGGCGAAGTCTTCGTCCGCGAGCACGACCATGTTGCGTCCGAGCCGTTTCGCGGTCCGCAGGGCATGGTCGCAAAGCGAGAGCGCCTCGTCGAAGGTCATCCCGTCCGCCCAGTGCGCCACCCCGACGCTGACGGTGCGGCTGATGGTGCCCTGCGCGACCCCGATCTCGATTTCCGCGATGGCCTCGCGCAGCGCCTCGGCGACAACCCGCGCCGCACGCCAGCCCATCCACTTGGTCATCACCGCGAATTCCTCTCCCCCCATGCGCAGGGCAACGCCCTGTGCGGGGATCAGATCGCGCAGGACCGCCGCAACCCGCCGCAGCAAGTCGTCGCCGATCGCATGGCCGAAGGAATCGTTGACCGACTTGAAGTAGTCGAGGTCGAGCGAGATGATGCAGCGTGCCTCGCCGTCCCCTGTCATGAAATCGGTCAGGTAGCGGCGCGAATAGAGGCCGGTCAGCGGGTCCTTGGTCAGGACATCCGCCAGCTTCTGCTTCGCCAGTTCCTCTTCCGTCAGATCAGTCAGCGTGGACATCACCAGCGGATCGCCGGTGAGCAGGCTGCGGGTGGAGACGGCGTCTCGACGCATGAGCAGGACGCGCCCGTCCTTGGTGCGCACGCGCCGGTGGTCGGTCCGCAGCAGGCCGAACGGATGAGCGGTCCGGCGCTGTTCCAAAATCGCACCGCGATCCTCGACCGGCACAAGCAGGCTCGCGTCCTGTCCGATGAGGTCGGCGTCGCTGTAGCCGGTCAGCCGCTTGAAACCGTCCGAGACGGCGAGAATGGTGAAATCCTCGGCCTGCACCAGCATCGGGGCAGGGCTGTCGTCGACGAATTGCATCCGCGCCCTGTGCTGTGTTTCGAGGTCGGTCACATCGGTCAGGGTCATGACCGCCAGCGTCTCGCCATTGACCACATGCCGGCCACAACGGACGTGGAACACGATGCGGCGCCCGTCCGTGGCCCGGATCTCGCGGCGCAGGTGGCCGCCGTCGATCTGTGACGCCCCGGTGTTTCCATGGTCGCCGGGCAGGGGGGCAGGCTGGTCCTGCGGCGTCGCGGCGCCTGCCGGATCGAAGCCGACGGTGTCCTCGAGCGTGTAGCCGGTGCACCGGGTCCAGGCATCGGAGACCGCCCGCACGCGCCCGTCCTCGCCCTGAACCACGATGATCGCATCGGTCTGGCTCAACAGGGCCTGACTGAACGCTTCGGCCGCCTTGCTGTCCGAGACGTCGGTGAACTGCACGGCGCAGCGGAAGGCGAGGCCAGGTTCCGCGTTGGGCTGGAGGTCAAGGATCACCGCCCGCCGTTGTCCGTCCGCGCGGCGAAGGCTGCCGGTGACCACGACACGCTCCATGCTGCCGGAGTCGAATGCCGCCTGCACGCGGGCGGCCGCGTCGGAATCCAGCGTCAGCAGCCCGTCCTCGCTCAGGCTGCGCCCGAGCAACCGTGCGCGCGGACGTCCGACGAAGGTGGCCAGCCGCTCGGAGACCGAAAGGATCTTCGCCCGCGCGTCGTAGGTAGCCAGCATCGCCGGGCTCTGGTCGGCCAGCGCGATGCCGGTCCGGACCTGCGCGGTGTGTACCTGCTTGACCACCGCGCCAAGCAGGAAGGCGATCTCGCCGCTCAGGACCGCGCTCCAGGCGAACCCGTGCGGGCCGGCCTGTTGCAGGCTGGTCACGAGACAGAACAGGAAGGTGCAGGCGAACAGGCCCTTGGCCGCCTCCCATACCGCGTTGTGCAGCAGCGACAGCGCCAGCACCAGCGTGATGCCGAAGGTCGCGATGTCGTGCAGCAAGGGTTCGGGCCGCGCCGCGAGAAAGCCGCAGGCGGCGGCGAGGGCCCCGAGGACCATGTGCAGCACCGGCGTTGGCAGAAGCTCCCGGTTTGCCAGGGCCTGCCCGGTGTGCAGCACCCGGATGGCACCGCCTGCCAGCGCAAAGACCGCGAGAGCCCCGGTCATGTCGCCGATCATCCAGGCCTGCCAGATCGCCGCGCGCTCCGGGCCCTGCATCGGGGCGAGGAATGCCGAGGCGACGGCCCCGCCGGCGAGGCTGACGAGGGCATAGGCGAGCAGCAGCATCACCAGCGTGCCGGGCGTCATCTCGTAGGGCTGCACCCGGCGGTCCACAACCGTGATGTTGACTTGGTGGCGCAGGAAGAAGGCAAAGATAACGGCCTCGACCAGGTTGACGAGGGTCATCAGCGCCGCGGCTGTCGCCGGATGCCCGGACGTCATGTTGGCCGCCAGCATCGCTGCCCCGCTTGCCAGAAGCGCCAGCGGCCAATCCCCGAGCGGGCGCGAGATCATCAGGTAGACCGTTGCCGCATTCGCCCACCACAGGGTCGCCAGCCCCTCGGACTGTTGGCTCATGGCGCTGGACACGACGCAGAGCAGATAGATGAGCAGGAGGTCGTGCAAGGCCCGCCCGAGCGCCGACGCGCCGAAGGTCACCCGACGCTCCAGCCCCAGCAGCGACACCCTGGCGGGCGGCACGGGCACAAGCGCCTGCGGCTGGTCGGCGCTGGCTCCGGTTCCGGTTCCGGCGGGCGTGCGGCTGCTCTCGACCGGGCGCCACAGCACCTCGACGACGAGCAGGGCGCCGAGTGCGAAGGGCAGCAGCGTGAGCACCAGGCCAAGGTCCGCCGCGCCCCTGCGGATTTCCAGCAGCGACCACAGAACAAGCACCCCGGCAATGGTCCACAGCGCGAGATTGGCCCGCGGCGTATCCGGGTTCCAGAAGATCCGCCGCGTGCCGGGAGCGCTCGCTTGCAGGCAGGCGAGGCAGAACAGCATGATGGCCTCGGACGGGGGCAGGCCCGGCGTATGCCGGTCCGTCTGGCCGAGAAGCCATTGTTCGAGGTGGACGAAGGCCGTCAGCGCCACCACGGTCAGCAGCGCGGTCGACAGATAGCACGCGGTGCGCCTGTTGCCGGCCAGCGTCTGAAGCAGACCGGACGCTGACAAGAGCCCGAATCCGAGCAGCGTCGCCGTGCCGGCATGGCGGGGCGCCCCGGCGACTCCGATCAACTCCAGCAGCCGGTCCGGCGCCACGCCCTGTGCCTCCCATTGCCGGACCTGCAGGAAGAGCGCGCTCGCCAGCAGGAGGATCAGGAACCCGGCACGCCTGACCGGCCTTGCCGCGTGGTCGCCGTCGTACCGCAATGCGTGCAAGGCCAGGAGCACCAGGTCGAAGGCGAGGGTGCCGGGGTGGATGGACCACGCAGGGACCCAGTCCGCGATCCAGTCGGGCGGCATCAGGGTCGCCGCGCTCTCGGCAAGCAGGAAGATACACAGACCCAGCAGGGTGATCCGGGCAAAGGCGGTGTGTGGAGCCTCGTGTCTCGCGTCTCGGTTAGACGATGTGAAGTGTAGCACGCGGTCCTGACCTCGGTTGGCTGTCCAGACCACCGGAGGCCTGACTGTTCCGTGGTAAAGCAAGGTTGGTTAATGAATCGTGAAGCGCCGACGCGGGTGCCGTTCGGTCGGGCCGCGATTCCGTCAAAGCATTCCGCGCAAGTCCATGGGCCAGAGCGCCGTGGACCTGTTGGCAGGCCGCCCTGGCAAAGGTCCCGATACAGGACCCCGCGTCGATGTTGCCAGTGGCCCGCGGGCCGGGAGCCGTGCCATCATGGGGCCGGTGCATCGCAGCCGGAGATCCCGCCATGACACGCCCCCTGACACGGTTCCTCGCCTTGTTTCTCATCACGCTCGCGCCGCTCGTTGCGACGGCGGAGCCGCTGCCTGCCCCGGATGGACCGGTCGTGCTGACGGTGACCGGGGCCATTACCGAAACCAACGCCGAGGGCGCGGCGCTGTTCGATCTCGAGATGTTGCGAGCGCTCGGGGCGGCCGAAATCGCGACCGACACGATCTGGACGCCCCGCACGCACAGATTCACCGGCGTGCGGCTGAGCGCGCTGCTGGAGCGGGTCGGGGCCACGGGCACGCGCCTGTCCGCCACCGCGATCAACGATTACAGCGTCGAGATCCCGGTTTCCGACGCGAGAGCGGACGGGCCGATCGTCGCCTACGAAATGGACGGAACCGTCATGTCCCGCCGGGACAAGGGGCCGCTCTGGGTGATCTATCCGTTTTCCTCTTCCGCCGCCTACCGCACCGAGGTCATCTACGCCCGCAGCATCTGGCAGCTTGACCGGATGACCGTGCTGGATTGACGGGCGACGCTTGCCGGGTGATGCCGCCAAGGCGCTGCGAACCTGCCATCCCGCCGGTTCGTCCGGGGTTGCCCGGCTTTTCCGGCTCACAGCACAGGCCTCCGCTCAGACCCGTTCCCGCGGCTTGAGCAGACGCCAGACCTTCCGCTCCGCGAAGGCCCGCGCCAGCGCCGCCAGGATCAGCACGCAGAGCAGCGCCTTCGTCACCGCGCCCATGGTGCCCTCGATCAGCACCGCATGCAGGATGCTGAACAGGGCGATGGACAGGGCCAGCCCGCTGTGCGCCAGCCGCCACGACCGCGGGCGCAACCTGCGCCGGACCAGCGCGAGGGCCCCCGCCGCGAAAATCGCCCACATGGCGAGCGCGCCCCAGAGCGAGAAGGGCGTCGGCGAGCGGAACAGCAGCACGTCGATCACATCCGGCGGGCTGGTGATCCACAGACCGGCGATATGCAACACGACAAGGGTAATGAGCAGAGCGCCCACGCGCCTGTGCCAGACGCGGGCCGCGCGTGGATCGACCGGCAGTTGGCCCCCGACCAGCGCCGGCTGGACCAGCAGCAACCAGAGCGCCACCACCCCCGCCACCCCGGCGGCGATGTAGATGCCGGAACGATAGGCCAGCCAGGGGCTGGTCAGCGCCACGCCCAGCGGCACCATCAGGGCCCCGGCGAGCAGGAGCCACATCAGGGCCGGGCGCAGCCTCACGTCAGGCCGGCTCCAACACGAAATGCGCTTCGAGGCTGGTCTGCCGGACGCTCCGCATCACCGGACGCAGGAAGACGGTGCGGAAATCGCCGCTGTCATAGGCGAGATGCCCGTGCGGCTGGCCCAGGGCGGGCACGATCTGCGGCATTTCCAGCCGGAACACGCCGTCCGCGTCGGTCAGCGTCGCGCCATGGCTGTGCGGATCGCGCTCGTAGCCTTCGACCGTATGCGCCCAGATCTGGATGCGGATGCCCTTGAGCGGTGCACCATCCTCCGCGCGGCGTACGGTGCCGCTCATCCAGAACCCGCCGTTCCCGATGCGCTCCACGATGGGTGCGCCGGGGCGGTAATTGTTGGCGCCGCCGCCCATGGTCCGGGTCGGCTTCAGCCCGGCGGCCCGGGCCGGGACCATCAGCCCCGTACTCAGAAAAGCCGCCCCGGTGGCGATGGCGGCGCGGCGTGTCAGGGGTGTGTGCATGGCTTCGACCTCCTTCGGGCTTGGGTGGCTTGCGGCAAGTATGGCACAACTTACCCTACGGAAAACACCCTGCACGCGAAGTTTACCCGGGGCGGTGACGGGCCTTGGCCGAAAGTCTCGCATCTCCGCGCCGCATTCCGTGGTATCCTGCCGCGCAGGGAGAGAGGTCTGACGATGATCCATCATCGCCACGTGGACGAGATCGAACGCGTGCTCGACGGGCGCGCGACGGGCCGCGACAGCGCGGTCTCCGCCTCCTGGCGGCGCTGCGTCGAGCTTTATGGCATGGACCCGACCCGTAGCGATCCGGCGCATATCGTCACCGAAGCGGAGCTGCGCGAGCACCGCGACCAGGCGGAATGGATGATCGGCGCGGCCCGCTCCGGGCTGCAATCGCTGTTCCGGCAGGTGGCTGGGCAGAACTACGTCCTGCTGCTGACCGATGCGCAGGGCGTCTGCGTCGATTTCTTCGGCGACAGCGGGTTTACCGATGATCTGCGCGGGGCCGGGCTCTATCTCGGCTCCAACTGGTCCGAGGATCTCGCCGGGACCTGCGGTGTCGGCGCCTGCATCGTGACGGGCGAGCCGGTGACGATCCATCAGGACGACCATTTCGGCAACGCCCACACCATGCTCTCCTGCACCGCCGCGCCGATCTATGACAGCCTCGGGCAGATGGCCGCCGTGCTCGACATATCGCTCCTGCGCTCGCCGGCGCCAAAGAGCAGCCAGAACCTGGCCATGACGCTCGTGACCTCCGCCGCGCGGCGGGTGGAGATGGCCAACCTGATGGCCGGAAGCCGCCGCGACTGGGTGCTGCGGCTGTCCTCCTCCCCCGAGTTCCTCGACGTCGATCCCGAGGCCGCCGTGACGCTGGACGGGGCAGGGCGGGTCATCGGCTTCACCCGCGCCGCGGGGCGGATGCTGGGCGAGGGGCGGCCGCTGCTGGGCCAACGCATCGACACGCTGCTCGACCTGACCGTCGACGATCTGCCGGACCTGATGCGCGACCGGCCCACGGAAGAGCGGATCGTGCAGATGCGGGACGGCGGCGCGATCTTCGGTCACGCCATCGCGCCGCAAAGCCCGCGCAGCGCCGCGCCGTCGCGGCGTCCGGTCGGCGGGGCGCTTTCCGGGCTGAGTGGCGGCGATCCCGGCATGGCGCGGCTGCTTGCGCAGGGCGAAAGGCTGGCGGCCACGGCGATCCCGCTGCTGATCTGCGGCGAGACCGGGACCGGCAAGACCAAGCTCGCCCGCGCCCTGCACATGGCCTCCCGCCGCGCCGGGTTCCATTGCGTCGAGTGCGCCGGGCTGGACGTTGCGCGGCTGGCGACGTTGACGGAGGCGGACCAGCCGGCGAGCTTGCTGCTGCGCCGCGTCGAGGACCTGCCGCAGGAGGCCCGCGCAACGCTCCCCGGGCTGCTCGACGCCCGCCCGCAGCTGCGCGTCCTTGCCACCAGCGGGCAGGACGCTGCCGCTCTAACCGCCCCGGACGGCCTGCCGCCCGCGCTCTACCACCGCCTTGCCGGGACCACGCTGAGCCTGCCGCCGCTGCGGCAACGGCAGGACCTCGGCTGGCTCATCGACCGCCTCTTGCGGCGGGGCAGCGGCGGCGACAAGCGCCTGACCCCCTCCGCCCGCGCCGAACTCATGGGCCGGGACTGGCCCGGCAACCTGCGCGAACTGGCCAACGTGCTCGACGTCGCCGCCGCCCTTGCGGAAAGCGACGTGATCGACCTGCCGGACCTGCCCGCCGCCGCCGCCCGGGCCGCGCCGGAGGAGGAGGACCTCGAAGCGGTGCTCGACGCCTGTGGCTGGAACATGGCCCGCGCGGCGCGACGGCTCGGCGTCAACCGCTCCACCATCCTGCGCCGCATTCGCAAGGAGGGGTTGCACCCGCCCGCCTGATCCGTTGCGCTCGGTTGCACACGCAACATGCTGCGCCGCCGCATCACGCTGTGCCGCGAAAAGCCCCGGATTCCCGTGGATCGGAGCCGTTCGCCGTGCCGATACTCCCGCCATCCATTGCCGACGAGGAGGACACGCAATGCTCGATTCAACCGCCACCACGCAGGTCCAGGAGACGCTGGACGCGCTGAACGCCGCGCTGGAGGCCGGCGACGCCGATGCCGCCAGCAGGCTTTTCGCCACGGACAGCTACTGGCGCGACCTGATCGCCGTCACCTGGAACCTTAAGACCGTGGAGGGCCCCGCCGGGGTGAAGGACATGCTCACCGCGCAGCTTGGCCATACCAAACCGCGCGGCTTCGCCATTCAGGACGGGGAGGTCCCGGCGGAGGACGGCGGCGTCACCACCGCCTGGATCACCTTCGAGACCGCCGCCGGGCGCGGCTGGGGGCTGATGCGGCTGAAGGACGGGCGCATCTGGACGCTGCTGACATCCCTGCAGGAACTGAAAGGCTTCGAGGAGAACAAGGGCAAGCGGCGTCCCATGGGTGTCCAGCACGGCGCCGACAAGCACCGCACCACCTGGAAGGAAGCGCGGCAAAACGAGGCCGAAACGCTCGGCTACACCGAGCAGCCCTACACCGTGATCGTCGGCGGCGGGCAGGGCGGCATCGCCCTTGGCGCCCGGCTGCGGCAGCTTGGCGTGCCGACCATCGTTCTGGACAAGCACGACCGCCCCGGCGACCAATGGCGCTCGCGCTACAAGTCGCTCTGCCTGCACGATCCGGTCTGGTATGACCATCTGCCCTACATCAAGTTCCCCGACAACTGGCCGGTCTTCGCGCCGAAGGACAAGATCGGCGACTGGCTGGAGATGTACACGAAGGTCATGGAGCTGAACTACTGGACCCGCTCCGAGGTGACTTCCGCGCAGTTCGACGAGACCAGCGGCACCTGGACGGTCAAGGTCAACCGCGACGGCGAGGAAGTGACCCTGCACCCCACCCAGCTTGTCCTCGCCACCGGCATGTCGGGCAAGCCGAACATCCCGACCTTCCCGGGCATGGAGAGCTTCAAGGGCACGATCCAGCATTCTTCCCAGCACAAGGGCCCGGACGACTGGGCGGGCAAGAAGGTGGTCGTCGTCGGCTCCAACAACTCGGCCCATGACATCTGCGCCGCGCTCTGGGAAACCGGCGCGGATGTGACCATGGTGCAGCGCTCCTCCACCCATATCGTGAAGTCCGACACGCTCATGGATATCGGTCTCGGGGCGCTCTACTCGGAAGAGGCGGTGGCCAATGGGGTGACAACCGAAAAGGCGGACATGATCTTTGCCTCGCTGCCCTACCGCATCCTGCACGAGTTCCAGATCCCCGCCTATGAGCAGATGAAGGAACGCGACGCGGAATTCTATGCCGGGCTGGAGAAGGCCGGGTTCGATCTCGACTGGGGCGACGACGGCTCCGGGCTGTTCATGAAATACCTGCGGCGCGGGTCCGGCTATTACATCGACGTGGGCGCAAGCCAGCTCATCATCGACGGCGAGATCAAGCTCGCCAAGGGGCAGGTGGATCGCTTCGACGAGACCGGCGTGGTACTCTCGGACGGCACCCATCTCGACGCCGATCTGGTGGTTCTCGCCACCGGCTACGGTTCGATGAACGGCTGGGCGGCGGACCTGATTTCACAGGAAGTCGCGGACAAGGTCGGCAAGGTCTGGGGCCTCGGGTCCGACACCACGAAGGACCCCGGCCCCTGGGAGGGCGAGCAGCGCAACATGTGGAAGCCGACCCAGCAGCAGAACCTGTGGTTCCACGGCGGCAACCTGCACCAGTCGCGGCACTATTCGCTCTATCTCGCGCTGCAACTGAAGGCGCGGATGGAGGGGCTGGAAACCCCAGTCTACGGCCTGCAGGAGGTTCACCACCTGAAATGACATGGCAGGCGGCGCGTGGCTCCCCCCGATGCGCCGCCTGTCGCGATGCCCCGGCAAAGCTGCTTCACAGCGGTTCTGGTTTGACCGGAAACGCTTCAGTGCGGCGCAAGATCCTCCCGCCGGGGCATCTCCTTCACCCGCCGCGCGGCCTGCTGCAGGTCCTGCAGCAGCGCGGCCCTCGCATCTTCCGCCTCGTGGCCGCTGAGCCGCAGGATGTAGCTCGGGTGATAGGTCACCAGCACCGGCCCGCCGTCCCGCGCGACCTCCACCGTGCCGCGCCGCGCCTTCATCGCCGTGTGCGATCCGGTCAGGGCATAGGCCGCCGTCGCCCCGAGCGCCACGGTCAGCCTCGGCTTCACGAAGTCCCGCTCAATGTCCAGCCACCAGCGGCACTGGTCGATCTCGTCCCGCTCCGGGTTTTGGTGCAGCCGTCGCTTGCCCCGTGGCTGGAACTTGAAGTGCTTGACCGCATTGGTCAGATAGGCCGGGCCAACCCCGGCCTCCGCCATGACCTCCCGCAACAGCCGTCCCGCCGGGCCGACAAACGGCTCTCCTGCAAGGTCCTCCTGATCCCCCGGCTGCTCGCCCACGATCATAAGCGGCGCGTCCTGCGGTCCCGGGCCAAACACCGTCTGCGTCGCCGCCTCGCACAGCCCGCAGCGGCGGCAGGCCAGCGCCGCCTCCCGCGCGTCCTCCAAGGTCTCCGGACGCTCCGGAAAGGTGTTCTGCGGCAATCGCTCCAGAATGCGGGCCGCCCGTGCCGGGGCCTCGCCGGGCATCGCCTCGCGCATCGCCTGCACTCGCGCCTCCGCCGCCTCCAGCATGCCCGGGATGAGCCGCGTTTCCGGCAGGTTCTTCCAGTATTTCACCGGCATTTCCGAGCGCATGGCGTTCAGATGAATCCGCGCCGGGTTGAAGATATTGGCGAAATACGTTCCCCAGAGCGCCTCCGACGCATCCTCCGGCAGGTCCGGGCGCGGGGCAGGTGGGTGGAACGTCAACTGCCCCGCGTCGAACCGCGCCACCCCCTGCGGCGTCGCGATGGTCCAATCCATGTCGGCGAAGCGTTTGGCAAAGAACGGCGTGCCCTGTTCGAGGATGAAATGATCGGGCTCGAACCACGCGCCGAAGCGCCGCCGTTTCCCCTCGGCGGGCAGTTCCCGGAACCGCACGAAGGCGTGCATCTTGTGCACGTCCCGCCCGACCGCCTTCGACAGCTGCGCCAGCTGCCGCACCAGCGGGTCGGCGGGGTTGGACAGGGCCTTGCGGTCCTTCTGATGCCGGTGCAGCGCCGCGTAGAGCAGGGCGGGCGCACCGGGATCGGTGTGACACAACACGCTTTTCGCCAGCGCCGGGAACGTCCGCGGCGCCGACACGTAGTGTACGCCATTGCCGCGGGGCAGGGGTTTGCCGCCGAACAGATCCTCCCCGCCGCCCCGGCTCCAGGTCACCTCCTCCGGCGCAACCCCATGGCTCAGGAGGCACCGTGCCGCCGTGCGCCAGACGTCGAAGAACCCGAGGCCGGGCAGGTCCACCCGGTACATCAGAACAGGCTCAGCTGCTGCGGCTGCGGCAGGAACCGCGCCCGCAGCCCGTCGCTGTCGACAAGCGCCCCGGGCGACCAGTCCGGCGTCGAAACGAAACTCTTCGCCTTGCCCATGATCGCCCCGATCCGCAGCAGGTCCGCATAGCGCAGAGCCCCGGACCGCCGCGCCGTCAGGATGCGCCCCACGGTCTTCGTGCCAAACCCCGGCACCCGCAGCAGCATCTCCTTGCCTGCCTTGTTCACATCCACGGGGAACAGGCCGCGATGCGCCAACGCCCAGGCCAGCTTCGGGTCGATCTCCAGATCGAGATTGCCGGAGGGGGCAACCCCCGCGATCTCCCCCACCTCGAAACCATAGAAGCGCAGCAGCCAATCCGCCTGATAGAGCCGGTGCTCGCGCATCAGCGGCGGCTTGATCAGCGGCAGGGCCTTCGAGGCATCCGGGATCGGGGAGAACGCCGAGTAATACACCCGCCGCAGCCGGTAGCCGGTGTAAAGCCTTGATGCCGTTGTGAGAATGTCCCGGTCGTTGGCCGCATCCGCGCCCACGATCATCTGTGTCGACTGTCCCGCCGGGGCAAACCGCTGCGCCTTGCGGCCGCGATAGGTCCGCTCCTTGCTCTCTTCCTGCCTCAACCGCACCGAGGCCATGGCCGAACGGATCGTTTCCGGCTTCTTCTGCGGCGCAAGCTGACGCGTGCTGTCATCGCGCGGCAGTTCGATGTTGACGGACAGCCGGTCCGCGTACAGCCCCGCGTCGTCGATCAGCTCCTGCGCCGCCTCCGGGATGGTCTTGAGGTGAATGTATCCCTTGAAGCCATGCTCCTCGCGTAGCATCCGTGCGATGCGAACCATGTCCGCCATGGTGCTGTCCGGGCTGCGGATGATGCCGGAACTCAGGAACAGCCCTTCGATGTAATTGCGCCGGTAGAACTCCAGCGTCAGGCTCACCACTTCCTCGGGCGAGAACCGCGCCCGCTCCACGCCGCTGCTCACCCGGTTGATGCAATAGGCGCAATCGTAGATGCAGAAATTCGTCATCAGGATCTTCAGCAGGCTGATGCAGCGCCCGTCCGGCGTATAGGCATGGCAGATCCCGCTGCCCCCGGCGCTGCCGATCCCGCCCTTGACGGAATCGCGCCGGGTGGTGCCGGATGAGGCACAGGAGGCGTCATATTTGGCGGCATCGGCGAGGATGGCCAGCTTGTCCTGAAGGCTGCGTTGCATGGGAACGAAAATAGAACATTAACCACGCTGCGCAAGCCCGCGCGTCGCGTCATCCGCCGGGTTCACGCTGTCTTGCAACAAAGTCGCGGACTCGGGAGTTGACCTGCGGGCCGCCTGTGGCGCCCGTTGGATGAGGGGAGCGCCGCAATGGGATCGCAACACGCAGCAGAGGACGCCATCGCCGTGGTCGGCATGGGGCCGCGCGGTCTCGGTGCGCTGGAGGCGCTGGCAGAGCGGCTTTGCGAGACCGGCGGGCGCATGACCGTCCACGTCTACGAGCCGTTCCACGCCCCCGGTGCCGGGCCGAACTTCGACCCGGACGAAAGCCCGCTCTGCCTGCTGAACATCCCGCACCGCGACAACGCGATCCGCCCGCCGTCCTTTTCCACCGTTGGCCCCTTTGCCGACTGGCTCGGCGGCAGGCCGGACCCGGACGCCTTCCCGGAGCGTGCCGCGCTTGGCCGCTACCTGCAGGCCCGCTTCGACGACCTGCGCCGTACCGGCGTGCTTGACATACGGATCATGCCTCACCGTGTCGCCAGCCTGCGGCGGCTGGAGGGCGATTGGGTGCTGATCACCGAGGACGGCAGCGCCGGCCGTCATCGCGAGGTGCTGCTCACCCTCGGTCAGCCCGCCACCCGCCCGGACAACCAGCTTGCCGACTGGCAGGCCCATGCCGCCGATGGCCGGGCAATCGTGGCGCAGGCCTATCCGGCGGCGGCCCTGCAGGCGGAGGCGGGCGCATGGGCCGGGCGCACCGTCGCGATCCGCGGTCTCGCGCTCTCCTGCTTCGACGTGCTGCGGGTGCTCAGCGCGGGGCAGGGCGGCCGTTTCACAGCCGATGGCTACCGGCCCTCCGGGAAGGAACCGGCGCAGATCCTGCCGTTCTCCCTGGACGGACACCCGCCGTTCCCGAAACCCTTGACCGAAGCGCACGATGCCCGCTTCACGCCGCTGGACACTGAGACGCGGACTTTCGCGGAGACGCTCTCCCGGGCCGTGACGCTCGATCCCGACGGCCTGCGGGCGGCTGTCTCCGATGCTTTGACGCCCGTCGCGCACCGCATCCTGCATGCCATGGGCGCTTCCGCTTCCGACACCGATGTCGCGGAGTGGCTGGACACCGAATGGCACGACCCCGGCAGCCAGGAACGGGGCAGCGCGCTGGACATCCTGCACGAGGGCCTCGCCCTCGCCACCGGCACCATGCCGCCCACCATCGGCTATGCCGTGGGGCAGGTTTGGCGCAAATGGCAGGACGAGATCCGCATCGGGTTCAACCGCGTCTACCACGCGCCGGAAACCGCCCGCGCCCTGCTCGGCTTCGACGAGAGCCTCAAGCGCTACAGCTACGGCCCACCGGTCAGCGCCGTTCGCGAGATGCTGGCGCTGGTTGCATGCGGCCTCGTCGATCTCTCCTGTGCCGCCGATCCGGAGATCGCCCTGACCCCGGACGGCTGGCGCCTGAACGACAGCCCGGCCTCGGTCATGATCGACGCGGTTCTGCCCGCGCCGGACCTCGGGATGCTGGCCGCGCCCCTCGTTGCCGGCCTCATGGACCAGCACATCCTGCACCCCCGGGCCGATGGCCTCGGTGCCGACACCGCCGCCGACGGCAGCCTGCTGGACACCGATCACCGCCGCGCCCCCGGCCTGTGCCTGCTCGGCCGCCTTGCGCTCGGGTCTGTGATTGCGGCGGACAGCCTGCACGATTGCTTCGGCGCCTCCTCCCGCCGCTGGGCCGAGGGGGTCCTGCGCCGACGCGGCTGACGCCGCGGGGTCCGCGCCGGTCCGGTACCGGCCTATTCCTCCGTATAGGGAATGCCATCCGGAATCAGGGATGATTTTTTCGCCTGATGCTGTCAAACGTCAGGTGTTCGCGCGCGTCGGAGAACCCGCCTGCCGAGCACGCCGCACCAGCCGTCCTGCGACGCGCTGGCGCGATGCGTCCGGACCGGCCGTTGTCGTATGTGCGCCGGAAAGGAATCGTTTCATGACCTCTGCCTTGCCTGCTGTCGCTGCCGTCTCCCTTTTCGCGGTTCTGACCGCCTCGCCCTGTCCCGCGGCCGATCTGCCCATGCCGGAAGGGCCCGTCGTGCTGACCATCACCGGCGCCATCGGCAACACCAATGGCGAGGGCAGGGCCGATCTGGACTTTGCCATGCTCGAGGAGATCGGCGGCGCGGAGATCGTCACCGACACGATTTGGACGACACAGGCGCATCGCTTCACCGGGGTGCGCCTGAGGGACCTGCTCGATTATGTGGCCGCAGACGGCGAGACCGTCATCGCGGCGGCCATCAACGAGTACAAGGTGGAGATCCCCCTGTCCGACGCCACGGAAGACGGGCCCATCGTGGCCTATGCCATCGACGGCGAGCGCATGTCGCGCCGGGAGAAGGGGCCGCTCTGGGTGATCTACCCCTTTGCGCGCTCTCCGGATTTCCGGACCGAGGTGATCTATACCCGTTCCATCTGGCAGCTGAGCCGCATGGAAATCACCGACTGACCGTGGCTCCGCCGGTCCGGCGCGTCACTCTGACAGCATCAGGAAGACGATCTGGCTGCCCTCGCGCACGAACAGCATGTCCTGCGTATCCGCCACGCGTCGGTCGTCGACCAGCACCACCAGTTGCCCGCGCACCAGCGCCCGCTGCATCCGGTGCAGCCGCGCCCGGAGGGACGCGCCGTCGCCGCGCAGCGAAGGCGACCGCAGCGACTCGTCGCGGGTCAGCCGCTTCACGAACAGCTCGGCAAGGCTCAGCCGGGTCGAGGGCACCGTCAGCGGCGCCGCCGTCCGGCGCGGCTGGGTCAGGCTCTCATCGCGGATGTACACCGTTACGCCGCCTCTTTGCCCCGGTGGGTCTTCGTCAGACATGGCGCGCCGCCGACTGCGTGGTTTCAGACAACCGCAGCGTGCATCCGACGCGCCATCACGACAAGAGGGAAAAACCGCCGCGGCGCAGCACATCTGACACAGCCGGTGTGCGATGCCGCCTGTCCTCGCCGGACCTCAGGCGGCATCCGCTTCGTCGAACATCACGATCTCCGAGCGATAGCGGAACCGCGCCACCAGGGACTTGAGCTTCTCCCCCTGCTCCAGAAGCGCCTCGTTGACCCCGTTGGTCTGCTGGAACATCGCCGCGTTCTTCTGCGTGGTCTGGTCGAGTTCGGTGACCGCCACGTTGATCTCCGACAGGCTCTGCCGCTGTTCCAGCGCGAGGTTCGCAATGGTGCTGATCTGCTGCGTCACGCCCTCCACGGCGGCCACGATCTCGTCCAGCGCGGATCCGGTGCGGTTGACCAGCAGCACCCCTTGCTTGACCTTTTCGCCGGAGGTGTTGATCAGCGACCCGATCCGGCCCGCCGCGTCGGCGGTGCGCCGCGCCAGCGCCTGCACTTCGGACGCCACCACCGCAAAGCCGCTGCCCGCCGATCCGGCCCTTGCCGCCTCCACCCCGGCGTTGAGCGCCAGCAGGTTGGTCTGGAACGCGATGTCGTCGATCAGGTCGGTGATCCGCGCGATTTCCTCGGCGGAGTCGTCGATCGCGGTCATGGCGCGCACCGTTTCCGAAACCACCTCCGCACCGGACCGGGCCTTCTCGATGGCGCCGGCGCCGGCGTTGCTGGCGTTCTGCGCGCCTTCCGTCGTGGTGCGCAGGTTGCCGGTCACCTGTTCCAGCGCCGCCGCCGTCTGCTCGAGCGTCGCCGCCGAGGTCTCGGTCCGGTTCGACAGGTCCACCGCGGCTTCCGACAAATCCTTCGCCCGGTCCGTCACCGTCCCCGCCACACCCGCGATGGCCGAGATCAGCTCGTTCAGCCCGTTCGCAGCGGCGTTGAAATCCGTCACGAGCTGGGCATAGCCTTCGCCGAAATCCTGCGTGATGCGTGTGTCGAGCGCCCCGTCCGCCAGGCCCCGCAGCGCCTTGGCCAGTTGCGCCACCACCGCGCTCTGCTCCTCCTGCTGCGCGGCCTGCTCCAGCCGCAACTGTTCTGCCTCGAGGAGGCCATCGCGGAACACGATCAAGCCGTCCGCCATCTCGCCGATCTCGCCTTGCTTCGGCAGCCCGTCCAGCGGCAGATCCGTCTCCCCCGCCGCCAGCCGCCGCATCCGGTCCGTGACCCTGTGCAATGCCGTGGTCAGGCGACGTCCATAGACCCAGGCCATCAGCGCGCTGAGCACCAGCGCAGCGAAAGCCGCGCCGATGGCCAGTTCCGTCATCCGCTCCGAGATGGCCGCCGCCGAAACCTGCGGCACCAGCACATGCGCCAGCGCCACCGGGGCGCCGGAGAAGTCGTCGATCACGAAGGTCGTCCCGGCAAAGGGCGCACCGTCGATCCGCACGGTGCGCGTCATGCCGTCCTCCCCAAGATGGGCCCCTACTTCGTCGCGGGTCAGCAACGCCGGCCCGGCGTAATGCCCGGTGATCCGGACAAGGTCGGTCTCGGTGCCCTCGAACGTGTCGATGCCGGTATCCGGCAGGACGTAGACCTCCATATGCATGTCGCTGTCCGCCAGGATCGAGTCCAGCAGGGCTTGGTCGAAGTCGAGTCCGATCTCGACCGTGCCCAGGTGCTCGCCATCGTCAGTTACCGGCGCGATGCCACGAATGCCGAGCCCGGCGCGGCCGCGCTCCAGCCCGGACAGCGCCACGCTCCCCGCGTTGGCCTCGACCACTATCGGGCGGATCGCGGACAGATCGTCGCCGAACACGTCGGGATTGTGAACCCGCAGGATCGAAACGGCCTGCGGCGTGTGGAACTGGAACTGCGCCACGCCGGTTGCCGCACTCAAGGCCGCGAAATCCTTGACGAACAGGCGGTGCAGCCCCTTGGTGTCGGCATTTTCCACCGCCCGCTGCACACGCGGGATCGCCGCGATGGTCCGCGCCATGGACAGCGCCGTCGCGATACGCGACTCGAGCCCGGTACGCACCTGCGTCCGTGCCTGCATCACCTCACGCGCCCCCGCGTCGCGGATCAGTGACTGGGTCCCGAGATAAAGTGGTGCCGAAACCATCAGCACCGAGGCACAGGCACAGACCAGGATGGCCATCATGATCCGGTATTTCAGTGACATTGCGTCCGCTCCACATATTTTCCCACACCGCATCCGTCTTAGGTCCCCGGGACTTGACCAAAGATGAACGGTCCCCGGCAGAAGCGGCGGCATTTGACTCGAAATGCCGCCAACCTTCGGCGAACCCTTGTCCGGCACCGGGCGGGATCGAGAAAATGTTTTGTAATTGAAGGGCTTGCGGTTCCGGGTGATCCCCGCCGCCAAGGTCGGAAAGGGTCAATTTCCGGCAAATCGCGATCAATTCGCAGGGCAGGGAGGGCGCTACTGGCTGAGCAGCTTCATCCCCCGGTCGATCCCTTCGAGGGTCATCGGCACCATCCGGTCCTCGAAAATTTCCCGGATCATCCCGATGCTCTGGGTGTACTCCCATTGCCGTTCCGGCACCGGGTTCAGCCACAGATGCCCGGCCCACTGCTGCCGCGCCCGCCCGAGCCAGACCTGCCCGGCTTCTGCGTTCCAATGCTCGTTGGCGCCGCCGGGATAGGCGATCTCGTAAGGGCTCATGCTGGCATCGCCCACGAAAATGCACTTGTAATCAGGCCCGTAGGTGTTCAGCACTTCCCAGGTCGGGGTCTGTTGGTCCCAGCGCCGCCGGTTGTCGCGCCAGACGCCTTCGTAAAGGCAGTTGTGGAAATAGTAATATTCCAGATGCTTGAACTCGGCGCGCGCGGCGGAAAACAGCTCCTCCACCAGCCGGATATGGGCGTCCATGGACCCGCCCACGTCGAGGAACAGCAGCACCTTGACCGCGTTGCGCCGTTCCGGGCGCACCTTCACGTCGAGATAACCGTGCTCTGCCGTCGCGCGGATCGTGCCATCGAGGTCCAGCTCCTCCGCCGCCCCATCCCGCGCCCACCGCCGCAGGCGCTTCAGCGCCACCTTGATGTTGCGCGTGCCAAGCTCCACCGTGTCGTCGAGGTTGCGGAACTCCCGCTTGTCCCAGACCTTCACCGCCCGCTGGTGCCGGCTCTTGTCCTGCCCGATCCGCACGCCTTCAGGGTTGTAGCCATAAGCGCCGAAGGGCGAGGTCCCGGCGGTGCCGATCCACTTGCTGCCACCCTGGTGGCGGCCTTCCTGCTCCTTGAGACGCTGCTTCAGGGTCTCCATCAGCTTGTCGAACCCGCCAAGCGCCTCGATCGCGGCCATCTCCTCGGGAGACAGGTGCTTTTCCGCCTGCCTGCGCAGCCAGTCTTCCGGCAGCTTCACCGCCTCCAGCACCTGCTCGTATCCGATGGACTCCAGCCCGCTGAACGTCGCCGAGAACGCCCGGTCGAAGCGGTCGAGATGGCGCTCGTCCTTGACCATCGCGCTGCGGGCGAGGAAGTAGAACCCTTCGACGTCATAGGTCACCAGCCCCGTCTTGAGTGCCTCCAGAAAGGTGAGGTACTCACGAAGACTGACCGGCACCGCCGCCTTGCGCAGGTTTTCGAAGAAGGGCACGAACATGCCCCACACCTAGCCGTGCGCAGAGGCCAAAGGCAAGCGCCGACCTGTGACTTCTCCGGTCAGAGAATACCGCGCGGAGTCGCCGCTCGACGGGGCGTCGTCCATTGGTTGCTCGGACCAATGGCGCAACCAAGGACGACACCGAAGAGAATAATTTCAGACTGAAATTATTCTCAACCTCACGCCGCGAGCTTCTCGATGCCGATGGTCAACGCCAGTCCGATCAGCGCCAGGATGATCGCGTAGACCACCGCGTATTGCGCAATATCGAAGCCGTTGCCCTTGCGGCGGGCGGCGGTGACGCCGCCCAGAACGGCTCCGACAAGGGCAAGGACAATTACGATCATAGCGCGCTGCGGCTCCGTCTGAGGGGGCTGAGCGAGCCGATCTCACGCAGTTTGGCCCGCACCGCCCAGTCCGAGCCGAAGCCGTAGCGTGCCCAGCCCAGACTGTCCAGACGCACCTGCCGCCCCTCGGTGACCTGTCCGGCCATTTCCAGCGCCTCGGCCCGCAGCATCATCAGCGTCGCCAGCAGCGCGGCGTTCTCGTGCCGCTCCGCCGTCGCCAGGTGCGGCGTGATCAGGTAGAGCGCATCCTCCGGCCGCCCGGCGCTGATCGCATAGGCCGCCAGTTGCGAGGCCACATAGGCCCGGTGCAGGCGCGTTTCCTCGGAATTGCCGAAATACCGCTGCGCCAGCACGAACTGGTCCTGCGCCGCCTCCGGGTCGATCGACTGCAGCAGCCGCCCCATGGCGTAATGCGAGAACGCCCGGCGATGGTCGGTCCAGCCCATGGCGCTCGCCACCTTCAGCGCCTCGGTCGCCGCCGCCCGGCGCTCCGCCGGAGAGGCGCCCGGTCCGAGCGCGGTCTGCACCGCGTCGATCCAGACCCGCGGCGTCTTGGTCACGCGCTGCGGCGTGCCGCCGATCCCGGCGGGGTTGATCCGCGCCAGGATGCCCGGCAGCCGGTCCGCCACCTCGCCCCGGCTCATGCCGGTCTTCAGCGACGGGTCGTAATAGGCCCGCAGGATCAGCATGTCGAAGCCGGTCAGCACCGTATGCACATTGTCGTCGTTGAACACCGAATCCGGCAGGCGGTAGAGGTCGTTCAGCGGCCCCAGCGCCTGTGCCAGTTCCTCGTGCAGGCAATCGCGTGCCTCCTGCGGGCTCGAGTCGTTGGGCACGAAGATCGCCAGCCGCTCGCGGCTCTTCAGCTTCGACCAGCTTACCCGGGGCGAGCGCCGCGCCGCCGCGTATTCTTTCAGCGAACTCACGTTCGGCACCACGAAGCAGGCCGCCGTCGGCAGCTGGTCGCGGATCTCGGCGCGGGTCACCGCCTGGATCGTCACGTTCGAAGGCCCGCTCCCGGCGAGCGCGATGTCGATGCCCGCCTCGGTGCGCAGCCGGTGCAGCAGCCGGGCGAGGTCGGCCTGCAGCGTCGCCGGCGGCTCGCCGGTCACGCGCACCCGGATCGGCCCCTCGAAGCGCGTCAGGGTCTGCAATCCGCGCCCGGATTCGAGCGAGAACGACAGGTCGAGGAAATCCCGGGCGATGTCCGAGTTCGAGCCATGCGGCGGCTGCGGATGCGGCACGGCAAAGCTTTTCATCGCGGGCAGGGTGCTCTCCGCCGTGGTGGCGGCGCGGGTCGCGGTATCGGTCTGCGACACCGGCATGCAGGCGCCCAGCATCAGGTACAGCGGGATGAGGTAACGACGGGCTTTGCGCATCACGACCTCTGGTACTTGATGAAGGGGGTGACGGTGCCGATGCGGTCATAGAGCTGCCGCGCGGTGCTGTTGAACTCCTGCGTCAGCCAGTAGACCGTCGGCGCCCCGGCGGCATCGGCGGCGGCATAGACCGCCTCGATCAATGCCCGGCCCACGCCCTTGCCGCGCACGGACGGGTCGGCATAGAGGTCCTGCAGGTAGCAGACATTCTCCACCCGCCAGCAATGGCGGTGAAACAGGTAATGCACGAGGCCGGCTACCTTGCCGTCCACCTCTGCCACAAGCCCATGGAAGTCCTGCGGGTCATCCCCCAGAAGACGGGCAAAGGTGCTCTGATACACCGCTTCGCGCACGCTGCTTTCGTAGAAGGTCAGATAACCCGTCCACAGCGCACGCCATTGCTCTTCGTCCTCGCCGCGCAGCGCGCGGACGACCACGTCATTCGTTTGGGACATTAAAGCCTGCCTGCTCGTTTTTTCTAACTCGGATGCTCAAGACATCCGGTGTTTTTCTGTCCTCTGTTTGAACACTATAGGGCAACATCTTGGTATCTGCACAGAGCCGCCGCACCGGCCCAGGATTTTTTTCAACCATTTCTTAAGGATTTCATGAAATTTATTGTTTTCAATGTCTTACCCTGTGCAGAGGCGCAACAATCGCGCGGATTTCCGGGCATTGTCTGCGCGTCAAACGCGGCCGAATTGCGGCCCCGCGCCGCGCCTTCGTCGCTTTTGGCGGGACAATGGCCTGACGTATGCGCCGCAAAGGTAAACTTCGGATGAATCCCGGCAAAGCGCGGCGGGCAGCGCCCGGGACCGGCGCTCAGGCCAGCGCCGCCAGCGAGATCAGCGACAGGACGCTCGTCCAGATGATCACCGGCGCAATCGCGTCGGTGCGGACCCCGTGCAGCATCGCCAGCGCGAAGGCCATCGCCCCGGACGGTCCCGCCGCGTTCAGCACGAACATCTGCGCCCAAGTGCCGGGCAGGGGAACCACCTGCAGGGCCGTGAAGACCAGCGCCGGGAAGACCAGCAGCTTGATCGCACTGATGCCGATCACCGTGCCATCGGGCACGATACGCTGCCCCGACAGGATCACGCCGAGGGCAAACAGCGTCAGCGGCGCGGCCCCGGCACCGGCGAAATGCATCGCCGTCAGCACCGGCTCCGGCACCGCGAGGCCCGCCAGGTTCACCGCCGCCCCGAGCAGGATCGCCCCCAGCACCGGGTTCGACCCGACCCGCCGCAGCGATTGCGCAGCGCTGGCGCCCCGGTTCGACATCAGGTCCGTGGTGATGATGAAGAAGGCAAAGCTCACCGCGGAATCCCAGGCCACGATGGCGGTGATCGGCAGCGCCGCGGCTTCGCCGTAGATCAGAAAGGAGATCGGCCAGATATAGAGCAGCGAGTTGACGAAGACCGTCGCCATCGCCAGCAGCCAGGCCTCCACCGGCTCCCGCCCGAAGACCTTCCGCGCCACCATGAGTGCCAGAAGGAAGGTCCCGGCCTGACAGAGCGCGTAGACACCCAGCGCGCCGAGTTGGAAGGCCCCGAAATCGACCCGCGCGATCAGCGGCAGGATCAGCGCCGGCTGCAGGACGAGGAAGGCCACGCGGTTGACCGCCGCCGCCTCCTCCCGGTTGATCTTACCCAGGCGCCCCAGCAGGAAGCCGAGTGCCAGCATGGAGAACACCGGCAGGATGTCATGGGTCAGGATGTGCAGCATGGGGGCAGGGCCTTTCTGCCCGGATGCAAACCACGGGCAGGCCGCCGCCGCAAGGGGGCTACTCCTCCAGCAGCCCCTCGTACCGCCGGTCCGTCAGCGTCCTGAGGAAGGCGACCAGCGCATCCACCCGCTGATCGTCCAGCGCCGGACCCTCCATCAGCGTGTCCATCTCCACCGTCTCCCTAACCTCCGGCGCGGCGAAGGTCTCGCCTGTCTCCGGGTTGATCTTCCGCTTTTCGTTGCGCGTGTTGTACTGGTTGTAGAACAGCACCACCGTGCGCAGGTCCGCGAACACGCCGTTGTGCATGTACGGCCCCGTCACCGCCACGTTGCGCAGGGTCGGGGTGCGGAACTTGCCGCGCTGCGCCGGGTCGTCCACCTGCGGATTGGCCAGAAGCCCCGCGTCGATCACCTCCGGCGACACGCCGTTCTGCGCCCGCAGCGCCGGGTTCGGCGGCACGCCGATGTTGTGATAGCGGTAGTCGGTGAAGGTCTCCCGCGGGTCCACCGCGCTCTGGCTCACCTGGTGGCAGGCATTGCAGTTGGTGAACTGCTGCGAGAAGAACAGCAGCCGCCCGAGGTCCTCCTGTTTGGTCAGCTCGGCCTCTCCCCGCAGGTAGCGGTCATATTTGGAATCGAAGGGTGCGAAGACGTCCGTCTCCTCGAAGGCGGCGATGGCGTCGGTCATGGCAAGATAGGCCCGGGCGTCATCCTCCCAGACCGCCGCGCCGTAGAGCGCCGGGAAGGCGGCCGCATAGGCGGGATCGTCGCGCAGCCGGGCGACCACGGCGGATTCATCCGCCATGCCCATCTCGATTGGATTGAGGAACGGCCCCGCCGCCTGTTCCGCCAGGCCCGCCGCCCGCCCGTCGAGAAACTGCCCGCCGATCCATTCGCCGTCCTCGCGCTGGTGAAAGCGCGGCGAAAAGCGGGCATAGGCCGCCGTCGGCGCGTTGCGGTCGCCGAGCGAGACGCCGTCGTCCCCGGGCGAGGCCATGCCGCGCGGATCGGCAAAGCCGCGCGACGGATCATGGCAGGAGGCGCAGCTTTGCGTGCGGTTCAGCGAAAGGTTCACATCGTGGAAGAGCAGGGCGCCAAGCGCGACCTTGTCCTGCGGTACGGACTCGGACCCGCCGCTTGCCGCACCGTATGCCAACGCACCGAGCCCGAAGGCCAGAACCACGCCGGTCAGCCTGCCTGTGCCTGTCAGACCCATGGCAACCCCCATTTACCTGACGAAATTTATCGGTCTTACACCATCGCCGCGCCCGCCTGTCAATCGCCCTGCACTGCGACGAATCTGCACGGCGTTGGAACGCCAGCCTGCGGTGCGCGTTGTGGGACCAGACGCCGAAGCCGAGAGAGACACACGCGCGCCGTCGCGACACGGCAAACCACCATCGCGGCGCGCATGCGTCGGAGGTCACGCAGGGCAGGGAAAACAATGCTGATCTGGTTACAGACCTACGCCCCCGCGCTGAACGTCGGCCTCAATGCGTTGATGCTCGTGGTCTGGCTGGCTTACCTGCACCTTTTCTACTCCAGCTTTCGCCGGGCCAACCGGGCGGTGATCCACATCGGAATGGCGGCGCAGCAGGGGCAGGACGCCCGCTGCCTTGTGACCAACATGGGATCGGACACGGTCTATGTTCTGGCGATCAAGGTGGATCTGGTCTGCGGCGACAGGACGGTTTCGGCCTTGGTGACGGACCGGCTGGAGAAGGACGAGGTGCTGGGGGGCGACTTTCGCGAACGCACCAACCAGGGGCCGCTGGCCGGGGGCGAGGCGCTCGACATCGGCAGCTTCCGCAACATCCTCAAACGCGTCAGCCATCAGCAGGAGGGCGTACCGGACATCGAAACCTGCGAGGCGCTGGAAATCACCGTGGTTGTCGCCGCACAGCAGGCGAACCGGCTGATGGGCGGGACCAAGCGCTACGAACTGACCCGGCTCGGCATGGGCATCCAGTTCCACCCGGCCGAGGTGCTGACCCGCCAGATCACCAGCCGCCGCCGCCGTGCGGAACTGCACCAGCTGATCACCCAGCGTGCCGGGTAAGGGGTGGGGCGGGCCTTCCGGACGCCCCGACTGCGCCCCGCGGGCCGCAGCGGCCCGCCCTCCAGTCCACGCCCGACAAGGGTGGCAAGGCCCACCGTTACGCGGCGCCTGGCGCAGAAACCCGCGCCGGATCAGCCGCTTGCCCTTCGCGCTCAGGGTCAGCGGCCCGGCCTTACCGCCCTTGCCGCCGCGCCATGAAGGCCAGCCGCTCGAACAGATGCACGTCCTGCTCGTTCTTCAGCAGCGCCCCGTGCAGCTTTGGCAGCGCGCTCACGCCGTCGCGCTTGAGATCCTCCGCGTCCAAGTCCTCCGCCAGCAGCAGCTTCAGCCAGTCCAGCACCTCAGAGGTCGACGGCTTCTTCTTCAGTCCCGGCTGCTCGCGCAGTTCGTAGAACTGCGTCAGGGCGGTGGTCAGCAGGGCGGGCTTGATCCCCGGGTGGTGCACCTCGACGATCCGGCGCAGCACCTCCGGCTCCGGGAACTTGATGTAATGGAAGAAGCACCGCCGCAGGAAGGCGTCGGGCAACTCCTTCTCGTTGTTCGACGTGATGATCACGATGGGGCGCACCGCCGCCCGCACCATCTCGCCGGTCTCGTAGACGTGGAACTCCATCCGGTCGAGCTCCTGCAACAGATCGTTCGGGAACTCGATGTCTGCCTTGTCGATCTCGTCGATCAGCAGCACCACCTTCCGCCCGGCCTCGAAGGCCTGCCAGAGTTTGCCCTTGCGGATGTAGTTGCGCACGTCGTTGACCCGTTCGTCGCCGAGCTGGCTGTCGCGCAGGCGGCTCACGGCATCGTACTCATACAGACCCTGCTGCGCCCGCGTGGTGCTCTTGATGCTCCACTCGATGATCGGTAGATCGAGCGCCCGCGCCACCTGTCGCGCCAGCTCCGTCTTGCCCGTACCCGGCTCGCCCTTCACCAGCAGCGGCCGCTCCAGCGTCACCGCCGCGTTCACCGCCATGGTCAGATCGCCCGTGGCGACGTAGCTCTCGGTTCCTTCAAAGCGCATGGCTCATCTCCTGTTCCTCGGCCCAAGGGGTACGGCGCACCCGCCGCCAATGCAAGCCGCCGCCCGCCGGGTCCCAAGCCTGTTGAAACGACTTCGGAAGGGGCGATCCAGCCGCCAGCCCGTGCCGCGGGCAGCCAACCGCGAGCGGGAAACAATCGCACGAAAAACATCAGACCGTGCACGAAAAAGCATCAAACGCGGCGCGACCGCATCCATTCCACGCGCATGGTTAATGACATCCGCCGCGAGACTCCGGTGCACCGTCTGCCGCCGCCTTGCGTCAATTCCCCGGCGGAACGCCCGCATGGTAGGCAGCGACGGTTTCCCGCTGCCGATACGCTCACGTTTCGTTTCACGTCTCTCGGGAAATCAAAGCGCTAACGCCCGGATTGTGTAGTGACAACCCCCGGGGCATGGGGTAAGTGCACCACATATGGGGTGCCAGATATCTGAAGGATTTGCGATGACGGATATTGGCCTTGACGAGGATACCAAGATGAAAGCGGAAAGTTTTCTTCCCGAGGATTATCGTCCAGCCGAAGACGAGCCTTTCATGAATGAGCGGCAACTGGAGTACTTCAGGCGCAAGCTGCTCATGTGGAAAAACGATCTTCTGGCCGACAGCCGGGATACCATCGAAACGCTGCAGGAAGGCACCCGGAACATCCCGGACGTGACTGACCGCGCCAGCGAAGAGACCGACCGGGCGCTGGAGCTCCGCACCCGCGACCGCCAGCGCAAGCTGGTCAACAAGATCGACGCCGCGCTGCGCCGCATCGACGAGGGCGAATACGGCTACTGCGAAGTGACCGGCGAGCCGATCAGCCTCAAGCGCCTCGACGCCCGGCCGATCGCCACCATGAGCCTCGAAGCGCAGGAACGCCACGAGCGCCGCGAAAAGGTCCACCGCGACGACTGAGCGCCGCGCCGCCACAAGGGATCGGGGAACGCCGGGGCCGTGGCTCCGGCGTTTTCACATGAGACGCCCCGCATGACACAGACGCATTCGCATATCGCCGGCCGCTCGGTCACCGTCCTCGGCGGGGGCATCGGCGGGCTGACCGTCGCGCTGGCGCTGTCCCGGCAGGGTGCGCAGGTGCGCGTTCTCGAACAGGCCGAGGCCATCACCGAGGTCGGCGCGGGCATACAGGTCAGCCCCAATGGCCTGCGCGTGCTCGAAGCGCTCGGGCTCGGCGACGCCTTTCGCGCGGTTTCGGTCAAGGGCAGGGCGGTCTCCCTCCGCGATCACCGCGCGGGCCGCGAGGTCACCCGTCTCGATCTCACCCGCCTACCTGCCGGGCAGGACTACCGCTTTGTCCACCGCGCCGACCTCATCGACCTGCTGGCCGAGGCCACCCGCGCCGCCGGAATCCGCATCCGCCTGTTGCAAAAGGGGCTGGAGGCCACCCCCGGCACCCCCGCCACGCTCACCCTCTGCAACGGCGATGCGGTCACCGATGCGCTCATCGTCGGCGCGGACGGTCTGCACTCCGTCATCCGTCCGGCGCTGAACGGCTCCGCGCAGCCCTTCTTCACCGGGCAGGTCGCCTGGCGGGCCACCGTGCCGAACAGCATGGGCCACCCGGACGCGGTGCATGTCCACATGGGCCCCGGCCGCCACCTCGTCAGCTACCCCTTGCGCGGCGGCAGCCTCGTCAACCTCGTCGCAGCCGAGGAGCGCAAGGCCTGGACTGCCGAAGGCTGGAGCCACCGGGGCGACGCCAATACCCTGCGCATGGCCTTCGCGGGCTTCGGCGGGATGGTTCCGGCGCTCCTCAGGGACGTGCACGAACCCGGCTTCTGGGGTCTCTTCCGCCACCCTGTCGCGGACCACTGGCACGGGCCGGGTCTGGCCCTCCTTGGCGACGCCGCCCACCCGACGCTGCCCTTCCTCGCGCAAGGGGCGAACATGGCGCTGGAAGACGCCTTTGTCCTCGCCGATTGCCTGGCTCGCGTCCCGGATCAGGCCGAGGCCCTGACCCTCTACCAATCCCGCCGCCGCGCCCGCGTCATCCGCGCCGTCGACACCGCCAGCGGCAATGCCTGGAAATACCATTTGCGCGGCCCGGTCCGAACGCTGGCGCACCTCGGCCTTGGCGCCCTTGGCCGGCTCGCCCCGGATCGGATGCTGCACCAGTTCGACTGGCTTTACGCCCACGACGTCACACGGGGCTGACGCCGCCGCCGGAAATTTCAAAAATTTCCGGACCGAAGTCTTCGAAAGACTTCGGCGCCAGACCACCGGCCTGTGCCAACCTCACCTTTCTTCTCTGTCCCAAAAAACTCGAAAAATTCCTCCGTTAACCACGAGTCCCGGCCGCTCGGGCGGGAAAACCGATGGTATCGGTACCATCAGATCAAATCTGTACGAAACTCGGGTAGAATCGTACCAAACTCCCGCCAAACCACCGTGCGCTTCCTTTAACCCCCGGCACAGCCTTGTGCATCCGGGCATCGCGGCCCCAAGATCTGCCGGTTGCACCTCCACCGCGCGGTCCGTTACCCTTCCGTGCGCCCCGTTAATCCGGCCCCTTGGTCGGGGAATGGTTAATCCGGCACTTTCGCAGGGGGAGACGCGGGCGGAAAGCGGGCGTACAACAGCGCGGAGGAGGACCCGACATGGACCGTTTCGACACGATTCCCGAGACCGCGCTGGCCTGGCACAAGGCCGGTCGGGGGGCGGTGCTGGCCACCGTCATCGAGACCTGGGGCAGCGCCCCGCGCCGGGTCGGCAGCCAGCTCGCGATCAGCGGCGACGGCGAGATCGAAGGCTCGGTTTCGGGTGGCTGCGTCGAAGGCGCGGTGATCGTCGAAGCCCTTGAATCGCTTGAGAAAGGCGATGCGCGCGAGTTGGAGTTCGGCGTCTCCGACGGTGATGCCTTCGCCGTTGGTCTGGCCTGCGGCGGCACGATCCGCGTGCTGGTCGAACCCGTCGGTCCCGTGCTGCCCGAGGCTCTGCTGGACGACCTTTGCGCCGCGCGTCAGGCCCGCGAACCCATCGCCTATGTGGTCGATCTGGATGCCGGGACGCGCCGTCTGACCCGGGACGAATACGAGACCCGATTCCGCATGGATCGCTCAGGTTTCGAGGAGGACAGCCGCACCTTCGTCGCCATCCACAATCCACCCCTGAGGCTGATCGCCGTCGGCGCGGTGCATATCGCCCAAGCCCTTGTTCCCATGGCGAAAATTTCCGGATATGATGCCACCGTCGTTGACCCCCGCGAAGCCTTTGCCAGTCCCGAACGCTTCCCCGGCGTGACCCTCGTGCACGACTGGCCCGACGAGGCGCTCGACGCCATCGGCCTCGACACCCGCACTGCGCTTGTCCTGCTCACGCATGACCCCAAACTGGACGATCCCGCGCTGCACAAGGCCCTGAAATCAAAGGTTTTCTACATAGGTGCTCTCGGCTCCACCCGGACCCACGCCAAACGCGTCACGCGCCTGGAAGAGGCCGGGTTCAGTGCCGACGAGATCGCCCGCATTCACGGCCCCATCGGCCTCGACATCGGCGCCGCGAGCCCCTCGGAAATCGCGGTCTCCGTACTTGCAGAAATGACCGCAACCCTCCGGAAAGGCTCATGAAATTCGGTGATCTGGCGCTCGACGCCGCGCAGGGCAGCATCCTCGCGCATTCCGTCGCCCTGCCGAAAGGGCGGTTGAAGAAGGGCCGTGTCCTCACCGCGACCGACCTCGACACCCTCCGCACGGTTGGCCTCACCCACATCACCGCCGCCACCCTCGAACCCGGCGACATCGGCGAGGACGAGGCCGCCACACGCCTCGCCGCCGCGCTTGTTCCGGACCCGGAGCGCGCCGGTCTACGGCTTGGCCGCGCTGCCACGGGGCGCGTGAACATCCACGCGGAAGGCCCGGGAATCGTTGAAGTTCTCGCCGATCGCATCCATGCTCTCAACGCGCTGCATCCGATGATCACCGTCGCCACAGTGCCGGAATGGCAGCGCATGGACGCGCGCGGCATGGTCGCGACGGTCAAGATCATCGCCTACGCCGTACCCGAGGCCGCACTGGACGCCGCCTGCCTCGCCGGGCAATCCGCCCTCCGCCTGCGCCCCGCCACCTGCGCGACGGCTGAACTCATCCAGACCACGCTGGAGCCGGACGAGGACGGCGCGAAAGGCCAGAAGGTCACGAAGGCGCGTCTTTCCCGTCTCGGCGTGACCCTGGCACCGCAGCACATGGTCCCGCATGAAACCGATCCTCTGGCGGAGGCGATCCGGGCCAGCACGGCGGATGCGATCCTGATCCTGACCGCCTCCGCCACCTCCGATCTCGCCGACACCGCGCCAGAGGCGCTGCGCCGGGCAGGTGGCACGGTGACCCATTTCGGCATGCCGGTCGATCCCGGCAACCTCCTGTTCTTTGGAGAGATTCAGGGGCGGCCCGTGATCGGCCTGCCGGGCTGCGCCCGCTCTCCGGCACTCAATGGCGCGGATTGGGTGATGGAACGGCTGCTGTGCGGCGTGCCGCTGCAACCGCGCGACATCGCTGCGATGGGGGTGGGCGGGCTGCTCAAGGAAATCCCGCAACGCGGACGCCTGCGCGAAGCGTAACCCCTTGAAAACAAAAAAACCCGCCGATTTTCGGCGGGTTCCTGTCCTGATCAGGCGCTGAGGCTTATTTCGCCACCGGCCCGATCATCATGACCATCTGGCGGCCTTCCATCTTCGGCATGTTCTCGACCTTGCCGACCTCTTTGACGTCCTCGGCAACCCGCTCGAGCAATTCACGTCCCAGGTTCTGGTGCGCCATCTCGCGGCCCCGGAAGCGCAGGGTGATCTTCACCTTGTCGCCCGCTTCGAGGAACTTGAAGACGCTGCGCATCTTCACGTCGTAGTCATGAGTATCGGTCCCCGGACGGAACTTGATTTCCTTGACCTCGATGATCTTCTGCTTCTTTCGGGCTTCGGACTCGCGCTTCTGCTGTTCGTACTTGTACTTGCCGAAGTCCATGATCTTGCAGACCGGCGGGGTCGCATTCGGGGAAATCTCGACAAGGTCAAGACCGGCCTCTTCGGCAAGGTCCATGGCGCGCGCCGGGGTGACGACCCCGATGTTCTCGCCTTCGGCACCGATGAGTCGGATTTCAGGCGCCCGGATTCGTCCGTTGATCCGGGGGCCGGTTTCGCGCGTTGGCGGCGCGTTGTGAGGTCTGCGGGCTATGGGTTTGCTCCTGATGATTTCCGTTGGTCGGTTAGACGCGCAAGGTAAACTTGCGCAGGGGCCGTTTCAAGCGGCATTTCGCCGGATATGCGGAGGATTCAGCAGGTTTCCCCTTGCAGTTGCATCGCTGCGAGCGCACATCGGGGCAGAGTGCGCCTCAGCGGGGCGTCCGGACGGGAAAGGAAGGGGCAACATGAAAAATCTCGTGATCCTTGGGGTCGTGGTGCTGGCCGCAGCCGGTGGCTACTACGTGTACAGCAACAACATGCCCGAGAAGGCCGCAATCGCGCAGGCCGAAGCGGACGCGGCGGCAGAAGCGGCCGCCAAGGCTGAAGCGGAAGCCAAGGCGAAGGCGGAAGCCGAAGCCAAGGCCGCCGAAGAAGCCGCGGCGCAGGCCGAGGCCGAGGCAAAGGCGGCTGCGGAGAAGGCCGAGGCGGAAGCTGCCGCGAAGGCGGAAGCCGAGGCGGCGGAGGCTGAAGCGGCGGCGAAAGCCGAGGCAGAGGCAGCCGCGGAAGCGGCGGCGAAGGCGGAAGCAGAGGCCGCCGAGGCGGAAGCCGCGGCCAAGGCCGAAGCGGACGCGGCGGCGGCTGCAGCGGAAGAAGCGGCCAAGGCCGTGGAAGAGACCGCCGCAGAGGCAGCGGAAGCCGTTGAAACCGCGGTGGACGAAGCGGCGCAGGCGGCTCAATCCGCTGCGGATGCGGCAACCGGCGCAGCGGATGCCGCAGTGAACGGCGCGGGCGAGATGATCAACAACGCCTTCGAGGCGGGTGCGGAGACCGCGGATGCGGCCACGGATGCTGTCACGGGTGCGGTCGACGCCGCCACGGATGCCGCCAGCGATGCCAGCGATACGGCCGTCGCCGGAGCCGAAGCGGCAGAGCCGACGGTGGACGGGGTCCAGCTGTCCGAGCTGCTGACGGTCGGCGGGTTCGATTACGAGAAGATCGCGCAGTACATCGACGAGTCGGACCTGAGCAATCTCAAGAAGATCAGTGCCAAGGCAGCGCTGGATGCGGTCAGGGACGGGCAGGTCACTCAGACCGCGCTCGACCAGGTCAAGGTGTTGCTCGGTCTCGAGAACTGACACCGCCGATACGCCAAAAGCAAAGGGCCGCTCCATCCGGGCGGCCCTTTTTCATAGCGCGATGAACGGCTTGCCTCAGTCGAGGAAAGCCTTCTCCACGACGTAATGCTTGGGATCGGAGTTGGCGCCCTCTTCGAGGCCGTAATCCTCCAGCATCGCCTTCAGTTCGAGGTTGAAGGCGAGGTTGCCGCAGATCATCGCGCGGTCTGTCTCCTTGTTCAGCGGGGGGACGCCGAGATCGGCGAAGGCCTCGCCCGAGCGCATCAGATCGGTGATGCGGCCCATCTTCGGGCTCTCCTCGCGGGTCGTGGTCGGGTAGTACTTGATCTTCTTCCAGAACCCCTCGCCGATGACCTCGTTCAGAAGCTCGTCGGTCTTCAGGCTCTCGATCAGGTCGTGGCCATAGGTCAGCTCGCCAACCTCGCGGCAGGTGTGCGT
This sequence comes from Tropicibacter sp. S64, assembly GCF_049803835.1. NCBI lineage: Bacteria > Pseudomonadati > Pseudomonadota > Alphaproteobacteria > Rhodobacterales > Roseobacteraceae > Tropicibacter > Tropicibacter sp. S64. The sequence continues at coordinate 207,455 of NZ_JBNAGK010000002.1, read as the reverse complement.
GATGATGACCTCGTCGTAATCCTCGTAGGTCTGCGGCTCGCGCAGGAGCGAGGCGAAGGGCGCGAAGCCGGTGCCGGTGGCGAAGAACCACAGCCTCTTGCCGGGAAGCAGCGCGTCATGCACCAGCGTGCCGACGGGCTTGGGGCGCAGGATGATCTCGTCGCCGACCTTGATGTGCTGGAGCTTGGAGGTCAGCGGGCCGTCCTGCACCTTGATCGAATAGAACTCGAGTTCCTCGTCCCACGACGGCGAGGCGATGGAATAGGCGCGCAGCAGCGGCTTGACCTTGCCGGTCTTCGGGTCCGGATCGCCCATCAGGCCGATCATCACGAACTCGCCGGAGCGGAAGCGCATGGTGCCGGGGCGGGTGCAGCGGAAGGAGAACAGACGGTCGGTGTAGTGCTTCACCTCGGTCACGGTCTGCGCGTCCGGCATGGCCATGGTCTTCGGCGCGTCGGCCTTGATTGCGGTGGATTCGGTCACGGGCGTCAACTCTGTCATTGTGTCTCTTGCCGGCGGTCTAAACCGACACCTCGGAATTAGCTTTGATTCAGGTCAGATGAAAGGCGGCATGGGGCCACGGGGGCGAAAAGCCCGCGTGTGCCCCCCGATGCGCCATGATTTTCAGCCGCGCAGGCGGGCCTGGTAGTCGTTTTTCTGCCAGTCCGCACGGAAGAGCCACTGGTCCTCCGGCTGACGGCTCGCAAGAGCCTCGTCGATTTCCACCTCGTCGAAGCCGGCCCGACGAGCCATGGCATACTGGTCCGCGATCACATGGCCCCGGGCCCGCAGGCGGCCCTTGTAGCCGCGCAACCGCAGCAGGCGGGCGAGGGTGAAACCACGGCCATCGGCGAAGCTCGGGAAGTCGATGCGGATCATCTCCGCGTTCGACGCCTTGAGGGTCGCCGGGTCGGTGTCGGAGGGCAGGTCGACGATCTCGCCGGTGTAGTCATCCTCGGCAAAGCCGGTGTCGGTCACGATGGGCATCTGGGTGCTCCTTCTGTCTTGTCGGGGGTGCGGGGCAAAGCCCCGCCCTACATGCTGTTGCGCGCGGCCACACCGTTCACGAAGTGAATGCCGCATTCGGTCTTGTCCTGATCGCGCCAGCGCCCGGCGCGGGGGTCTTCGCCCGGCTTGACCTTGGAGGTGCATGGCGCACAACCGATCGAAGGGTAGCCCTGCGCCACCAGCGGGTGCTTCGGCAGGCGGTTCTCTTCCATGTAGGCGCGGGTGTCCTCCGGCCCCCAATGGGCGAGCGGGTTGACCTTGATCCGGCCGGTGGCCTCCTCGAGCTCGAAGAATTCCATCTCCGCCCGGGTCTTCGCCTGGTAGCGCTTGCGCCCGGTGATCCAGCCGTCGAACCCCTCCAGCGCCTTCTGCAACGGCTCCGTCTTGCGCAGGGCACAGCAGGCGTCGGTGTCGGAGAACCTCAGCGCGCCGTAGGGGTCGCGTTGATCGAGGATCTCCGGCGCGGTGCGCACGATCTGGACGTTCGACAAGTGCAAGCGCTCCGCGATCTCCTGCTGATAGGCGAGGGTTTCGGCGAACAGCAGCCGCGTGTCGATGAACAGCACCGGCGTCTTGCGGTCGACCATCGCCACGAGGTGCAGAAGCGCCACGGATTCGGCGCCGAAGGACGACACCATGGCGATTTTTCCCGCCTCGGGATCGCGCAAGGCTCCTTCCAGCACCGCGGTCGCACCGTGGTGTCTGTATCGGGCGTTCAGCGCCGCGACCCTGTCGCGCAGGGCGTCCAGATCCTTCGGGATCGGATCGGCCCCGTCGACGAGGGCAGTCTGGCCAAGAAGCAACGACATGGCGCTACTCTGCCGCGACGCGGGCGGGGTCGCGATCATAGAGCGCGGCCTTGAAGGGGGCCATGCCCACGCGGCGATAGGTCTGGAGGAAGGTCTCCGATGCGTCCTCGCGCTCCTCCATGTAGGCGTCGATCAGCCGCTCGATGGCGGGCACGATCTCATCGTAACCGAATCCCGGTCCGGTGCGCTCGCCCAATGCGGCGTTCTGGGTGTGATCGCCGCCCAGCGTGATCTGATAGGTCTCCACCCCGGCGCGGTCGAGGCCGAGGATACCGATGTGACCGACATGGTGATGGCCGCAGGCGTTGATGCAGCCGGAAATCTTGATCTTCAGATCGCCGATGTCGTTCTCGATCTTGAGTTCGTCGAAGCGGGTCGCGATCTGCTGCGCCACCGGGATCGAGCGGGCCGTCGCCAGCGCGCAGTAATCCATGCCGGGGCAGGCAATGATGTCGCTGATCTTGCCGATGTTGGCCGTCGCCAGCCCGTGTGACTTCAGCCGGGCGTGGATTTCCGGCAGGTCCGCCTTGTGGACGTGCGGCAGGATCACGTTCTGCTCATGGCTGATGCGCAGCTCGTCGTGCCCGAACTCGGCGGCGATATCCGCCATGATGCGCATCTGCTCCGCCGTGGCGTCGCCCGGAGTCTGGCCATGCGCCTTGATAGAGATTTGCGCGATGGCGTAGCCCTCGGCCTGATGCTCGGCGAGGTTGGTATCGGCCCAGGCGCGGAAGACAGGGTCGGTGTCATAGGCGCGCTCGAAGGCCGAAATCGGGCGTTTTGTGAACGATGGGGCGGCGAACTGGGCCTTTATGGCATCATACAGGGCAAGATCCGCACCATTGAAGGCGGCCTTCGTCTCCTTGAATCGCTCTTCGACGAGGGCGCGGATTTCGTCCAGCCCGTGCTCGTGCACGGTGATCTTGATCCGGGCCTTGTACTTGTTGTCGCGGCGGCCAAGCAGGTTCCAGACGGAGACCACTGCCTCGACATAGGGCAGCAGGTCCGCCTGCGGCACGAAGTCGTTGACGATCTTGCCGATCATCGGGGTCCGGCCCAGGCCGCCGCCGATCAGCACGGCGTAGCCGATCTCGCCATCGCGCTCGACAATGCGGATGGCGAGGTCATGGGCCGCCGTCACCGCGCGATCGTTCGGGGAGCCGGTCACGGCGATCTTGAACTTGCGCGGCAGGAACTGGAATTCCGGATGGTCGGTAGACCACTGGCGCAGCAGCTCGGCCACGGGACGCGGGTCGGCGATCTCGTCGGCGGCGGCGCCGGCGAAATGGTCCGCGGTCACGTTGCGGATCGTGTTGCCGGAAGTCTGGATGGCGTGCATCTGCACTTCGGCCAGCGCGTCGAGCATGTCCGGCACGTCCGAGAGTTTGGGCCAGTTGTACTGAATGTTCTGACGCGTGGTGAAATGGCCGTAGCCCTTGTCCCAGCGCTCGGCGATATAGGCCAGCTGACGCATCTGGGCGCTGTTCAGCGTGCCATAGGGGATGGCGACGCGCAGCATGTAGGCGTGCAGTTGCAGGTAGAGGCCATTCATCAGGCGCAGCGGCTTGAACTCGTCCTCGGTCAGCGATCCGTCGATGCGGCGCTCGACCTGTTGGCGGAACTGGCGGTTGCGCTCAGCCACGAAGGCGGCGTCGAATTCGGAATAGGTGTACATGTCTTGGTCCTTGCGGGTAGGGCGGAGGGGGAGCAGAATTTTAGACTAAAATTCTTCTCACCCCTCGGCCTGCTTGCCGTGGAAGTAGTTGGAGGGGCCAGTGCGGCGGAAGTCTTCGCGGAAATGCACCGGCTCGGGGCCCGTGTTGCCTGCCTTGACGTCGGCGAGGTAGACGCCCACCGCCTCCGCGTGCCGCAAACTGGCTTCGACGAGGCGCAGCTGGGCATGGGCCTCGTCGGTCAGCAGCTCGGCCTCGCTCAGCTCGCGGGTCCAGTTGTCGTTGGCGGCGAGGTAGATCACATCGCCCTCGATCAGGGCATTGGCGGTGATGACTTTCGGGGTGAAGGCGCGGGCCATGTCAGGAAACCTCCTGCTTGCGGATGTCGGAAAGGGCGGGAGCGGCGGCGCGGGGTGCGATGCCATAAAGGGTGAGAGCGGGGCCAGTGAGGTCCGATGCGGCGAGATCCTGCGCCAGCGTGCCGAGGGTAGAGGCGAGCACCTGTTGGTCGGCGCGGGAGGCGTTGGCAACCAGCGTGACCGGCGTTGCCGGATCGGCGCCATGCATCATCAGGCGACCCTGGATGAACCGCGCCGCCTTCTTGCCCATGTAGATTGCGGCAACCTCGCCGGAGCGGGCCAGCGCCCGCCAGTCCTGCTCGGCAAAGCCTTCCATGACATGGCCTGTGAGGATGCGCAGGCTGGCATTGCGACCGCGCGAGGTCAGCGACTGGCCCACGGCGGCGACGGCGGCGGAGGCGGCGGTGATGCCGGGAACCACCGACCAGGCGATGCCTTCCAGTTCCAGTGCGGCGATTTCCTCGTCGAGGCGGCCGAAAATGGCCGGATCGCCGCCCTTGAGGCGCACCACCCGCAGCCCGGCGTAGGCGTAGAGCACGATCAGGCGGTTGATTTCGTCCTGCGGCATGGACGGGCCGAAGCCTTCCTTTCCGACCGGGATCAGCGTGGCGTCGGGACTTGCAAGCGCAAGCACCTCGTCAGAGACCAGCCGGTCGTGCAGGATGACCTCGGCGGCTTCGATGGCGCGCAGGGCGTTCAGCGTCAGCAGCCCGGCATCGCCCGGTCCGGCACCGACAAAGCAGACCGCGCCGCAACGGATCAGGCTGTCGCTCTGCTCGGGTCGGGTCAGGGGCAGGATGTCGGTGGGCATGGCGAAGCCTTTCCGGTTTGCGTTTCTAGGCCTCAATATAGGAAATTTTCCTGCATCCTCACCAGATGCTTGCCAAGATAAGGATCAATGTTCTAAATCCGTCCCGCGAGAGTGCGTTTGTCCCGTATTGGCCGGGAGTTTGGAACAAAGATGAAGATCGACGAGACCGACCGGAAAATTCTCCGCGCCCTGCAGCGCGACGCCAGCCGGTCGCTGGACGACATCGCGAAGGAAGTGGGCTCGTCCAAGACCCCGGTCTGGAACCGAATCCGCAAGATGCGGGAGGCCGGGGTGATCGGCCAGCAGACGGTGCTGCTCGATGCCGAGGCGCTGGGGTTCGAGGCGACCTTCTTCGTCCTGATCCGCACGTCGGAGCACGACGCGGGCTGGCAGCAGGCTTTCCTCAAGGCCCTGCGCGAGCGGCCCGAGGTGCAGGAGGCGCACCGGCTGGCGGGCGATATCGACTATATCCTGAAGGTGCGGGTGCGCAACGCACGGGCCTATGACGTCTTCTACCAGGCGCTGATTTCGGAGGTGAAGGTCCACAACGTCACCGCACTGCTCTCCATGGAGGAGATCAAGGCGACGACGGAGCTGCCGATCTGAGGTGGTAGTTGGCACAAGCGGCGTGTTGGGGTATTTTTACCAAGAAGAAACAGCAGGTTGCGCCCTGATCTTCAGGTGGGTCAACCCGTGGAAATGATAGAGGTTGGCGTAGGCTGGCAGCTCTGCCAAAGACAGCTCCGGCAGGCGCTCGAAAAGGATCGGCAGGGCGGTCTGCAACTCCAGCCGGGCCAGCGGGGCGCCGACGCAGAAGTGCAGCCCGCCGCCGAAGGCGGTGTTGGTGAGCGGGGCGCGGGCGGGGTCGAAGGTGTTCGGGTCCGGCCAGGCCTGCGGGTCCCTGTTGGCGGCACCGAGAAGCAGGGCGACCTGGTCACCGCGTGTGAAGCGGTGGCCGAACACCTCCACGTCTTCATAGGCGTAGCGGGTGAACATGTGCAAAGGCGGATCGTAGCGCAGGATTTCCTCGGTGACGGCTTCGGCGCGATCCGGAGTGATGGCCGTGCCGGTTTCCAGCAGTGTCTTGATGCCGTTGCCAAGCGTGTGAACCGTCGCCTCGTGTCCGGCGTTCAGCAGGAGGATGCAGGTGGTGATGAGCTCGTCCGTGGAGAGTTTCTCGCCGTCTTCTTCTGCGGCGATCAGGTGGGTGATCAGATCGTCCGCGGGCCTTGTCCGGCGCTCCTCGACATAGCCGCGCATGAAATCGGCGAAGGCCTGTGCGGCCTCGGCGGCGCGGGTCTCGATCCCGGGGTCCCGCCGGGCCTGATAGAGGGCCACCATGGCGTTGGACCAGTGCAGCAGCTGCGGGGCCATGGTTTCCGGCACGCCGAGCAGGCGGCAGATGACGATGACCGGGAGCGGCTGGCAGAACCCGGTCAGCAGGTCGGTTTCGCCGGGGGGCAACCGGTCTATCAGGTCATGGCTGAGCGCGGCGATCTCTGGGCCGAGCGCCCTGATCCGGCGCGAGGTGAAGGCGCGCAGGACGAGGCCGCGCAGGCGGGTGTGCCGGGGCGGCTCCAGCTCCAGCATGGAATGGGCTTCGACGGCGTAGAAGGGTTTCAGGTGCTCCGGGATCGCCGGGGCCTGTTCGGCGGGCACCTCGCGTCCGAAGCGACGATCCCGCAGCAGGGCGTTCACCGCCGCGAGGCTGACCGCACAGGGCATGCCGTAGTCCTGCCAGTACGCCAGATCGCCGCCCGATCGCATCCTGTCGTAGAACGGATAGGGGTTCTGGACGAAATCCGGATCGGTCGGGGATTGCTGGAACGTCTTCATGGCGCCACCCTGCGAGGCGCGCCCGGCCTTGGCAAGAGGGGTCTCGCGTCACCCTGCGTTTGGTCGTAAAAACAGAAGCATGTTGGATGGACCGATGAAACGCGCTGCGGCGCTGCTGTTGTCCCTTGGCGCCGTGGCGGGGCTGAGCTGGGGCGCATGGTCCTATGGCTACGGGCAGGCGCTGAGCCAGATCGCCGGGCGGGCGCAGTCGGATCTGGCGCTGGCCTCGGACCGGCTGGTGACGGAGCTGAGGCGCTACCAGATGGCGGCGGTGCTGATGGCGGACCATCCGGCGCTTGCGGCGCTGCACGACGGCGGGCCGAGGCAGGCTGCGGACCGGCTGCTGCTCGAAACCGTGGACAAGACCGGGGCGCTTATGGCCGCCTATCTGGGAACGGATGGCCGGGTGCTGGCCTCCGCGCCAGAGGGCGCTCCGCCGGAGATTGCAGACAGCGCCTATTTCAGACGGGCGTTGCACGGGGCGCTCGGCAGCGCCTACGGCCGCGACCTCGGGTTCGGCCAGCGGGCCTATGTCTATGCCGCACCGTCGTTTTCGGAGACCGGGGCGGTGCAGGGCGTGCTGGTGGTGGCGGTGGACATCGACCTGCTGGAGGAGGGCTGGGGCGGCTCCAGCCCGGCGGTGTTCTTCCGGGACGAAGACGGGCGGGTGTTCCTGACCAACCGCTCCGAATTGCTGGGCTGGACGCGGACCGCGGCGGGCATGGCGCCGCCCGAGGGGCCGGAACGGACGATCCGGGTGGACCGGGTGGACGGCACGGAAGTCTGGCAGCAGCGTCTGAGCCCCTACGTGCCGCAGGAGGCGTTGCATCTCGCCGGAGAGATCCCGGTGATCGCCATGACGGGCGACGTGCTGCTCGACGCGGCACCCGCGCGGCGTGTCGCGAGCCTGCAGGCGGCGGCGGTGGCGGCGCTGTGCCTGTTTTTCGGGGCGCTCCTGAGCTGGGCGACAGCGCGGCGGCGGGCGCTGGCGGAGGCGAATGCGGTGCTGGAGGGTAGGGTGCGGGCGCGCACGCGGGACCTGACGGAGGCGAACGTGGCGCTGCAACGCGAGGTGGCCGAACGCACCGCGGCGGAGGGAGCCCTGAAAAAGGCGCAGGCGGAGCTGGTGCAGGCCGGCAAACTGAGCGCGCTGGGACAGATGTCCGCCGGGATCAGCCACGAGTTGAACCAGCCGCTGACCGCGATCCGGCAATTCGCGGAGAACGGTCAGGCCTTCCTCGACCGCGGCCGGAATGAGAAGGCCGGGGAAAATCTTGCGCGCATCGCGGCGCTGGCGGCCCGGGCGGCGCGGATCATCAAGAACCTGCGCGCCTTTGCCCGCAACGAGAGCGAGCCGATGGGGCGGGTCGACCTGTGCGCGGTGATCGACACCGCGGTGGAACTGACCGAGGCGCGGCTGCGGGCGGACGGGGTCACGCTGGACTGGCAGCGGCCCGATGGCCCGGTATTTGCGCTGGGGGGCGAGGTGCGGCTCGGGCAGGTCTTTGTCAACCTGATCAACAATGCCGCCGATGCCATGGCCGGGCAGACGGCGAAGCGCATCGCGATCGCGCTGGAGACCGGACCGCTGCTGACGGTCACGGTGCAGGACACCGGCCCGGGCATCGCGGATCCGGAGAAGGTCTTCGAGCCGTTCTACTCGACCAAGGAGGTCGGGAGCGGCATGGGCCTCGGCCTGTCGATTTCCTATGGTCTGGTGCAAAGTTTCGGCGGCAACATCCGGGGCGTCAACACCGGGGACGGGGCGCTGTTCACGGTCGAACTGGAGCACTGGCGCGCGGAGGAAGCGGCGTGAGTACGCCGCTCGTCGCTCGTGCGCAGCGCGCACATCGCCCCGCCCGCCATCCCGTTGTCCCGGGCTTCGCCCGGGGTTTGAGTATTTGGAAAGAGAAGAAACGGGGGAACGCCGCGTGATTTCCAGGGTCCTGCTGGTGGATGACGATGCGGAGGTGCGCGAGGCGCTCGGGCAGACGCTCGAACTCGCGGAGTTCGAGGTGATCGCGGCGGGGTCCTTCGTGGAGGCGAAGGACCGGATTTCCCCTCGCTTTGGTGGGGTGATCCTGTCGGACATGCGGATGCCGGGGCGCGACGGGTTTCATCTTCTGCATTATGTCCAGGAGCAGGACCCGGATCTGCCGGTGATCCTGCTGACCGGCGAAGGCGATATCCCGATGGCCGTGCGGGCCATGGAAGAGGGGGCCTTCGGCTTTCTCGAAAAACCCTGCTCGGCGGCGGACCTGACGGCCATGGTGCGGCGGGCTCTGGCGGCCCGGGCGCAGGTTTTGGAGGACCGAGCCCTTCGGGCGGCGCGGGAGAAGGGCGATCCGGCGGCGCGGATGCTCTTCGGCGTGTCGCAGGCGGCGGAGGAGATGCGCGGACGGGTTCGGGCGGCGGCGCAGGCGGGCACCGACGTGCTGGTGCGGGGCGGGCCCGGCTCCGGAGTGTCCAAGGTGGCGGAGGTCATTCACCTGTCGAGTGCCCGCGCCAAGGCCCCTTTCGAGAAGCGGGCGGCCTCCGGGCTGACCCGGGAAGCGCTGGCGCGGGTCTGGGAGGCGAGCCAGGGCGGCACGCTGTTCCTGGACGAGATCGGTGCGGCCTCGGACGACGTGCAGCTGGCGCTGCTCGACGCGATGGAGCAAGGCGGGGCGGTGCTGATCGGCGGGACAACCGAGGATCTCGACGTGCGCGTCGCCGCGGGCAGCTTCAACGCCGACCTGTTCTACCGGCTGGAGGTTGCCCGCGTGCGCATCCCCACCGTGGACGAGCGGCCGGAAGACATCCCGGTGCTGTTCACCCATTATGTCGCGCAGGCCGCGGAGCAGGCCGGGGTGCCGGTGCCCGTGGTCTCACCCGACCATATGGCGGGCCTGATCGCGCAGCGCTGGCCGGGCAATGCCCGCTCGCTGATGTCCGCCGCCATGCGCTTCGTGCTGGGTATGCCGGAGGAACTTGCCAGATCCGCCGACCTAGGCCTCGCCGAACAGATGGCGCAGGTGGAGAAGATGCTGCTCGCCGCGTCCCTGGGACGTCACAACGGCAAGGCCTCGGACGCTGCGAAGGCGCTGAAACTGCCGCGCAAGACCTTCTATGACAAGCTCGCGAAATACGGGCTGAAGCCGGAGACGTTTCGCCGGGACGGATGACGGCGCGGGGGCCGGGTGCGGATCGCCCGTGGTGCCCGGGGATGCTGGCTGCGGCGAGGCGCGCTAAAGCGCCCCGCCTGGAACCTGAGCCACAAATACCCTGTCACACCTGCGGTGCTATCGGGACATTTGTGGCGCAGGATGATTGAGGTAAAAGGCGGGACGCTGTAGCGTCGCGGTCAGGACACTCCGACAAGGGCCTCGCATGTCACTGACGCTCTATTCGCACCCGCTCGCCTCCTATTGCCACAAGGTTCTGATCGCGCTGTACGAAGCCGGGACAGACTTCGATCCGGTGCTCGTGGACCTTGCCGATCCCGGTGACCATGCGCGGTTTCTCGATCTGTGGCCAGTGGGCAAGATGCCGGTGTTGCGGGACGATGCGCGGGATGCGGTCATTCCCGAGGCCACGATCATCGTCGAATACCTGGACCTTCATTACCCGGGTCCGCAGCCAATGCTGCCCGCCGATCCCGACCTGTGCCTTGAGGCGCGGCTGTGGGACCGGTTCTTCGACCTGCACGTCCAGGACCCGATGCAACGGATCGTCTTCGACCGTTTTCGCCCCGAGGATCAAAAGGACCGGATCGGTGTGGCCGAGGCGGAGCAGCGGTTGCAGGTGGCCTATGGGATGCTGGAGACCCGCCTGTCCGGGCGGCGCTGGTGCGTCGGGGATACCTTCGGCCTCGCCGATTGCGCGGCGGCCCCGGCGCTGTTCTTTGCCGGAATGATCGTGCCGTTCGGGGAGGACCGCACCGCGCTGGCCGATTACTTCGAACGGCTGCTGGCACGCCCGTCCTTCCGCCGTGTGCTGGCCGAGGCACAGCCGTATTTCGAGTATTTTCCGTTTTACGACAGAATGCCGGAGCGGTTCAGGACTCTGTCCGGGGACTGACGGCAAGCGGGCCGAACGGGCGGACCTCAAGCCCGCGCAGGAGCGCGGGGCGAGTCACGGGAGCGTGATTCGCATCTGTGCGGATTTCCGCACAAGTCGCGCTAACAGTCGTGCGGGATTTCGCACAGCGCCCGCGAGGCGGATCATGTGATGGCGGCGAAAACCGTTGTAACCATTTGATCTAAAAAAGGGATGAGGCGTCATGGGGCTTTCTGCAGCAGCAGTCTTGCGCTGATTCCCGCTCACGGGTCTTGTAGGGGCATTCGGCACCCGAGGAGGGGGGCCGTGCAGACAACACTCGTATCTGGGAGGATACCCATGAAGAAGTTTCTCATGTCCGCGGCCGCCGTCGCCGTGCTCGCAACCGGCGCCACCAGCGCGATGGCGAACTGCGACGAAGGCGAGATCGTCATGAAGCTGAGCCACGTGACGAACACGGACCGTCACCCCAAGGGCATCGCCGCATCCCTGCTGCAGCAGCGCATCAACGACGAGATGAACGGCAAGGCCTGCATGGAAGTCTACCCGAACTCCACGCTCTACGACGACGACAAGGTGCTGGAAGCCATGCTGAACGGCGACGTGCAGTTCGCCGCGCCCTCGCTGTCGAAGTTCGAGCAGTTCACCAAGGTCTTCCGCATCTTCGACCTGCCGTTCATGTTCAAGAACATCGAGGCCGTGGATGCCTTCCAGGCGTCGGAGACCGGCCAGGCGATGAAGGAGTCGATGGTGCGCCGCGGCCTGCTCGGCCTCGGGTTCTGGCACAACGGCATGAAGCAGATGTCGGCCAACAAGCCGCTGATCTCGCCGGAAGACGCCAAAGGCCTGAAGTTCCGCGTGCAGCCCTCCGAGGTGCTCAAGGCGCAGTTCGAGGCGCTCGGCGCGTCGCCGCAGGCCATGGCCTTCTCCGAAGTCTACGGCGCCCTGCAGACCGGCGTTGTCGACGGTCAGGAGAACACCTGGTCCAACGTCTACGGCCAGAAGTTCTTCGAGGTGCAGGACGGCACCACGGAGACCAATCACGGTGCGCTCGACTACATGCTCGTGACCTCGGTCGACTGGTGGGAGAGCCTGCCGGAGGACGTCCGCACCCAGCTGGCCACGATCATCGACGAGGTGACCAACGAGCGTAACGCCGCGGTGAACCAGGTCGACATGGAAGCCCGTCAGGCCGTGCTCGACGCCGGTGGCGTGATCCGCGAACTCGACGCGGCACAGCGTCAGGCCTGGGTCGACGCGATGATGCCGGTGTGGGAGCAGTTCGTGGCCGACGTCGGTCAGGAAAACATCGACGCCGCTCAGAAGATCAACGAGATGTACTGAGCCGTCCGGCCCGGCCCCCCGTCCTGAGCGGGGCCGGGCCATCCGCTGCGCCACAGGGCGCGGCACCACCCTTCCGGAACATGCGCACCAGAAAAACCCGGACAGACCGGGCCTGTCGTCGTATCATCCGGTCAAATGCGGGAGAGGGGACATGTCTACACACGATCACGAACGCTCGCCGTTCGGCCAATTCGTCGACGAACTGGAAGAGAGCATCATCGCGCTGATCCTGGGTCTGATGACCCTGATCACCTTCGTCAACGTCGTACTGCGGTACATCTTCAACACCGGCCTGATCTGGGGTTTCGAAGTCACCAACGTGCTGTTCGCCTGGCTGGTGCTCTTCGGCCTCGCCTACACCATCAAGAAGACCGCCAACCTCGGGGTGGACGCGGTGCTGAACGTGGTCTCGCCCGGCCTGCGCCGCACCTTCGGCCTGATCGCCGTCGCCGTGTGCATTGCCTATGCTGCCCTGCTGCTGAAGGGCGCCTGGGATTACTGGGCCAATTTCGCCAACCTGCCGCAAACGACAGGCCGTTGGTTCCCGACCGGCTTCGAAGAGATGAAACGCACCTCCTACCGCTCCTGGTACGAAATGGTGGACACGCCGATGCCGGACTGGCTGCGCTTCATCGAGCCGTGGATCAACGAGGGCGAGGCCTACGAGAAGATCCCGCGCTTCATCCCTTATGTGCTGCTGCCCTTCGGCGCGGCGATGATCCTGATCCGCTTCATTCAGGCCGCCGTCCGCATCTGGACCGGCGCCGAGGAGAGCCTGATCGTCAGCCATGAAGCCGAAGACGACGTCGCCGACGTCGCCCATATGAACAAGGAAGACTGAGACCATGGCCGTTGTCCTTCTCTTCGTGATGATCGTCGGCCTGATGCTGATCGGCGTGCCGATCGCCGTCGCGCTCGGGTTCTCCTCGATCATCTTCCTGCTCGTGCATTCGGACGCCTCGCTGGCCACCGTCGCGCAGAGCTTCTTCCAGGCGATGGCCGGGCACTATACGCTCCTCGCCATTCCCTTCTTCATCCTCGCCTCGTCGTTCATGTCGACGGGCGGCGTGGCGAAGCGGATCATCCGCTTCTCCGTGGCCTGCGTCGGGCACTTCCGCGGCGGCCTCGCCATCGCCGGTGTGTTTGCCTGCATGATCTTCGCCGCGCTTTCCGGGTCCTCCCCGGCAACGGTGGTCGCCATCGGTTCCATCGTCATCGCGGCGATGCGGCAGGTCGGCTACACCAAGGACTTCGCGGCGGGCGTCATCGCCAACGCGGGCACCCTCGGCATCCTCATTCCGCCCTCCATCGTGATGGTGGTCTATGCCTCCGCCACGGATGTGTCAGTCGGCCGGATGTTCCTCGCCGGGGTCATCCCGGGCCTGATGGCCGGCACCATGCTTATGATCACCATCTATGTCATGGCCCGGATCAAGAACATGCCGTCCGGCGAATGGCAGGGCTGGGGCGAGATCTGGCACAGCTTCGCGGACGCCTTCTGGGGCCTGATGCTCATCGTGATCATCATGGTCGGTATCTACGGCGTCCCGGGTATCACCCCGGCGATCTTCACCCCCACCGAAGCCGCCGCCGTCGCGTCGATCTATGCCTTCCTCGTCGCCACCTTCGTCTACCGCGACATGGGTCCACTCAACGTGGAACGCAACGGGCGCAAGATCACGCTGCTGGACAAGCCCGTGGCCCTGCTCACTGGCTTCTTCCACCGCGACACCCGCAAGACGCTGTTCGAGGCAGGCAAGCTGACGATCACGCTGATGTTCATCATCGCCAACGCGCTGATCCTCAAGCACGTCCTGACCGAAGAGCAGATCCCGCAGCAGATCGCCTCCGCCATGCTCGACGCGGGCTTCGGCCCGGTGATGTTCCTGATCATCGTCAACGTGATCCTGCTCATCGGCGGCCAGTTCATGGAGCCCTCGGGCCTTTTGGTGATCGTTGCCCCGCTGGTCTTCCCGATCGCACTGCAACTGGGTATCGACCCGATCCATCTGGGCATCATCATGGTGGTGAACATGGAAATCGGCATGATCACCCCGCCGGTCGGCCTGAACCTCTTCGTCACCTCCGGCGTGGCCGGGATGCCGATGATGCGGGTCGTGCGCGCGGCGCTGCCCTTCCTGGCCGTGCTCTTCGTCTTCCTGATCATGGTGACATACATCCCCAAGATCTCGACGGTGCTGCCGGACGCGGTGATGGGACCGCAGGTGCGCTGCGAAGGCACGATGCCCTCCGAGCCGCTGGAACGGGCCTATTGCGAGGCGATCCTGGGACCGCAGGCGGACGCGGCTCCGGCCTCCGAGTAAGCTTCGGACCAGACAAGACAAAAGGCGGCGCTCCATCGCGGGCGCCGCCTTTCTGGTTGATGTGGGAGGGGGTATTTGGACCAAGAAGAAACCCGGAAGGCGCTTCCCCTCGAAAAGGGGACACCCGGCCCCTGCTTCTTCCTGGCTCAAATACCCAAGCTGCGCGGCCTGCCTCAGGCGCTGGCGTTCAGGGCGTCGATGATCGGCACGAAATCCGCCGCCTTCAAGGATGCGCCCCCCACCAGTGCTCCGTCGACGTTCGAGACCGCGAAAATCTCCGCCGCGTTCGACGGCTTGACCGAGCCGCCGTAGAGCAGACGCACCGAGCGGCCCACGCCCTCGCCGAAGCGTTTCTCCAGTCTGGAACGGATGAAGTCGTGCACCTCGCCGATCTGGTCCATGGTCGGGACCTTGCCGGTGCCGATGGCCCAGATCGGCTCGTAGGCGACGACAAGCGAATGCCCCGTCGCCCCGTCCGGAATGGAGCCCGCGAGTTGGCCGCCGATGATGTCCAGCGTGTTCTGCGCCTCGCGCTGCGCCAGGCTTTCGCCGCAGCACAGCACCACCACGAGGCCCGCGTCCCAGGCCGCCTTGCATTTGGCGCGGACGTGTTCGTCATGTTCGTCATGGTCCATCCGGCGTTCGGAGTGGCCGAGGATCACATGGGTCGCGCCCGCGTCTTTCAACATCGCCGCCGAGATGTCGCCGGTGTGGGCGCCGGAGGCTTCCGCGTGGCAATCCTGCCCGCCGATCAGCACGCCCTTGCCGCAGGCCGCATCCACCAGCGTCGCGGGCGGGCAGATCAGAACCTCCGCGTCGCCTTTCGCGGCCTCCGCCATGGCGTCCAGTTCCGCCAGGGCGGCCTTCGTGCCGTTCATCTTCCAGTTGCCCGCAGCCAGTTTGCGTCTCATGCCTTCTCCCTTCGAAAGGTTTTGGGAGGTATCATCGCGGGGCAGGGCCCGGCGTCAAGGCCGCTTGCGCAGGGCGCGGCGAGATGACAAGCCTCGCGCGTTGCCTTACCGAGAAGAGACCGCCCCATGATTCCGAGACTCGATGCCGCGCAGATCATCGCCCGCGATCCCGAAACCCTCGCAGCCCTGCGTGCCGGGGCCGAGGAGATAGGCTTTCTCACGGTGCACAACACCGCGATTTCGCCCGCCCGCATGGGGTTTGTCCTTGCCGCCTATCGCGCCTTCTTTGCCCTGCCGATGGCGGAAAAGGCGGCGGTGGACATGGCGCGGACCGGCTCCAACCGGGGCTGGGGTGCGCCGGGGTCCGAGCAGGTCGACCCGACCGCCAACCCCGATTACAAGCAGGTCTTCGACTGCGGGTTCGCCGTGCCGGGCTCGCCATTGTCGGTTTATGCGGAGAACCTCTGGCCGGCGCAGCCCGAGGGCTTTCGGGAGGTGATCGAGGCCTATTACCGCGACGCGCTGACCGTCGCCATGGACCTCCTGCGCGGCATCGCGGAGGCCATCGGCGAGGACCCACGCTATTTCGACGACAAATTCGACACGCCGATGGCCTTGCTCCGGGGCAATTGTTATCCGCCGCGCCCCGATTGGGCCGGGGAGAAGGATTACGGCATCGCTGCCCATACGGATTACGGCTGTCTCACGCTTCTCGGCACCGATGGCGTGCCGGGGCTGGAGGTGCTGGGGCACTCGGGTGACTGGATTGCCGTGACCGCACAGCCCGGCGATTTCGTCATCAACTTCGGCGAAATGTTGGAGATGTGGACCAAAGGGCGCGTGAAGGCGACGTTGCACCGGGTGAAGGGAACAGCCGAGGAGCGCCTTTCCGTGCCGCTGTTCTTCAATCCGAACTGGGAGACCAACGTGGCTCCGATGGGGTCAGGGCAGGTGATCCGCGCCGGGGACCATCTCGAGAAGCGGTTCAACGAGACGTATGTGCATTTGAAGAAGGCTTGAGGATTGTCCTGACAGGATCTGTCAGCAGCGCCGTCTAGTCTCGGGGGACACCAACCCAAGGAGACGAAGCCATGTTGACCCTTTACTACGCCCCGCAAAGCCGCGCCACGCGCGTGCTGGCCCTGCTTCACGAACTCGGTGCCGCCGACAAGGTGGAAATCCGCCCCGTCACCCTGCGCCGCCATGACAACACCGGCGCCGCCGACCCGGCCAATCCGCACCCGGAGGGCAAGGTGCCGCTGCTGGTCCATGACGGGGTGGCGATCCGGGAGAGTGACGCGATCATGATTCATCTCTGCACGCTCTTTCCCGAAGCGGGTCTGATGCCGCAGCCGGGCACGCCCGAGCACGGCGCGTTCCTGTCGTGGATGGCGTGGTACGGCAACGTGATGGAGCCGGTGATCGTGGGGCAGGTGGCGGGGATCGAGCATCCCGCATACCACGCGACCTTCCGGGGCCTGAAAGAGATGCAGGCGCGGGTGACGGAGGCGCTGTCGCGCGGTCCGTGGCTGCTGGGCGCACGGATGAGCGCCGCCGACATCCTCGTCTGCTCGACCTTCCTCTGGATGCCGGACTCCGCACCGCGGGACGCCGCCGTTCAGGACTGGATCAAACGCTGCGCCGCGCTGCCGGGGCAGGTCAAGGCTCTGGCCTTTGAGGCAACGCTGCAGGCCGCTGCCTGAGGCGTCACAGGTGGCGCAGGGCCTCGCGGGCCAGCGCCACCGCTTCCTCCGGATCGTCCAGCGCCTCGCCCGGCAGGGACCAGTAGGGCATCGCCGCGCCTTTGCCGCTTTCCCGGGTATAGCGCCAGCGCTCGCAGCCCATCGCCTCCAGCCGGTCGATGAATGCCCCCGCGCCCTTGATCAGGATCACCCCGTCCGAGCGCATCAGCGCAAAGACCGTGCCATCGTGATAGAGCGCCGCGCCGCCGAACATGCGCCGCGTCGAGAGCCCGCCAAGCCCGCTGAACAGGTCCTTGAAGTATTCGACGTCCTCGGGCGAGAGGCTCACGCCTTGCCCTGGGCCTGTCGCTCCGCGGCCAGCGTCTCGACGTCCTTGAACTTGATCGACTCGCCGCAACCGCAGGCGTCCTCGACGTTCGGATTGCGGAACTTGAAGCCCGACTCGAGCAGCGAGGTCTCGTAGTCGATCTCTGTGCCGAACAGGAACATCTGCGCCGTGGGCGCGATCATCACCCGGGCGCCGTCCTTTTCCACCACCTCGTCATGCGGCTCGGCGGCATCGACGTAATCCATGGTGTATTCCATGCCCGCGCAGCCGCCCTTCTTCAGGCCGATGCGCAGGCCATGACGGCCCTGCCGCTGCATGAGCGTGCGGATCTGCTTGATGGCGGTGTCGGTCATGGTGACCGGGGATTGGCCGGGCAAAGCGAACATGGGAAACCTCTCTTGTCCTGTCCCTAACTTAAGGCTCCGCGGAGGCAATCTCAAGATGCCACGCGGATGCATCAATTCAGGGCAGGGGCAGCGTGATCAGTGCACGTGTGGCGTGGCTCATCGCCAGCGCCCAGCTGAAGGACGCCAGCGTGCCGATGATGACGTATTCTCCGGCCTTCTGTCCCTGCGACGCGGTGTCGAAGCGCAGGATTGACTTGGCGGCGATCAGGAACCCGATGCCCGCCGTTTCGCCGATCATCACAAGCACGAAAATCAGGAACCGCTCCAGCTGGCCGATCAGGCGGCCCGCGTCAGGCAGGCTTTCGTCGGTCATCTCCCTTCGATAGCGGGCGGTCAGCAGACCAACGGCAAAGCCTCCGGCCGTGATCGTCAGGACCAGTCCGGACAGGAACAGCGCCGGTGTCGTCAGCACGCTGGCTTGGTCCGCCCACCATCCGGCGGCAATCGCGCCGGGCCACAGTAGCGCGGCGGCCATCAGGGTGACGACGTGCGCGACCTGATCCCCCAGAAAGAGCGTCAACCCGTCCTGGCGCCCCGCCCGGCGCCAGAGTACCTTGACCATGTCGATCAGCAAATGGGCGGCGGCGACCAGCATGGCCACCTGCCAGACCCCGCCAAGCGCCAGCGCCGACAGGGCGAAAACGATGGACCCATGCAGGGCCATGACGAGCACATGGCCCTTGTTTTCGACCATTCCCCGCGTCTGCAACAGGAAATCGGCCAGCACATGCGCGAGGAGAAGCGCCGCAAAGACCTGAAGCACAGGTGCCGTGAGCAGCAGGGCAAGTCCCGGCATCAGGATGTCGAGGTCAGGCGAGGTCATTCGCACGCTCCCAAATCTCCGCGATCTGGCTTTCAAACGCGTAAACCGCTTCGAGAATTGCGTGCGACCCGGCTTTGGACAGCCGGATTTGCACCGCCTGTCGGCTGACGCCGAACTGTCTGGCGATCTCTTCCTGTGTCGGGGTCTGGTTGCGCAGCGCCTCGTAGAGCGCTTCGGCCTGCGCGGCGGTCCAGTTTTGGGATTGCCAGTCGAGCAGACCTGCTATGGCCAGCATCGACAGGCCGATTGGCCAAGGGAAGGCCAGTTTTTGCTGCCGGTCCATGCCGTCCAGCACGTCTCCCGCGTCGGTAAAGGCCGCGCCGTGGGCAGCACCGAGATCACGCGACGGCGGCACGCGCGCTTTCCCGAGGCCAACGCCGATACGGGTGGACAGGGACAGGTCCGGCTCCTTGGTCAGGGCCGCAATCAGACGCAGGGCCGTGCGCAGGGCCATTTCGCCTTGGGGGAGAAAGACCTGCCAGCCGTCGCCGCGGTGGCGGTCGAAGACAAAGGCCTCCGACGGCATGCGCCAGTCTTCGGGAAACCCGGCGACGGCTTCGCGCAGGATCTGCATAGCGCGGTCAACCGCCGCGCTGTCCTGCTTGCGCGACGACACAAGATCGCCAGTCAGCACAGCCGCAAAATTGCAATCCAGCCAATCATCCATATGCAAGCTATAAGGCTTGCATTGTCCAAAAGCAAGCCAATGAGCTTGCTTTCTCCTCACGCAAGCCTCTGAGCTTGCATTCGCGGCCTGCAAACTCCAACGCTTGCAGCGCGTTACATGAAGCCGAGTTCCAGCCGCGCCTCGTCGGACATCATGTCCATGCCCCAGGCCGGCTCCCAGGTCAGTTCGACCTCGACGTTGCTGACGCCATCGAGCGGGCCGACCGCATCGGCGACCCAGCCCGGCATCTCGCCCGCCACAGGACAGCCGGGTGCGGTCAGGGTCATGATCACCTTGACCTCGTTGGCCGGGTTGATGTCGACCGTGTAGACCAGCCCCAGGTCATAGATGTTCACGGGAATCTCCGGGTCATAGACCGTGCGGCAGGCCTCGACCACCGCGTCGTACAGCGGATGATCCGTGCTCGACGGCGCAATCAACGGTGTGCCTTCGATCTGCGGGCTCACTTCGGTCATGTCGGTCCTCTTCGCGTATACCTGAGCGTTCATATAGGGAATGTGACGCGCTGGGTAAAGGGGCGAGGCCGGTTCACCTTTGTGCAGCGGGCTGCTGCCGAGGCCCGCGCACCGTGGCGCCCTCCCCGTCGGGGAGGGTTGGGGTGGGGGCGCGACGCGCTGCAACATCGCCGGAGCGCACGGACGTCCAGGCGCTCTCCATCCCCCAGGCCGGGTTGTCGCGCCCGCCGAGAGGACGCCCATCCAGGTCATGGATGACGTGATAATTCCGCCCGTTGGCGGTGCCGAACAGGCTGTCGTCGAAGGGGTAGATCCGTCTGCGCACCCGGCCGCAGCCGGGATAGATTTCCCAGAGCTTCAACCCGATCACGCCGCCGCAGGCGTCCAGCAGGTAGCCCGCTAGGACGCCGGAATGCGTCGTGAAATTGCCGGTGATGCCGAGGCCCTCGCCGCCGTCCCAACGATCCGACGGTTGTCCGCGCCGGCCCAGGAAGGTCGCCACCGGCGTGCCCGGCGGCAGCACCCGGTCACAGGCCCGCGCGCCGCGCCGCCAGTTGCCCACCGTGCGCATCGCATTCACCGCCACCTTCGGCAGCACCACGCATTCGTCGCAGCGCCAGAAGCGATGATGCGCGTTCAGCCAGTCTTCCAGGGCGGGGTCGTAGCCCGTGCTCGGCCCCGCCCCGGCGGCCACGGCCGGTCGCGGCCCGATGTGCCCGCCGCTGTCCATCTCAGCCTTCGCTCCCCCTGCCGATCCTGCCCTGCCGCAGCGTTGCGGTGAGCCGCTCCAGCTTGCCCAGGTAGTGCTCCAGCGGCGAGACCTGCCGTCCCAGAAGGTCCGGGTTCGCGGCCAGGTACGCCGGCCCGTCGAAATAGGCCGACGGGTTGCGCCCCTCGGTCCAGCCCGACCGCAGGTAATGCGTCAGCGGGTCCTGACCCGACCGCGCCACGTCCGCATAGGTCTGCCGATACCATGCCGGGTCGAACAGCCCGGACGCGCGGATGCGCTCGTGCAGCGCCGCCTCCGATTCGGACAGCGGCGCGGTCTGGTCCGGCACCGGGACCGGGGCAGGCGCCGACTGCGGCGCAAGCCGCGCCAGCTCCGCCGTCAGCCGCGCGTTCTCCCGCCGCATGGTCTCCATCTCGGTGCGATGGGTCTCACCCGCCAGCCAAAGCGCATCGGCCTCCTTCGTCATCCACGCCAGATACCCGGCGTAGTCGCTCGGACCGCCGGCCGGGCGCGGTTCCCGGATCGCCTCGCCATAAAGCGCCTCGAACTGGTCGATGCCGCGCTCCAGCGTGTTGCCCCGCCGCACCTGTGCCGTCACCTCCGCGATGTCCGCCGCGTCCCAAGCCGCGAGCTGCCGCGCCATCCATTCCGTGTCGAAGCGGTCGGCCCCGGTGAAATAGCGCGGGCTGTAGTTCGACGCGGCCCAGCTCTCCAGCGTCGCCGCGGTGATCCGCTGCCCGGCCAGTTGCGGTACGATCGGGATCACCGCGCAGCCGCTCGCCATCGCCTCCAGCGCCGAGCGCCCGACCGCGAAGGCGATGTCGTAGTCGGGCAGGAAATACTCCGGCCTCGGGCGCGGATTGCCATAGGCATAACCCACCTTGTCCAGCGTCAGCCCGTTCTGGGTGCATGCCTTTTCCAGCATCGCCAGCTCATGCGCGTAAAACCCCGATTGCCCGAAAAGCACCGCCCGGGTCGGCCGCGCCGCGACGCTGCGGACATGCGAATACCGCAGCGTGTCGACGAAATTGGGCACCACGCGCACCCGGTCGGCGCCGACCCCGAACTCCGCCGTCACCCGGGGCGCCATGCGTGCGGAGGTCACCACGTACCGGATGATCCGCGGATGCCGCGGCACCTGCTCGACCCAGGGCCGGGTGCCATGCCAGACGTGGATCGCCGGTGCCTTGTCGAAATGCGCCAGCGCCGCCATCAGCGGCAGATGGTGGTGCCCGTGGATCACCTCCGGCATGAACGGCAGGCTCTCCAGCCGGTCCTTGACCGGTATGCCGCTCGGGGTGATCAGATTGGCGATCTTGCCGGGCAGGGGGCAGTATACCGCCACCTCGTGACCGCGTGCTTTCAGCGCCCGCGCGATTTCCGCCGTGTACATTTCGGTGCCGCTGAAACTCTGCAGCGCCCGCTGGGTCATCAGTATCTTGCGCGGCGCCTCGCCAAGGCGCCTCAATCCCGGACCCGAAATCTGCCGATCCTCCTGCTTCAATGGCAGGAGTCGTACGGTCCGGCCCGCCGACCGTCAAGCGACGGCCCCGAGGTGACCCTGGGTCAATCAGGGGCGCCCGGTCAGTCGTGCTCCGCGATGCGGCGGCGAACCGGGGTCGGGCGCACCTTCGCCTCGATGTGCTCATAGAGCATCCCGGCGATGTTCTTCCGCGTGGCGGTCTCGATTCCCTCCAGCCCGGGAGAGGAGTTCACCTCCAGCACCTTCGGCCCGCTCTCCGCCCGCAACAGGTCCACCCCCGCGAGGTTCAGCCGGAACGCCTTCGCCGCGCGCACCGCCGTGTCGCGCTCCTCCTTGGTGATCTTCACCACCTTGGCCGAGCCGCCCCGGTGCAGGTTGGAGCGGAAATCGCCCTCCGCCCCGGTGCGCTTCATCGAGGCCACCACCTTGCCGCCGACCACCAGGCAGCGGATGTCCTCGCCCGCCGCCTCCTTGACGAAATCCTGCACGAGGAAATT
This sequence comes from Tropicibacter sp. S64, assembly GCF_049803835.1. Classification (NCBI taxonomy): domain Bacteria; kingdom Pseudomonadati; phylum Pseudomonadota; class Alphaproteobacteria; order Rhodobacterales; family Roseobacteraceae; genus Tropicibacter; species Tropicibacter sp. S64. Next base: position 185,228 of record NZ_JBNAGK010000002.1, on the reverse strand, counting down.
CGCCTTCAGCCCGCGAAAGGCGTCGATCACCGATTCCGCCGCCTTCTTCGTCTCCGCCAGAACCACGCCCTTGCCCTGCGTCGATTCCAGCAGCTTGACGATCATCGGCGCGGTGCCCACCAGCCGCATCAGCGACTGCGTGTCCTTGGGCGAGGCGGCGAAAGCGGTGTTCGGCATCCCGATCTTGTGCCGCGCCATCAATTGATGTGCGAACAGCTTGTCCCGCGAGGAGGAAATCCCGTCCGAGCCGTTGACGCAGAAGGTCCCGATGGTCTCGAACTGCCGCACCACCGCCGTGCCGTAATTGGTGATCGACGCGCCGATGCGCGGGATCACCGCGTCATATCGGGGCAGGCGTTTGCCGTCGTAATGCACCTCCGGCGACAGCGCATTGATCGCCATGTAGCAGCGCGAGGTGTCGATCACCTCCACCACGTGTCCGCGTGCCTCGCCTTCCTCCACCAGCCGCCGGGTCGAGTAATTGTCCTCCCGGCTCAGCACCGCAATGCGCAGCGCCCGGTTCGGCGCGGCGGAGCGCACGCGGGCGGTGTTGTAGACGTCATAGCTCAGGCGCGGCTGCTGAAAGCGGTCGGTGGCGACGATGGTGATGTGATCCTTCAGCGCCTCCCGCCCGAGCAGCATCCGCGAGGCCATGCTGGAGCGGTCCGTCAGCGTCAGCTCGATCCGCCAACTCGAGTCGCCCACGCGCAGGGTGGAAGCGATGACAAAGCGGTTCTCGCTCTCGCCGTTGCTGCTCGTCACCATCCGCCGGTCCACCACGCGGGCAGAGCAGGGAATCACCAGGTCCTCGCGCCCCGGCACCGGGTGAATGGTGAAGCGGACCTTGGGCGCCGAAATCGACCCGAAGGTCTCGATGTCGAAGGCATGCAGCGCCGAGGTCCGTGCCCCCGTGTCCACCTTCGCGCGCAGCGCGGGCAGGCCGAGATCGGGCAGGGCGACCCATTCTTCCCAGCCGAATCGCAGCAGGTTGGGGTCGGTCTGGTCTGTCTCGGTCATGTCGGCTCCGGCGCTCCTTGGTCGGGAGGCCACGACATAGCCCGTTCGTGTAACGATCTCAACAACGCACGCGCTGCACCGCAGAGACGCACGCCAGCCCGGCCATGCGCCTCTGATCTGTTCATTTTCAAACCAATCCTGTCCATCTATCGCGCTTTGTTTGTTTTTGCGCTGCGCTATCTTCAAGGCATCGTTATCCAAGGAGCAAGATCATGAGCTGGAACCCCGCGCTGGACCCGCATTGCCCGACCGGAGACGATGTCGACAGCATCGACACCGTCATCATCCCCCGCGCCCGCGATCTCGGCGGATTCGAGGTGCGCCGCGCCTTGCCCGCGCCGAAGCGGCAGATGGTCGGGCCGTTCATTTTCTTCGACCAGATGGGCCCGGCGGAGTTCCTGCCGACCCGGGGTCTTGACGTGCGTCCACACCCGCATATCGGCCTCGCGACGATCTCCTACCTCTACACCGGGCGCATGCACCACCGCGACAGCCTCGGTACCGACCAGTGGATCGAGCCGGGCGCGGTGAACTGGATGATCGCAGGGCAGGGGATCACCCACTCCGAACGGACGGACGACGCGACGCAATCCGCGCCGATGCCGTTCTTCGGCATCCAAACCTGGGTGGCGCTGCCCAAGGACCATGAGGACCGCGCCGCGGATTTCCAGCACGCCGCCGCTGACGCGTTGCCGGTGCTGGACGGCGAAGGCAAGACGGTGCGGCTGATTCTCGGCAACGCCTTTGGCGCCCGCGCCCCGGTCGAGACACCGTCCGAGATGTTCTATGCCGATGCGGTTCTGGAGGCGGGGGCACAGATCCCGCTGCCGGACAATCACGAGGATCGCGGCGTCTACGTGGTCAGCGGCTCCGTCACGGTGGCGGGCACGTCCTACGAGGCCGGGCAGATGATGGTCTTCCGCCCCGGCGATCGCGTGTCTCTGAAGGCCGGTGCGCAGGGCGCGCGGCTGATGCTGCTGGGTGGCGAGACGCTGGAGGGGCCGCGCTACATCTGGTGGAACTTCGTCGCCTCCTCGAAGGAACGGATCGAGGAGGCGAAGGAGGCGTGGCGCCGGGCGGATTGGGCCGACGGCCGGTTCCACCTGCCACCGGGCGACGACGCCGAATTCATCCCTTTGCCGGAGTGAGTCAGCTGGTGGCGCGTTTGAATCGCCGGGTCTGCCAGAGCGGCCAGCCCATCAGCTGGCTGACGGTGGCAAAGCGCAAGCCGCGCCCCGCCAGCCCGTCCAGCGTCTGCGGCATGGCCTTGACCGTGCCGCTCTGGATGTCGTGGCTGAGGATGATCGCGCCGGGGCGCGAGCCCTGCAGGATGCGGCTGGCCACCACGGAGGAGCCGGGGCGGCGCCAGTCCTGCGGATCGACGGACCAAAGGATCGTCGGCAGGTTTCGCGCCTCGTAGAGCATCAGGCGTTGCCGGCGCGAGAATGAGCCATAGGGCGGGCGGAAGGTCACTGGCGGGCGGCCCGTTACCTTGAAGATGGCGTCGGAGGTGCGGTCGATCTCGTCCAGCACGCCGTTGTCCGAAAATTTCGCGAGATTCGGATGGGTCCAGCTGTGATTCCCGATCTCGTGTCCCTCGGCGGCGATGCGGCGGACGATGTCGGGCCATTGCACCACGCGGTTGCCGATCAGGTAGAAGGTCGCACGCAGGCCGCGGGCGCGCAGCATGTCGAGCAGCACCGGCGTCAGCCGCGGGTGCGGGCCGTCGTCGAAGGTCATCGACACCACGGGCGACGGCGTGCGCACCGCCATGATCGTGGCGGCGTCCCTTTGGGCGATGTCGTTGGGCAGCGCGATCACCGGCGCGGCGAAGGCGTCTTGCGGCACCGCGCTGCACAGCGCAGCGGCACCGGCGGACAGAAATGTCCGGCGAGACAGGTCAATCATGGTGGGTCTACCCCCCTTTGGCAGACGGAAAAATAGCAGACCTGCAAAGAAGGCCGGGCAGGGGTTTGATAAGCAAGGATATTTCCGGAAACGCAGTGTTGCCGGATTAAAGGCGTGTCCGCCGCGCCACGCATTCGCCGGGAGGCGGCAAAAATTCGTGGATATTTCCGTCCGAAACCGCTTGACGGGTCCCGACCCCGCACATAAAAGGCCCCACACGCCGAGGCACACTGCTTCGGAGGCAGTGAGCGGTTGTAGCTCAGTTGGTTAGAGTACCGGCCTGTCACGCCGGGGGTCGCGGGTTCGAGCCCCGTCAACCGCGCCACCACTGCCCCGAACCGGACGCCCTCGCGGAAAAGCGCGGTTGTAGCTCAGTTGGTTAGAGTACCGGCCTGTCACGCCGGGGGTCGCGGGTTCGAGCCCCGTCAACCGCGCCACTTTCCTCCAAAAATCAGGGTGTTGGCGTGCGAAGTTCACGCATCACGGCGCGGTCGCGTGAATTTCATAAAAACTGCAGTGTTTTCGGGAACGTTTCGTTCAGATTCGGGTTAGACTGTCATACAGCGGTGAGGAAAACCTGACTGTCTTGACGGCATCGCATCGGATAAACCGTTCCGCATAACGAAAAACGCCCCACCGACCGGAGAGTCAGGGGGCGCAGAAAATCGGGACGATTGTCGTGATGTCGTTCAGGGTCCGGGGATCACGCTCCCCAGGTGCGAACCGGGCCGCAATCCATGTGGACGAAGTTGGACTTGGAATAGCGTCCGACGCCGCCACCGTTGCAGGCCATGGCCGCCTTGGCCATCTGGTTGACCGAGCGCGAGGCCAGCGTCATGTCAGCCGCCTGGCCGCGCAAATGACGCGAATTCTTCGCCACGCCGGAAGAGCGGGACCGGAGCATCGCGTTCGTCTTCGGGCTTCGGTAGCCGGAGATGAGTTGATATGGTTCGTGCACATCCATCAGGTTGTGCGCCGCAGCAAGGATGTCGAGCGTGCGCGTATCGATGCTCTTGACGTCATCCGTGCGCCAGTCGCGCATGAAATAGTTCACTTCCTTGATCGCGTCGGCAATGTACTGCCCCTCGATCCAGTAGATCATGTCGATACGTTCGCCGGTCCGGCCGGAGAACATGCGCAGGCGGCGAATGTCGCCGGCACCGCGCAACAAGCCTGCCGCGTTGGAGTAGGTGGGGGCCGCTACGACGGCCGTGGCGGCAAATGCGCCAAGAAGGCCACGCCGCGAAATGCTGCTGGAAGTCATGTCTGCCATTTGAAAGCGCCTGTCCCGTGGTCGCTGGTTGCTACTGTATGATGCGCATCGTTGTGCGCCCTGCCATCTATCCCCAGATGTCGAGTCTGGTATGCCACGAATCAAGTTAAGGAAAAAGGGCGTTTTGAAAGGTTTTGGAGGGATCAAGAGGGAACTGGCAAGTTCCTGCTCAAAGCCTTTCGCACTGTGGCAAGAACGCGCCGTGTGTTGCGGCGTTAAACGAAATGACAAGAAGTTTGTGCCTTGGCGCAAATGTGAGTAGACAGCCTCAGGCCTCTGATTACACAATGAAATCATGAGTGCGCGGACAGGAGCAAGGATTATTTGATGAAACGTTTTTCGACCACCCTCGTACGGACCTCGCTGGCCGCCTTGCTCGCCGCGGGTGTGGTCCTCGCCTCCGCGCCGGGGGTCTCCGCCGAGGCCGGGTTCTCCTTCCAGGTCACCGCTTTCAAGCAGGCCGTGGCCGAACGTCTGGACGCGGACGAGGACGTCGCCGCCTTCTACCGGATGCGCAGCTTCGAGCCGATCTGGACCGGCCCGTCGGACGAGGATCGCGCCCGCCGCGCCGCGCTGTTCGACGCGCTCTCCATGGCCGGGGATCACGGCCTGCCCGAGCGCCGCTACGACGCCAGTGCGCTCATGGCGCAAATGGCCGCCGCGAAGACCGGCCGCGAACGCGGCGAGGTCGAGATGGCGCTGACGGCGCTGTATCTGAAATTCGCCCATGACATCCAGTCTGGCGCCATCGACGGCACGACCGTCGATCCCGGCATCAAACGCAAGCCGCCGCGGCATCCGTCGGGCGAGCTTCTGTCGCGCCTGATCACCGAAGACCCCGTGGCGGTGATGCGCAGTCTCGCGCCGACCACCGCCGAGTACACCCGCCTGATGCGTGCCAAGCTGCAGCTCGAGCACCGCATGGCACATGGCGGCTGGGGGCCGGTTGTGCCGACCCAGGGCCTGCGCCCCGGGGATGGCGGGCCCAACGTCGTGGCGCTGCGTAACCGGCTGATCGCCATGGGCTACCTCAAGTCCTCGCTCAGCGGCACCTACGACCAGGACATGGAAGCCGCGGTGCGGGTCTTCCAGGAGGATCACGGCATCGAGCCCGACGGCGTCGTCGGCCCGACCACCATGCGCGAGATCAATACCGGACCGGAGGAACGGCTCAAGTCCATCATCGTGGCGATGGAGCGCGAGCGCTGGCTGAATCGTCCCGAGGGCCGGGGCAAGCGGCATGTGCTGGTCAACCTCGTGGACTTCCACGCCCAGATCATCGACGACGACAAGCTGACCTTCGAGACGCGCTCGGTGATCGGCCATCAGGCCCTGGACCGCCGGACCCCGGAATTCTCCGACACGATGGATCACATGGTGATCAACCCGTCGTGGTTCGTGCCGCGCTCGATCATCGTGAAGGAATACCTGCCGCTGCTGCGCAACAACCCGGGCGCCGTGGGTCATTTGCAGATCGTCGACAGCCGGGGGCAGGTGGTGGGCCGGGGCCGCAGCTTTGCCGGGTACTCGGGCAACAGCTTCCCCTTCTCCATGCGTCAGCCGCCGGGGCCGGGCAACGCGCTTGGCTCGGTGAAGTTCATGTTCCCGAACAAGTACAACATCTACCTGCACGACACGCCGTCGCAGCACCTGTTCTCGCAGAGCGTCCGGACGTTCAGCCATGGCTGCATCCGTCTCGACGATCCGCACGACTTTGCCTATGCGCTGCTGGCGCGGCAGACGGACGACCCGGAAGGGTACTTCCAGCGCATCCTGCGCAGCGGCGCGGAGACCCGGGTGAACCTCGAGCAGCCGATCCCCGTGCACCTGATCTACCGCACCGCCTTCACGCAGGCGAAAGGGCAGGTGAACTATCGTGGCGACGTCTACAACCGCGACCAGCTCATCTGGCAGGCCTTGGCCAACGCGGGCGTTGTGCTGCGCACCGGGCGGAGTTGAGGCCGACGCCTTGTAAAAAACGGTAACAACGGCACCCCGCGCAGGACGCGGGGTGTTTTCTTTCGGGGGGCAAACGTCTGTCAAAGTCGCCGGTCCGGAAATCCCGGACGACTCCGGGCCCGGCGCAACGCCGTCCTGAGACAACGCGGGCGGTTCCGGTCCCGGTCAACTTGCTCTAAACCTCGGCCCAAGAGCAGATGCGGAGAGCCGAAGATGACATCTTATACAGTGTCCCAGATCGCCGAGGCCCTCGGGCTCGACCTGCACGGCGACGGCTCGGTGCGGGTGTCCGGCGTGGCCGAGCCTGCCAGCGCCGCGGCGGATCAGCTGGCGCTGGCGATGAAACCGGAGTTTGCCGAAGGGATCGCGCAGGGCCAGGCGCAGGCCGCGATGCTCTGGACCGGAGCGGACTGGCAGGGCTACGGGCTGAAGGCCGCGCTCACCGCGCCGCGTCCGCGCTATGCCATGTCCGGCCTCAGCGCGATGATGGATCCGGGGCAAGGGCACGCAACCGGCATCCACCCAAGCGCCCTCATCGACGAGACCGCAATCCTCGGTGAGTGCGTCAGCGTCGGCCCGTTTTGCGTGATCGCCGCCGGGGTGCGCATCGGCGCGGGCACGCAGATCGGCCCGCAATGCCACATCGGGTGGAACAGCAAGATCGGCGCGGGGAGCCTTCTGCACACCGGGGTCCGCATCGGCGCGCGGGTGTCCATCGGCGATCGGTTCATCGCCCACCCCGGTGCCTGCGTCGGTGCGGACGGCTTTTCCTTCGTCACGCCGGAGCCTTCGGGCGTCGAGAAGGCCCGCGCCAGCCTTGGCGAGGAGGGCACCTCCACCGTCCAGCCTTGGGCGCGTATCCATTCCCTCGGCGGTGTGGACATCGGCGACGACGTGGAACTTGGCGCCAATTCCTGCATCGACCGCGGCACCGTCCGCGCAACGCGCATCGGCAACGGGGTGAAATTCGACAACCTCGTGCAGGTCGGCCACAACGTGGTCATCGGCGATCATACCATGGTCTGCGCCCAGGTCGGAATCGCCGGCTCCTCGGTGATCGGCACCGGCGTGGTCCTTGGCGGCATGTCCGGGGTGTCCGACAACCTCACCGTGGGCGACCGCGCCATCCTGGGCGGCGCTTCCGTGGTGCTCTCGAACGTGCCCGCGGGCCGCGTCGTGCTCGGCTACCCGGCGATGAAGATGGACGCGCATATCGAAAGCTACAAAGGCCTGCGCCGCCTGCCGCGCCTGTTCCGTGATGTCGCGGACCTCAAGAAAGCGGTTTCCAAGCTGACCGGGAATGACTAAATCACCGGCAGGGTGAGAACACGGGGTGTGAGACCATGACCGAGACCATGACCGTTCAGGACAGGGTGATCGACATCATCGCCGAACAGGCGCTGCTGGACCCGTCCGATGTGACACCGCAGAGCACGCCGGAGAGCCTCGGCATCGACAGCCTCGGCCTCGTCGAGTCGATCTTCGCCATCGAGGAAGCCTTCGACATCTCGATCCCCTTCAACGCCAACGATCCGGCGGAGAGCGACTTCGACATCTCCTCCGTGGCGACGATCGTCGCGGGCATCGAGAAACTGATCGCCGAGAAGGCCGTGTGAGACGGGTCGTCATCACCGGCGCCGGGACCATCAATGCGCTCGGCGAAGGCGTCCCGACCGTGCTCGAAGCCCTGCGGGAGGGCCGCTGCGGCATCTCCGATCTGGAGTTCCGCGACGTGGAGCGCCTCGCCATCCGCATCGGCGGGCAGATCAAGGACTATGACCCCGACACGCATTTCAACCGCCAGCAACTGGCGCTTTATGACCGTTTCACGCAGTTCACGCTGCTCGCCGCGCGGGAAGCCGTCGCGGAATCGGGGCTCGACTTCACCGGCGAACTCGCGGACCGCTCGGGCGTCGTACTGGGCAATTCCGGCGGCGGGCTGCTGACCCAGGACGAGAACTACCGGGCGGTCTACGAAGAGGGCAAGAACCGCGTGCACCCCTTCGTCGTTCCGAAGCTGATGAACAACGCCGCCGCCTCGCATGTGTCGATGGAATTCAACCTGCGCGGGCCGAGCTTTACCGTCGCCACCGCCTGCGCCTCGTCGAACCACGCCATGGGGCAGGCGTTCCAGATGATCCGTACCGGGCTGTGTACGGCGATGATCACCGGCGGTTCCGAATCCATGCTCTGCTTTGGCGGCGTGAAGGCCTGGGAAGGTCTGCGCGTCATGTCGAAGGACGCCTGCCGCCCGTTCTCCGCCACCCGCAACGGCATGGTGCAGGGCGAAGGCGCGGGAGTGTTTGTCTTCGAGGAGTATGAGCACGCGCGGGCCCGCGGCGCGACGATCCTCTGCGAGGTGCTCGGCTTTGCCATGACCTCCGACGCCGCCGATATCGTCATGCCTTCGAAACAGGGCGCGGCCCGTGCCATCGCCGGGGCGCTGGCGGATGCGAAGGTCGCGAAGGAGCGCGTCGGCTACATCAACGCCCACGGAACCGGGACCGCGGCCAATGACAAGACCGAATGCGCCGCTGTTGCGGATGTCTTCGGCCAGCATGCCAATGACCTTATGATCTCCTCGACCAAGTCGATGCACGGCCACCTGATCGGCGGCACCGGGGCGGTGGAACTGCTCGCCTGCATCATGGCGCTGCGCGACGGGGTGATCGCCCCGACGATCAACTACGAGGAACCGGACCCGGAATGCGCGCTGGACGTGGTGCCGAACGAGGCGCGGGAGGCGCAGGTCGACGTGGTCCTGTCCAATGCCTTCGCCTTTGGCGGGTTGAACGCGGTCCTGGCCTTGGGTCGCGCGTGACGGAAACGCAGTCCCGGGCCTGATCCGGGACCTCTTGGCTGTTCCTTACAGCGTCCCGCCTTTTACCTGAATCATCCTGCGCCACAAATGTCCCGATAGCACCGCAGGTGCGACAGGGTATTTGTGGCTCAGGTTTAAGGCGGGACGCTTTAAGGGTTTGCGCCGCGCTTGCGCGCGTCGCCCGGCGGGGCCGCGCACCTGCGGTGCGCGGCCCCTGAAAAATCGCTTCAGGCTCTGAAATTGCCGTGAAACTTGCAGTCTATGGTCCGCCCGGCGTGCCCGGCCGCATTGTCGCGGGCAATTGAAGTGCGGATTTTGCATTGCAGCCAGTGCCGCTGGGCCTACCCAGGCAGGCGCAGCCCATATCACTTCCCTGAAATGAAGACGCTCGGCATGGGGGACCTCCTGCAGCCCCCTCACATCTCGAATAACAAATATGTACGAAACTCGGACAGTTTTGTACCAAACCCGCGAATCACCCTGGAGTTGGCCAATTTCCGAAGGGGGGTAATCTGTACGAAACTCGGACCTTTTTGTACCGACTTTCCATCGCCCCGTTGCGCGCGCGATGCGGTCAGAACCCGGTAACCCGGCGTGCGTTGCACGCCGAACCTTACCGCATCGAACGCTGAAAGCGCCTCAGTGACCGCGCCAGATCCAGCCGCCCCCAAAGATGCGCGTGCTCTCCGGATCGTAGAAAACGCAAGCTTGCCCGGGGCTTACGCCTTCTTCCGGTGTCAGCAATTCGACTTCCGCCTCGGTTTCGGAAATTGGCCGCACGATTGCCTCCCGCGGCGGGCGGGTCGAGCGGACCTTTACCGCCAGATGCCATTCCTTCTGCGAATTGAAAGGCGCATCGCCAAGCCAGTTGATCTCGCGAACCGGGATCACCCGCGTCGCCAGCATGTCCTTCGGCCCGACTATGACTTGCCTCGTTTCGACATCGAGCCGCACGACATAAAGCGGATCGCTGAGCCCGCCAATGCCGAGCCCCCGACGCTGGCCAATAGTGTAATGGATCACCCCGTTGTGTGTCCCAAGCACGCGGCCATCGGCATGCACGATCTCGCCCGGTTCAACTGACCCGGGGCGCAATTTCTCGATGACGGCCGCATAGTTACCATCCGGCACGAAACAGATGTCCTGGCTGTCCGGCTTGTCGGCCACGGCCAGGCCGTATTGCGCCGCCAGTTCCCGCGTGGCGGCCTTGGACGGCAAATGACCAAGCGGAAAGCGCAGGAAATCCAGCTGCTCCGGCGTGGTCGAAAACAGGAAATAGCTCTGGTCGCGATTGCGGTCCTCGGCGCAATGCAGTTCCGGCCCGTGCGGCCCCATCTTGCGCTGGATGTAATGGCCCGTCGCCATGCAATCGGCTTCGAGATCCTTCGCGGTGTCCAGAAGGTCCTTGAACTTCACCCTTTCGTTGCAGCGGATGCAGGGCACCGGAGTGGCGCCGCCAAGGTAGCTTTCGGCGAATTCCTCGATCACCGCATCGCGGAAGATGTTTTCGTAATCAAGGACATAATGGGGGAAGTTCATCTCCTCCGCGACGCGCCGCGCATCGTGGATATCGACGCCGGCGCAGCAGGCGCCCTTCTTGGCCAGCGCCGCGCCGTGGTCGTAAAGCTGCAAGGTCACGCCGACTACGTCATAGCCCTCGTCCTTGAGTTTCGCCGCCACGACGGAACTGTCGACGCCGCCGGACATGGCCACGACGACGCGGGTTTCTGCGGGGCTTTTCGGCAGGCCGAGCGAATTGAGCGGGGCCGGATCGAGGGGCATGGGCTGCGTCTCCTTGGAACAAGCCGGGAATATAGGAAAATTGCACATACTCTCAAGGGGTCGCATTCAGCCGCTGTTAAAGCCTGCGTGTTTGATTGGCGTCATCCGAACGAGGGGATGACGACTATGTACCTGAAAAAGATCGATGGCCCGCGCGCGGTGAAGCTTCCGGACGGCACCGTGATGACTCGTGCGGACCTGCCGCCGCCGGAGACCCGTCGCTGGGTTGCCTCGCGCAAGGCCGCGGTGGTAAAGGCGGTTCAATTCGGGCTGTTGACGAGCGATCAGGCGATGGAACGCTATGCCTTGAGCGCGGAGGAACTAATGTCCTGGGTCCGTGCCGCCGCCCGGCATGGAGAGGAGGCGCTCAAGGCGACCCGAGTCCAGAAATTCAGGCAACCAGAGGTTGAATAGCGCAAAAAAGTTTGTTACTTCGAGTCATGGTAAGCCCGCGTTAACTATTTTCCGACAGGTTCACCTAAGCCCGAGGAACAAGTTGGAGACCCGCAATGCGCATTCTACTGGTGGAAGACGATCCCACGACTTCCAAAAGCATCGAGTTGATGCTGTCTCATGCCAACCTGAACGTCTATGCGACGGACCTCGGCGAGGAGGGCATCGACCTCGCCAAATTGTATGATTACGACCTGATCCTGCTGGATCTGAACCTGCCGGATATCAACGGGCACGAGGTCTTGCGCCAACTGCGCGTGGCCCGCGTCGAGACGCCCATTCTCATTCTCTCCGGTGACGACGATACCCAGAGCAAGATCAAGGGCTTCGGTTTCGGCGCCGACGACTATATGACCAAACCCTTTCACAGGGATGAACTCATCGCACGCATCCATGCGATCATCCGCCGTTCGAAGGGCCATTCCCAGTCCGTCATCCGCACCGGCAAGATTTCCGTCAACCTAGACGCGAAGACGGTGGAGGTCGGCGGCAAATCCGTGCATCTGACCGGCAAGGAATACCAGATGCTGGAACTCCTCAGCCTGCGCAAGGGCACGACCCTGACCAAGGAGATGTTCCTTAACCACCTGTACGGTGGCATGGACGAGCCGGAACTGAAAATCATTGACGTCTTCATCTGCAAACTCCGCAAGAAGCTGTCCGAAGCCACGGGGGACGACAATTACATCGAAACGGTCTGGGGCCGCGGATACGTGCTGCGTGACCCGGAGCCGAGCCAGGACGAGCCGAAGCGGCTGGCCGCAAGCGCCTGACGCTGGACCTCGGCTGCCGCCCCGCCTATCACTTCACCAGTGACCGGGCGCAAAGGGCAGGGCAATGGCGGTAAAGGCAGTCGAGACGCTGAACGAGAAGGATGCGCGCGAGGAACTGGCGGAATTGGCGGAGAAGATCGCCGCCGCGAACCGCGCGTATCATACTGAAGATGCCCCGGAAATCTCCGACGCGGATTACGACGGTCTCAAGCGGCGCAATAGCGAAATCGAGGCGCGCTTTCCTCATCTGAAACGCGCCGACAGCCCCTCCGATCAGGTTGGCGCCGCCCTGGCCGAGGGGTTTACCAAGGTTCGGCACGCCGTTCGCATGATGTCACTCTCGAATGCCTTCGACGACGAGGACATAGCGGATTTCGACATTTCAGTTCGACGGTACCTCGGCCTGTCGGCGGACGAGACAGTGAGCTACACTGCCGAGCCGAAGATCGACGGTCTGTCGCTGTCTCTGCGCTATGAAAACGGCATACTGATGCAGGCCGCGACGCGCGGCGATGGCGCGGAAGGCGAGAATGTCACGGCCAACGCCAGGACGATCGATGACATTCCGGAACGGCTGGACGGCGCACCGGAAATCCTGGAAGTGCGCGGCGAGGTTTACATGAGCCACGCGGATTTCGCGGCGCTCAACGCCCGTCAGGCGGAGCGTGGCGGAAAAACCTTTGCAAATCCGCGCAATGCCGCCGCCGGAAGCCTGCGGCAACTGGATTCCTCGATAACTCGGGACCGCCCGCTTAGATTCTTTGCCTATTCCTGGGGAGAACTTTCGGAACCGCTGTCCGAAACGCAGATGGGGGCAATCGACCGCCTCCGATCGCTGGGGTTCCAGACCAATGCGCTCACGGCGGTCTGTCACGGGCCGGATGACATGCTGGCGCAGTTTCGCAAGATCGAAGCGCAACGGGCGACGCTCGGCTACGACATAGACGGCGTGGTCTACAAGGTAAACGATCTTGGATTCCAGGCCCGCATGGGCTTTCGCTCGACCACGCCCCGCTGGGCCATCGCGCACAAGTTTCCGGCGGAACTTGCCTGGACCCGGCTCGAAAGCATCGACATCCAGGTCGGTCGGACCGGGGCACTGTCCCCGGTGGCCCGTCTCGCGCCGGTCACGGTGGGCGGCGTCGTGGTCTCGAACGCGACCCTGCACAACGAGGACTATATCGCCGGGCGCGACAATGAGGGAAATCCGATCCGCGATGGCAAGGACATCCGCGAGGGCGATTGGGTGCAGGTTTATCGCGCTGGCGACGTGATCCCCAAGGTGGCCGATGTCGACTTGTCCCGGCGCACGAACGACACCGCCTTCGTGTTTCCCGAGGTGTGCCCTGAATGTGGTTCCGATGCCATCCGCGAGCCGGGCGATGCGGTCCGGCGCTGTTCCGGTGGTATGATCTGCCCGGCGCAAGCCATAGAAAAGCTGAAACATTTCGTCTCCCGCGCCGCTTTCGACATCGAAGGGCTTGGCGCGAAACAGGTGGAGCAGTTCTACAATGACGGTTGGATAAAGGAGCCAGCGGACATCTTCGAGTTGAAATCGGGATACGGCTCCGGACTGCAACAGCTCAGGAACCGCGAGGGATGGGGCGAGAAATCCGCTGCGAAACTGTTCGACGCCATAGACGAGCGCCGAACCATTCCGTTGCGCCGGGTGATTTTCGCCCTCGGCATTCGCCATGTCGGCGAGAGCGCATCCAATCTGCTGGCCCGGCACTACGGCGGCTGGACCACCTTCGAGAAAGCCATGGTCGACGCCGCGCCGATGGAAGGCGCGGCTTGGGACGAGTTGATGGCAATCGACGGGGTCGGGGCGGTTCTGGCACAGTCGCTGGTCTCGGCGATGAACCAGCCGGCCGAACGCGCGTCCATCGACCGCCTGGTGGCGCATCTGCATATCCAGGACGCGGAACGGCCGAACAGCGAGGGCAGCCCCGTGGCCGGCAAGACGGTGGTGTTCACGGGGACGCTGGAAAAGATGACCAGGGCGGAAGCCAAGGCACGGGCCGAGGCCTTGGGCGCGAAGGTCTCCGGGTCGGTCTCGGCGAAAACCGACATCCTCGTTGCGGGGCCGGGGGCCGGCAGCAAGGAAAAGAAGGCGCAGGAACTGGGACTGACGATCCTCGACGAAGACGCGTGGTTGGAGCTGATCGGCGGATGAGCGGCAGACCCGAGACGCTTTTCCCGCTGTTTGCGGACATCAAGGGGCTGGACGGGATTGGCCCGAAGACGGCGCAGGCACTGGAGCAGATGAACATCCACGCGCCGCGCGACCTCTTGTTTACCTTGCCGCATGCGCTTGTGGACCGCCGTTTGCGGGCCTCCGTGATCGGTGCCGATCTGCCCGGAGTGGTGACCGTCGAGGTCCAGATTGGCCAGCACCGGGCGCCGAGCAAACGCGGGGCGCCGTACCGGATCGAAGTTGATGACGCGCAGACACGGTTTCAACTGGTATTCTTCCATGCCCGCCCGGAGTATTTGCAGCGGCAATTGCCATCCGGCGAACGTCGGGTGGTATCGGGGCGGGTCGAATTGTTCGACGGGGTGCCGCAGATGGTGCACCCCGAGCACATGCTCGATCCTGACGAGGCACAGAGCCTGCCGGACTTCGAGCCCGTCTATCCGCTGACCTCGGGAGTGACGCAGAAGATAATGACCCGCGCCGTGACCGATGCCCTGTCGCGGGTGCCTGACCTGGAGGAATGGATCGACGCGGAGCAGCGGCGTCAGGAAGGGTGGCCGGACTGGGCGGCAGCGGTTCGGCAGGCGCACAGGCCGACGACGGCGGGCGCGCTTGCGCCGACGGATCCGGCGCGCGCACGGCTCGCCTATGACGAGTTGATGGCACATCAGTTGACGCTTGCGCTGGCACGGGCCAATCGGCGGCGCAGCCGTGGCATCGTCACCGAGGGCGACGGACGGCTTCGGTCCAAGGTGCTGAAATCTCTTCCCTATCGACCGACGAACGCGCAAGTCCGGGCGATGGATGAAATCGCGGCGGACATGGCCGCGCCGGAGCGGATGAACCGGCTGCTGCAAGGGGACGTGGGCGCGGGCAAGACGCTTGTCGCGTTCATGGCCCTCCTGATTGCGGTCGAGGCCGGAGGACAGGGCGTGATGATGGCGCCGACCGAGATCCTGGCCCGGCAGCATCTCGAAGGGCTGCAGCCGCTGGCGGAATCTGCCGGGGTGGTGCTCGAACTGCTGACGGGCCGCGACAAGGGCGGTGAGCGGCAGGCGAAGCTGGACGCGCTGGCACGTGGCGCTATCCAGATCCTGGTGGGCACCCACGCCGTATTTCAGAAGGACGTCGCGTTCCGGGATCTGCGCCTTGCCATCGTCGACGAACAGCACCGCTTCGGCGTGCGGCAAAGGCTGGAACTTGGCCGCAAGGGGCAGGGGGCGGATGTGCTCGTCATGACCGCGACTCCGATCCCGCGCAGCCTCGCGCTTGCCCAGTACGGGGACATGGATGTGTCCATCCTGGACGAGAAACCGCCGGGGCGGAAGCCGATCAAGACGGCGCTGATTTCGACCGAGCGCATCGACGAGGTGATCGCGCACCTGCGCAAGGCGATTGCGGAGGGGCGACAGGCCTATTGGGTCTGCCCGCTCGTGGAGGAAAGCGAGGCCTCGGACCTGATTGCCGCGGAAGCACGGTTCAAACGGTTGCGTGCCACGCTGGGCGAGGCGCATGTCGGATTGGTGCACGGCCAGATGCCGCACGAACAGAAGGACGCGGCAATGGCAGAGTTCGTCGCGGGACGGACCAGCGTTCTTGTGGCGACCACGGTGATCGAGGTGGGGGTGAACGTGCCGAATGCGTCGATCATGGTTATCGAACGCGCGGAGATTTTCGGCCTCGCGCAGTTGCACCAGTTGCGCGGTCGTGTCGGGCGCGGCGATGCCGCATCGACCTGCCTGCTGATGTATCAGCCACCGCTGAACGAAGGCGGGATGAAGCGACTGACCACGTTGCGCGAGACCGAGGACGGGTTCCGGATTTCCGAGGTGGATCTCGAAATGCGCGGGGCCGGCGATCTGATCGGCACGGCGCAGAGCGGCCTGCCGCAATTCCGAGTCGCCGATCTCGAACGGCAAGCCGGGTTGATGGCTGTGGCCCAGAGCGATGCCCGGCGTCTGCTTGCCGAGGACCCGTCACTGGAGAGCGCCCGCGGGCAGGCAGCGAGACACCTGCTCTGGCTGATGCGGCAGGACGAGGCGATCCGGCTCATCGGCGTTGGCTAGACCCCAGGGAGGGGGCGCGCGCCGCGGGGAAGTCGGCGCGCGCCGCGAGTTCCGGCAGGGGGAAGCCCGACTCGCGTGTCCAAACTGAAGAGCGATAAAGTGGGTGGATCCAGTTTGTTCTTATTTGTTCTCATAAAGTTCTTTACATAGGGTAAACAATGTGAGAACAAATGGGAAACAGGGTGATTGAGGGAATAGAGACCATGATCGACATCGTGAAATCCGCGCTGAACCGGCAGACGGCGACGCTTTGGCAGGATGCCGTCGGCGCGTTGTCCCTGGTCGTCATTCTCATGGGCGTTTTGCACCTGCCCGCACTTTTCTGAGTTTCTGCCTAAGTTTCTGCCTGCGTTTATCCATGCCGGGCTTTGTATGGCATCGTCCTGTCCCTGATGCTTGCATTTGTCCCCAAAGGGTGCCTGCCTGCGCCCGCCCCGGCCTGACGACGCGCCACTGACCGCCGCCTCCATTCGGAGCGCGGCGGTTTTTTTGCAGCATGGTCCCTGGCTGGCGTCAGAACTTGTACGCGAGGCGAAGCCCGCCCCAATGCCTGTTGCGGACGGAGATCGGCGCGGACAGATCTTTCATGAGCACGAAGACACCGCCGCCCATATCGCGCCGGTAAACCTGCAGCAGAAACGCATTCTGGTTCTGCCCGGCCTTCAAACCAACCCGATCGTTGAAGATCCTGCGATTCCGGCAGTTTGCGGCGTTCCAGACGGGATCGTCGCCCTGCGGTTTCGAGAATTTCAGGTTATGTGTCGGAAGATAGCCGTTCCGATCGACAGCAGCACAGAAGACGATCCGATCATCGATCTCCAGCACGGGCTCCTGAATCGGTGGCAACAACTCGTCGGTCAGCTTGGTAAACCCGGACAGGACCTGTTGCGGGTCGCTTCCGGCGATCGGGCGATACGATGTGTCGAACAACTGGTCTTCGCGAATTTGGCCCTCTTTCAGCGCTTTTTCGAAGGCCAGGCTGATTTGGCCGGCGAGGTCCTGAACCATGGTGATCATCGGGCCATCCTCGCCGCTGCCCCCTATGGCGACGACATCCTGAAGAATGGTTTCCGACGTATCGACAAGCGAATTGCACCGTGAACTCGCTTCGTCCACGCCGCTCGCCACTTCCGTAACCGATTGAGCGATCTCCTCGACGGCAGGCGCGACAATCTCGACCGCCTGCTGTGATTTTCCGGCCGTTTCGGTCAACGCATGGGCATCGGTCTGCAACTCTGCCACGCGGTTTTCGATGGTGTTGAGTGCGCGATCCGCGTCAGCGCTGCGATTGAGGACCGACGCCGCGTTTCGTGAGGTCAATTCCGCCCCGCGATGCAGGGCGCTCAGCCAATCCGACAGTTTTTTTACCGTGGCAGAGATCGTCTCGGCCGCGTTACTAGTCTTCTGGCTGAGTTCGTTGACCGCGTCCGCGACGATGGAAAAACCCTTGCCAGCCTGTCCGGCGCGTGCCGCCTCGATCTTTGCGTTCACAGCGAGCAGTTTGACCTGCCAGGAAATATCGGCAATTTCGGAGTTGGAAAGCTGCACGGCGCGCAGCATCTCCTCGACATCCGGCCCTTGTGCGTGAATCGCCCGAACCCACTCCGCAAGGGATTGCGATTGTTCACCATTTTCCGAAAGCAGGGCTGTTGAATCACGCACTCTGGCCATGGCGTCATCGGCGGCGAGCGACATCCGCATCGCCGCTTCGAGCATGGCAGCGCTTGTTGAAGACAAAGCGGCCGTATGCTCTCGTACATGCGTCAGCCCGTCGATTTGCGCCTGGCAGCGCGCATCGAGATCCCCCAGGAAACCGCCGATGTCGACCGTCTCCCGACCAAGGCTGGTCGCGTTTCGAGTCAGGGCGTTCAGCCGATCCTCCGTATCCGGAAGCCTCAAATCCTTGGGCTGCTGCATGCTGCCTTCCTTGCACCGCTTGAGCGCCAAGGAATAAAGCCAAAATACGAAGAGAGGATTAAGCCGTGTGGCTTTCCCGCGCCTTTGCGCACGCCTCCGCACTCGCTTCGATGGCGAGGAGGATCGACGCGTGGCGGTTCTTGTAGGCAATGGCCGGGCGCAGGACTTCGAACCCGTCGAACGGCGCGGCAGGCGTCGGGCCGCCGTCCTTGAGCATGGCACGCAGCGCATCACGGGCGGCGACGATCTGGGTCTCCGTGCAGCCAAGGATGGCCGCGCCGACGACAGACGCGGCAGCCTGACCCAGGGCACAGGCTTTCACATCCTGAGCGAAACGGGTCACCTTGCCGTTCTCAAGCCCGACGTCCACCGTCACGGTCGAGCCGCAAAGGGGAGAGCGTTTCTTGATGCTTGCGTCCGGATGGTCCAACCGCCCGAGATGCGGAATGTCCGCAGCGAGTTCAAGAATGCGGCCCGAGTAGAGCTTGATCAAGTCGGTCTCGGACATGGCGTCTTTCCCTCTTCCGGTCGCTCCTCTAGATAGGCATCGATAGCGCACAAGAAAAGGTTTTTCGACCATGACCTTCGATCCTGCGACCTTGGTCTATGATTCAAACGGGTTGATCCCCTGCATTGCCCAGGCGGATGGCACTGGCGAAGTGTTGATGATGGCCTGGATGAACGCGGAGTCCGTCGCCAGAACACTTGAAAGTCGCCGTGTAACATACTGGTCTCGTTCCAGAAAGTCGTTCTGGATCAAGGGTGAGACTTCAGGGCATGTCCAGGAGTTGGTCGATCTGCGCGTGGATTGTGATCGCGATTGCCTTCTGGCCATCGTCCGGCAGACTGGCCCGGCGTGTCACACCAATCGGCGGTCTTGTTTCTACACGTCCGTCGCCAATGGTGAGACTGAACTGATGGCTCCGATGGTCGACTAAAGGCCGACCAAAGTCCTTAGATCATCGGGGGTTGCTCCCACTTTTCGGTATTGCGCGATAGCCCGGGCATCGTCCCGCTTGGCCAGCCGCCGTCCGGTTTCGTCGCGGATCAGACGATGGTGCAAGTATAGCGGCGTGGGTAGACCGAGCAAGCGCTGCAATAGGACGTGGATCTTGGTCGCGTCGAACAGGTCCTTGCCACGAATGACATGCGTTATGTTCTGGGCGGCGTCGTCAAGGACGACGGAGAGGTGATAGGAGCCAGGAAAATCCTTTCTGGACAGTACGATATCCCCGACTGTTGAAATCAGATCGTCGGACGTGACGGCCACGTTGCGTCGTTGTGACCCGTTGGTCTCTCCATTTTCGACGAAGCCCAGGCGGCCGGAGCCGATGTGCTGCAAGGCCGCTGTGAGGTCAAGGCGGAGCGCGATCCCCTCCGGCATGTCACCGACAGGGTGCGGGCGGTTTGGCCGGCATGTGCCCGGGTAGACGAGGCCATCCGGCCCGAACACTGGCTCGCTGCCTTCCTGTGGCGCATTCGCGGCCGCGGCTATGTCCTTTCTGGAACAGGAGCATGGATAGACAAGGCCGCGTTTCCAAAGGGTTGCCAGCGCATCTTCATACACGGAAACCCGATCGGATTGACGCATGGGCGTGCCATCCCAGGTAATCCCCAGCCATGAAAGATCGTCGTAGATTTGCTGCTCCCATGCGTCCCGCGAACGTGTCCTGTCGATGTCCTCGATCCGCAACAGGAAGGTGCCGCCCTCTTTGCGAGCGGTGTCATGGGCGAGCCAGGCGGAATAGGCGTGTCCGAGGTGCAGCGGCCCCGTTGGGGAGGGCGCGAAGCGGGTGATCATTGGTTCTCAAGCCATTCTGACCAAACGGTTTTCGCCCGGTCCGTGTAGCCCTTGTACCGATCCTTCCGGCCGCGCCTGCCACCTTTCACAATCTCGTCGAGCGGGCGGAATAGACCGAAGTTCACGTTCATCGGCTGGAAGGTCTTCGCCTCCGCGCCGCCGGTGATGTGGTGGATCAGAGCGCCATGGGCGCTGTCCTGAGGGGCATAAGGGATTGATTTCCCAAGGATTTCAGCTGCGGCAAAGCGCCCGGCGAGCAAGCCCATTGCAGCGCTTTCGACATAGCCTTCAACCCCGGTCACCTGTCCGGCGAAGCGGATGTTCGGCTTCGAGCGCAGGCGCATCTGCGCGTCGAGCAGCGTCGGTGAGTTCAGGAACGTATTGCGATGGATGCCGCCGAGACGGGCAAAACTGGCGTTCTGCAGGCCGGGAATCATTTTGAAAACATCGGTTTGCGCGCCGTACTTCATCTTCGTCTGGAAGCCGACGATATTGTAGAGCGTGCCGAGCGCATTGTCGCGGCGCAGCTGCACCACGGCGTAGGGCTTGTTCTGCGGATCATTGGCGTTGGTCAGACCGACCGGCTTCATCGGGCCATGACGCAGGGTCTCCCGGCCGCGCTCGGCCATGACTTCGATCGGCAAGCAACCGTCGAAGTAACCCGCTGTTTCGCCTTCATGAAATTCGGTCTTGTCCGCTGTCAGCAGGGCGTCGATGAAGGCTTCGTATTGCGCCTTGGTCATCGGGCAATTGATGTAGGCCTTCTGCTCTTCTTCGGTCTCGCCCTTGTCATAGCGCGACTGTCGCCAAGCCACTGACATATCAATGCTTTCCGCATAAACGATCGGTGCGATGGCGTCAAAAAAGGCGAGCCTGTCGGCGCCGGTTTCCTTTTGGATGGCTTCGCCGAGTTTCGGCGAGGTCAGCGGCCCGGTCGCGAATATCCATTGGCCGTCATCCGGAAGCTCGTCTATTTCCTCGTATGAAATCCGTATGTTGGGGAGTGATGTTAAAGCTTCTGTGACCGCCTCGGCAAAGGCGTCTCGGTCCACTGCCAAGGCCCCGCCTGCAGGCAGGCGATGCGTGTAGGCCGTGTTCATGATAAGACCGTCCGCCTGGCGCATTTCCCAATGCAAGAGACCCACCGCATTCTGCTCGGAATCGTCCGAGCGGAACGAGTTTGAGCAGACCATTTCTCCAAACATTCCAGTCTGATGCGCGAATGTCTTCACCTTGGGGCGCATCTCGTGCAGCACGACGTTCACGCCGAGTTTTGCCGCCTGCCAAGCGGCTTCGGATCCGGCCATTCCGCCGCCAACGATGTGGAGTTCCTGTGTCATGCGCCGCACATAAGCCAAGTCCGTCACGCTGCCAAGGGGCGCAGGCGCGGTGCAGTTTGGTACAAAACCTGTGAAGTTTCGTACAGATTTTCCCTTCGGCTCAGGCCCAGTCCGGTTTGCGCTTTTCGATGAAGGCGGTGATGCCCTCGTCGGTGTCGCGCCAGAGCATGTTCTCGACCATCACGTCGCCGGTAAAGGCATAGGCCGCGTCGAGGTCCATGCCGATCTGGTCGTAGAAGGCCGATTTGCCGATCTTTACGGCGGCGGTGAGTTTACCCGCGACGGTTTCGGCCAGCTCCCGCGTGGCGCTTTCCAAGGCGTCCACCGGCACCACCGCATTGACGAGGCCGACCTGCTCGGCCTTTTCGGCGGAGATGAACTGGCCGGTGGTCAGCATCTCGAAGGCCTTCTTGCGCGGGATGTTGCGCGACAGGGCAACCATGGGAGTGGAGCAGAACAGCCCGATGTTCACGCCGTTGACACCAAAGCGGGTGCCCTCGGCGGCGACGGCCATGTCGCAGGAGGCGACCATCTGGCAGCCTGCGGCGGTGGCAATGCCGTGGACCTGCGCGATCACCGGCTGCGGCAGGCGCGTGAGGCCGGTCATGACGGCGGCGCAGCGGGTGAACAGATCCTTGAAATAGGCCGCGCCCTTGTCCTCCGCCTGCCGCCCGGCCTGCATCTGCTTGAGGTCGTGCCCGGCGCAGAAGGCCTTGCCCGCGCCGGAGAGGATCACCACGCGGGTTTCACGGTCGTCCTTCAACGCGTCGATCTGGCCTTGCAGCGCGGCGAGCATCTCGTCGGAAAGGGCGTTCAGCTTTTCGGGGGCATTCAGGCGCAGGTGCGCGATGCCGTTCGTGTCGTGACGTTCCAGGATTTGCATCTTGTCCTCCCTTTTGCGGGCAGCTTAGCTGCGGGGAAACAGGGAGGACAAGGCGTGGAATTGAAAGTGACGGCCGAGGAAATGACGGCGTTTCTCGGAGAGGTGTTTCCGCAGGTCGAGGGCATGTTCGGCATCGACCGGCTGGACGAGAGCCTCTTGGTGATGCGACTGCATGCGGACGAGCGGCATCTGCGCCCCGGCGGCACGGTCTCGGGACCGGCGATGTTCAGCCTCGCGGATGTGGCAGCTTATGTGGCGACCATGGCTTTCATCGGCAAGCAGGCGCTGGCAGTGACGACCCATTGCTCCATCGACTTCATGCGCAAGCCGGAGGCTGGCAAGGATGTGTTGGCGGAGGCGCGGGTGCTGAAGCTGGGCAAGACGCTGTCAGTAACGGATGTGTTGCTGTTCAGCGAGGGCAGCGACAAGCCGGTGGCCCATGCGAGCCTGACCTATTCGATTCCGCCCGCGCACGGGTAGATCGGCGCAGCCCCATGGAAGTTGCGCCGACGGATCGTAGGGCGGGGCTATGCCCCGCACCCCCTCCGGTCAGTCGTAGCCCTTCATCAGCTCTGACATCATTTCGCGCTCCGCCTCGTCGAGGTCCGTGAGCGGCGTGCGCACCGGGCCGGTGGCAAAGCCGCGCAGCGAGACGCCTGCCTTGATCGCCGACACGGCGTAGCCGGTCATGCGGTCGCGGATCTTCGCAAACGGGTAGTAGAAGTCGCGCAGCATCTGCTCGCAGGTGGCGTCGTCCTTGGCGAGGAAGGCGGTGTGGAACTTCAGCGCGGTCTTCGGAACGAAGTTGAAGACGGCGGAGGAGTAAGTGTCCACACCCGCACCGCGGAACGCCTGCGCAAAGAGTTCATGCGTCGGCATGCCGCCGATATAGGCGAGACGGTCGCCGTTGTGCACGGTGATGCGTTTCACCGTGTCGATGTCGCCGGTGCCGTCCTTGAAGCCGATCAGGTTCGGGCAGTCATCGACCAGCCGCGCCAGTGTCTCCGCTTTCACCACGGACTGGCCGCGGTTGTAGACGATCACCCCCATGTTGGTGGACTGGCAGACCCGGCGGATGTGATTCTCGATGCCCTGCTGCGGCGCACCGATGAGGTAGTGCGGCAGGAGCAGGATGCCATCGCCGCCCGCTGCCTCGATGCCCTGCGCCATCTCCATGGCCATCTTCGTTCCATAGCCGCAGCCCGCGATGATCGGCTCATTCGGTTGGGTCTGCTTGGCGGTCCTGACGACCGCTACCACCTCTTCGGGTGTCAGCGAGAACAATTCTCCCGTGCCGCCCGCGACGATCAGCCCGGCGACCGGCGTTTGGGCCAGCCATTCGAGGTGCGCGGCGAAGGCCTTGTGGTTGACGGCGTCCTCCGCGTCGAACGGCGTGACGGGGAAGGAGAGCAGGCCGGAGCGGATGATCTCGCGCAGGTCGGTGGGGGCAATCATGGTCTTGGCTTTCTGTTGGGGAATGTCTGGAGATCAGTCTTCGTGGATGCCGTCGCCGCAGAACGCACCGCCCTGGTAGAGGGCGTTGAGGTCATCACCCGGGGGCGGGGTCATCTCGGCGTCGATCTTCGCACGGAACGCTTCGGCGTTGTCCTGCGGCTGCCAGCCGAGGTAGGCGACCTCCCGGTTGTCCCACCAGGAGGCGGCATTGTTCGAGGCTCCGTAGATGATCGGGCAGCCGAGCACGGGCACCATGAAGATGCGTTCGATCAGCAGGACAAAGTCGTCGTAGCTCATCCAGGTCGAGAGCATGCGGTGGTTCTTCGGCTCAGGAAAGCACGAGCCGATGCGCACGCAGGCGGTCTCGATGCCGAACTTGTCGTGATACATCGACGCCATGGCCTCGCCGAAGACCTTGGAAATGCCGTAGAGGCCGTCCGGACGGGTCACGGATTTCGCATCCAGACGCTCGGTCTGGCGGTGGAAGCCAATGGCGTGGTTGGAACTGGCAAAGACGATGCGCGGCTTGGTGCTCGACTTGCGGGCGGCCTCGTAGAGGTTGAACATGCCGTCGATGTTGGCGTTGCGGATGGTCTCCCATTTCGCTTCGGTCGCCTGTCCGCCCATGTGCACGATGCCGTCGCAGCCCTCGACCAGCGCCTCGACCGCATCCTTGTCGCCGAGGTCGCAGTAGACGATTTCCTCGTTGGCGCGGGCTTCGCCCAGCCCCTTGCGGGCGCTGAGGCGGAGGGTGCCCGCCAGATGGCCGAGCCGGTCGCGGCAGATCGAGCCGAGTCCGCCGTTGGCGCCGGTGATGAGCAGTCGTTTCATGCGGTGTTCCTTTTCTGCGGTTGGTCTGCGACGCCTGCGGTCCATCGGTCGAGGAACGACAGGACGTGGGCGCGCATGGCCGGGGTTTCGATATGGGTGTCTGCCGGAAAGACCCGGACGTCCAGCGGCGTTCCGGGGGCATAGGCGGCGCGCAGGCGGGCGAGGGCGGGATCGCGCGCTTCGGGCGGTGTCAGGTGATCGCCGTCTCCGAGGGCCACGCATTGCGGGCGGGGCGCGATCAGGGCGGCGACGTCTCCCATGTCCGCGTGTTTCAGAAGGCCCGGGACGGTAAGGAAATGGCCGTGGCGGTCATGGGTGCCGGAGGCGATCAACGGGGCCATGTTCGCGAGCATGGCGATATGGGCGCAGGCAGAGATGCGGGTGTCCAGCGCGGCCAGCCAGAAGGCATGAGCAGCGCCCATCGACATCCCGAGCGTGGCGATGGGGGCCGTCGATTGCGCAGTCAGCCAGGTGACGGCGGCCTGCAGGTCCTCGAGCATCCGCCCGAACAGCGGCTGTCCGCGCCAGAGGGCTGCCTTGGCGAGGGCGCTTTCGCTGCCCATGCCCATGCGCTCGCCGAAGCCCGGCATGTCGAGGCAAAGGACGGTGACGCCGCGTGCCATCAGGTCCGGCGCATAAGGGCCGGTGAGCCAACGCGCACCTTCACAGAGTTCGCGGCGACCAAGCGCGTGGGCTCCGCCATGGGCGTGGCAATAGAGCACGGACGCAGGTGGGGATAATTTTAGACTAAAATTATCCCCACCAGGTCGAAGCAGGGTCGCCGGGGCCTTGCCGATGATCCACTCCTCGCGGGTATAGCCGTGGGCGACAGGCGTGCTGCTGATCATCGCGGCCTGCGGCGCCGGGCCAGGCGCGGGCAGGGCGAGCAACGCCCGGAGCGTGTCGCGCAGCCCGCTCATGTAAAGCTCCACGATCCGTCCGGACGTTTCGGCAGCTTGCGCTCCCAATGCACGTATCGGTCGGTCTTCAGGTAGTCCTCGTCGATCTCCACACCCCAGCCGGGCCGATCCGGACGCAGCTCCAGATGGCCGTCCACCGGCAGGTACGGGTCCTTGACGTAGGCAGCGGTGTCGTCACCCTGCATCCCGTCCGAATGGTAGGACGCGCCGGTCGGCAGGCGGTATTCGAGGATCTTGAAGTTGGGGCAGGCGGCGGAGAAATGCAGGTTCACCGCCGTCGCCAGCGGCCCCATCGGGTTGTGCGGCGCGACGGGGACGAAGAAGGCCTCCGCCAACGCCGCGATCTTGCGCATCTCCGAGATGCCGCCCACGGCGCAGATGTCCGGCTGCACGATGTCGGCACCGCCGACCTGCAGCAGGCGCAGGAATTCGTGGCGGTTGTAGAGGCTCTCGCCGGTGGCAAGCGGGACGGTGAGTTTGCGCTTCAAGGCCCCCCAGGCCTCGATATTTTCGGGCCGCATCGGTTCCTCGTAGAACATCGGGTGGAACGGGGCGAGCGCATTGCCCAACTGTTCCGCCTGCCAGGGCTCGAACAGCTTGGCATGGGCGTCGTAGGCGAACTCGAAATCCGGGCAAAGGCCGTGCAGCACCTCGACCCAGTCAGTCGTCGCCTTCAGAGTCTTGCCCCAGGGTTCGGCGAGGAAATCGTTGCGATAGGGCGACATCTTGAAGGCGGTGAAGCCATACTGGTCGTGCATCCGTTTGCAGAAGTCGCGCACGTCGAGCGGATCGGGCGCGGAATAAACGCCGAGATAGACGCGCACCCGGTCGCGTACCGCGCCGCCGAGCAGCTGGTAGACCGGGACATTCAGCGCCTTTGCGGAAATGTCCCAGAGCGCATGGTCGATGGCGGAGATCGCGGCGAGGCCGAGGGCGCCCGGCGGGAAGCGGCTTTGCATCAGGAGTTTCTGGTAAAGACGCTCGATGCGGCGCGCGTCCTCGCCCTCCAGTTGCCCGAACAGGTAATCGAGCAGCGGCGGCAGAGCGCGGTCGGGCCCGTGGTTGTAGCACTCGCCCCAGCCGGTGATGCCCTCGTCGGTGCCGATGGCCACGAGCACCCGGGGACGGTCGCGGTCACATGTCATATAACTTTTCAGAGATGTGATTTTCATATTGGACGTCTGAGCAGGGGAAGAGGTTGGATTTGGGTATTTTTGCCAAGAAGAAATAGTGGTGTCGGTCCTGTCATCCGGCGAATCGCCATTGCGCCATGCCCTTGATCCCAAGGCCGGTGATGGCGAAGAGGTTGCCCGCATCCGGCTGGTCGCGGCCCTCGCTGAGCCCGACGCCGATGGAGGTGACAAAGAGGGTCGTGAGGTCCTTGCCGCCGAACATGGGTTTGGTCGGTTTTTCGACCGGCATGTCGATGGTCATCAGCAATTCGCCCTGCGGCGAGAGGCGGTAGAGTTGCCAGCCGGAGACGCCCGCCTGCCAGTAGCATCCTTCGCTGTCGACGGTGCCGCCATCAGGCCTGCCCGCCACGGCGCGGGTGTCGAAGAAGACCCTCTCCGGGCCGGGGGTGCCGGTCTCCGTATCATACTCACAGGCCCAGATGGTGCGCACCTCCGGGTTGCTGTCTGAGTAGTAGAGCGTCTTTCCATCCGGCGAGAAGGTCATGCCGTTCGTTGTGAAAATTCCGTCTTTCCATTTGGTTACACACATGTCCGGATCGAGCCGGTAGAAGGTGCCGAGACGCTCGGGATCGCCGCCTCCGTCCTTCATGGTACCCGCCCAGAACCTTCCCTGCGCGTCCGTCGCGCCATCGTTGAA
Source organism: Tropicibacter sp. S64 (assembly GCF_049803835.1). NCBI lineage: Bacteria > Pseudomonadati > Pseudomonadota > Alphaproteobacteria > Rhodobacterales > Roseobacteraceae > Tropicibacter > Tropicibacter sp. S64. Next base: position 158,002 of record NZ_JBNAGK010000002.1, on the reverse strand, counting down.
GCGATTGTGCGGCAGGTGCGGCTCCGGGTCGTGGATCGGACTCCGCTCGCCGGTGTCCCAGTCGTATTCCCAGAATCCGGACTTGGCGGCCACGATCATGCCGCCGCTCGCGCGCAGGGCCAGACAGCCGACAGGTTCGCCGAAGTTCCGGCTGCGGTTTTCGCCGGTCTCCGGGTCGAATCGGTGGATCAGCCCGTCGGGGATGTCGACCCACCACAGGACCTGTGCGCGGTCGTCCCAGACTGCGCCTTCGCCGACCTTCGAATGGCTGTTCACAACGCTTTCAATGGTGATTTCCGCCATGTTTCCGTGCCTTCCGGTGATGGGCTGCATACGCCGGATCGCGGCGCGCGCCATCTCATCATACAAGTTGTCCTACCTGTCATATGAATCTGTTGACAGCTTGGCAATCGAAATGTCACGAATACCGGCACGGGTCGACAGGAGCGGCCCTTCAAGGGAGGAATTTGCAATGTCTTACATGCGACGCATCATGCGTCCTGTCTCAGTGCTGGCGGTTTGTGCCGCGCTGATCCCGGTGACAGGCTGGGCCTTTGAGGAGGCGCCGATGCTGGCCGAGAAGGTGGCCGCCGGGTCGCTGCCGCCGGTCGACGAGCGGCTGCCGGAGCAGCCCGAGGTCATCACGCCGCTGGAGTCCGTGGGCGTTTACGGCGGCAAGCTGCGCCGCATGCTCGGCGGCTCGAACGATCACAACTCCATCCTGCGCATCAACAGCCCGCAGGGCCTGACCCGCTGGAAACCGGACTTCTCCGAGGTCATCCCGAACGTCGCCGAAAGCTGGGAGGTCAACGACGCCTCAACCGAATTCACTTTCCACCTGCGCAAGGGCATGAAATGGTCCGACGGCCAGCCCTTTACCGCCGATGACATCATGTTCTTCGTCGAGGATCTGCTGAACAACAGCGAGTTCTACCCGACACCGCCGTCGCGTTTCGTCGTCAACGGCGAGCCGATGCAGGCGGAGAAGATCGACGAGACCACGGTGAAGCTGAAGTTCGCCGGGCCGTATGGCACCTTCCTGACCGAGCTGGCGACGCCGCTGGCGCAGGAGCCGGTGATCTGGGCCAAGCACTACTGCCAGCAGTTCCATCCGAAGTACAACGCCGACGTGCAGGCGATGGTCGATGCCACCGAGGCCGTCGAGGACTGGCCGAGCCTTTACCGCCTGCGCTGCGGCGAGGTCGAGGCGCCGAACCGCTGGTCCAACGCCGAACGTCCGACGCTCGATCCCTGGATCATCACCGGCGACGGCTACACCGCAGGCTCGACCCGCGTGGTGATGGAGCGCAACCCGTACTTCTGGCAGGTCGACACGGCCGGCAACCAGCTGCCCTACATCGACACCGTCGAGATGGGCGTGGCGCAGGACAACCAGGCCATCGTCCTCGAAGCGGTTGCGGGCAACATCGACATGCAGCGGCGGCAGATCTCCAACCTGTCGAACAAGCCGATCTTCGCGGAGAACGCGGAAAAGGGCGGCTACAAGCTGCTCAACATGATCAACTCCAACTCCAACGTGATGGCGATCCATCTCAACCAGACCCACAAGGATCCGGTCATGCGTGAGGTGATCCGCAACAAGGACGTGCGCAAGGCCCTGAGCCTCGGCATCGACCGCGACGAGATCATCGACATCGTCTACCAGGGGCAGGGCGAGCCTTGGCAGATCGGGCCGCGCCCGGACCATGTGCTCTACAACGAGCAGCTTGGCCGCCAGTTCACCGAGTACGATCCGGACATGGCGAACGAGTTGCTGGACGGGGCGGGTTTGGCGGAACGTGACAGCGAAGGTTACCGCCTGCTGCCGGACGGCCGCCGTTTCACCTTCAACGTCAACTTCACCGGCATCGAACAGCCGGACTGGGGCGACACGCTGGAGATCATGCGCGAACAGTGGAAGGAAATCGGTGTCGAGCTGACCTCGTCTTCCGTGGAACGCTCGATCTACTACTCGCGGGGCGAGGCCAACGAGCATGACTTCATGGTCTGGGGTGCGCCGGGCGGTCTCGATCCGACGCTCGATCCGCGTGACGTGCTGGCAACCCATCCGCAGGCATCCTGGTACGCCATTCCGTGGACCCGCTGGTATCTGACGGGCGGCGCGGAAGGCGAGGAGCCGACGGAGTCGATGAAGCAGCGGCTGGCGCTCTACGATCAGTACAAAGCCGAAGCCGACCAGAAGAAGGCGCTCGACATCTTCCGCCAGATCCACCAGCTGGCCGCGGACGAGTTCGAGGTCATCGGCATCAGCCTCGCGCCGAACCTCGTGGGCGTGGTGAACAAGAACCTGCGCAACGTGCCGGAGGCGATCCCGTCGTCCTGGATGTATCCGGACCCGGGCCCGACCCTGCCGCAGACCTACTACTACGCCAACTGACGAAGACCCTGGGCGGGGCATATGGCCCCGCCCAACGGGTGCGCAGCGCTCCCGGCGGCAGCCGGCGCTGCGAGCGGCGCGACGGGTGCGTAGGGCGGGGCTGTGCCCCGCACCCCCAACCACAGGCAGGAACCCCATGATCTGGCGTTACATCCTCAAGCGCATCCTCTGGATGGTGCCCTTTCTCTTCGCGGTCTCCGTGGTCAGTTTCCTGCTGATCCAGGCCCCGCCGGGAGACTACCTGACCACCTACATCGCCAAGCTCGGCGAGAGCAACGAGGTGCTCGACCAGGCCAGCATCGAGAACCTGCGCGCGCGCTTCGGTCTCGATCAGCCGCTCTACGTCCAGTATTTCAAGTGGATCACCAATGTGGTGCAGGGCGATTTCGGCATGAGCTTCGAATGGCGCCAGCCGGTCAGCGGCCTCGTCTGGGAGCGCATGGGACTGACGCTGCTGCTCTCGCTCGCCACGCTAATCTTCACCTGGGCCGTGGCCTTCCCGATCGGCGTCTATTCCGCGGTGAAGAAGTATTCCATCGGCGATTACATCGCCACCACCATCGGTTTCATCGGCCTCGCCACTCCGAACTTCCTGCTTGCCCTCGTGCTGATGTACATTGGTGTGGTCTACTTCGGCAGCGACGTCGGCGGGCTGTTCTCGGACGAGTATATCGACGCGCCATGGAGCCTCGCCAAGGTCGGCGACCTGATGAAGCACCTGTGGCTCCCGGTGGTCGTGCTCGGCACCTCCTCGACCGCCTCGCTGATCCGCATCATGCGGGCCAACCTGCTGGACGAGCTCAACAAACCCTACGTCGACACCGCCCGGGCCAAGGGGCTCTCTGAGTTCTGGCTCATCATGAAATACCCGGTGCGCGTTGCGCTCAATCCTTTCGTGTCCACCATCGGCTGGGTGCTGCCGAGCCTCGTCTCCGGCGCGGTCATCACCGCCATCGTGCTGAGCCTGCCGCTCGCCGGGCCGCTGATGCTGCAGGCGCTGATGAGCCAGGACATGTACCTCGCGGGCGCTTTCGTGCTGCTGCTGTCGTCGCTCACCGTGGTGGGCATGCTGATCTCCGACATTCTTTTGGTCCTTCTGGACCCGAGGGTCCGTTATGAATAATCCGAAGTCCGCTGACGCACTCGACGCGCCGCACGAGCCGCAGCTTCCTGCGGACGCGCACCAGCACGACGCCCCGGCGCTCGAGCGCGATCTCGATCCGGACCGCGTGGCCATTGCCTCGCAGTGGCAGCTGACCTGGTGGAGCTTCAGGCGCCACAAGCTGGCCATGTTCGGTCTCTGGGTCATCGGTCTGTTGTACCTCATCGCGATCTTCGCCGGATTCGTCGCGCCCGACGATCCGACCAAGCAGAACCGCCGCGCCGTCTTCCATCCGCCGCAGATGATCCATTTCATCGACAAAACGGAGGAGGGCACGCGCATCCGGCCCTATGTCTGGGAGATGGACCGGCAGCGCGATCCGGATACCCTGGCGATCTCCTACGTCCCGTCGGGCGAGAAGATCTACCTCAAGCTTTTCGGACGCGGGGAAGAGTACAAGTTCTGGGGCATTTGGACGACGAATGTACACCTCTTCGCGACTGTGAACCCGCGCGACAAGTTCTTCCTCTTCGGGGCGGACCGGCTCGGCCGCGACATGTTCAGCCGGGCGATGTACGGCACGCGCATTTCCATGAGCATAGGCCTCGTTGGCGTTGTCATCTCGCTTTTTCTCGGCATCACGCTCGGGGGGCTGTCGGGCTATTACGGCGGGCGCGTCGATGCTGTGATCCAGCGCCTCATCGAGTTTGTGCTGTCCTTGCCGACCATCCCGATCTGGCTGGCGCTTGCTGCCGCGCTGCCGCCGAGCTGGCCGATCTACCAGCAGTATTTCGTCATCACCCTGATCGTCAGCCTCGTCGGCTGGACCGAGTTGGGTCGCGTGGTGCGCGGGCGCTTCCTCGCCATGAAGAACGACGATTTCGTCATCGCGGCGCGGCTCGATGGGGCGAGCGAGGGACGGATCATCTTCCGCCACATGTTGCCCTCGCTCACCTCGCATATCATTGCCTCCCTGACGCTGGCGGTGCCCTTGATGATCCTCGCGGAGACGTCGCTCTCCTTCCTCGGCCTCGGCCTGCAGCCGCCGGCGATCTCCTGGGGGGTGCTGCTGAAGGAAGCACAGAACATCCTGTCGATCTCCCAGGCCCCCTGGCTGTTCATCCCCGGCGGCTTCGTCGTGGTGGCGGTGCTGGCCTTCAATTTCCTTGGCGACGGCATGCGCGATGCGGCCGATCCCTATGAGCAGTGAGGGCAGGCACATGAGTTTGCCAACGATATTCGCAACGGTTGCACCCGGCGCGCATGCGCCATGCCCGACTTCGGGATGGCCGTCAGGCAAGCGCGGCGCCACGGGAGGAAACCATAACCGCGGCACGCACAATGGTGTTGCGCAGTATGGCCTCCCGGGGGGGAGGTCGGGCATGGCGCATGCGCGCCGGATCCACTCGGCCTCTGTCTCGCGCTCCGTTCCAACCAGACTTCCCAAAGGACTTTTCCAATGACCGACAAACCCATCGTCTCGGTCGAGGACCTCAACGTCGGCTTCACGCTGCGGCAGGGCGTGGTGGATGTGCTGCACGGGATCAGCTTCGATCTCCACCGGGGCAAGACGACCTGCATCGTCGGCGAGTCAGGCTCCGGCAAGTCGGTGACCGCCCGCACCATTCTCAACATGGTCCCGCGTCCCGGGGTCATCAACGGCGGGCGCATCCTCTTCGATCCCGACGGCACCGGGCCGGTCTGCCTGACGGACATGGACCCGCGTGGCAAGGAGATCCGGGCGATCCGGGGCGGCCGCATCGGCATGATCTTCCAGGAGCCGATGTCCTCGCTCTCGCCGGTGCACACCATAGGCAGCCAGATCATCGAGGCCATCCGCCTGCACCGCGACGTCGGCAAGAAGGAAGCCCGGCAGATGGCCCGCGACGCGCTGGCGCAGGTGGAAATTCCCAATCCGGACAAGGCGCTCGACCGCTACGCATTCGAGTTTTCCGGGGGCATGCGCCAGCGGGCGATGATCGCCATGGCGCTCTCCTGTCACCCGGACGTTCTGATCGCCGACGAGCCGACAACGGCGCTCGACGTGACGACGCAGGCGGAAATCCTCGACCTCATGCGCAATCTCCAGCGCGACAACGGCATGGCGATCATGTTCATCACCCATGACATGGGCGTGGTGGCGGAAATCGCCGATCAGGTCGTCGTGATGGAGAAGGGCCATGTGGTGGAGCAAGGCGGCGTCGACCAGATCTTCAACGCGCCGCAGCATCCCTACACGCAGAAACTCCTCGGCGCGGTGAAGCGGCTGGAGGAACCTGCGGCGTTCAAGACCCGGCCCGCGGCGACGGCGCGGGAGGTGTTGAAGGTCGAAGACCTGCATCTGCATTTCGAAAAGAAGGAAGGCTTCTTCCAGCGTGTTACCGATGTGACCAAGGCGGTGGACGGCGTGTCCTTCACACTCCGACAGGGCGAGGCGCTCGGCATCGTGGGCGAGTCCGGCTCGGGCAAGACCACCGTGGGTCGCTGCATCGCCCGGGTCTACAACCCGCAGGCTGGGCTGGTGGATTACAACGGTGAGAACCTCGTGACCGCGAGCAAGGATCGCCTGCGGCAGGTGCGCCGCGAGGTGCGGATGATCTTCCAGGACCCGTTCGCGTCGCTGAACCCGCGCATGACGGTCAAGCAGATCATCGCCGAGCCATTGGTGGTCAACAATCTTGCCAGGGGGCAGGAGTTGGAAGACCGCGTGGCGCACCTCCTGCGCGAGGTCGGCCTCGATCCCGGCATGATGGAGCGCTATCCGCATGCCTTCTCCGGCGGGCAGCGGCAACGTATCGTGGTGGCGCGGGCGATTGCGCTCGATCCGAAGGTGATCATCGCCGACGAGCCGACCTCCGCGCTCGACGTCTCCATCCGCACCCAGGTGCTGGACCTGTTGTTGAAACTGCAGGCGGAGAAGGGGCTCTCCTTCGTGTTCATCAGCCACGACATGGCGGTGATCCGCTATTTCTGCGACCGCGTCGCGGTGATGTATCGCGGCCGGATCGTCGAGATCGGCGAGACCGAGGAGATCATCACCAATCCGCAGCATCCCTACACCAAGGCGCTGCTCAGCTCCGTGCCCATCGCGGACCCGGCGTTGCGCGGCACCCGGCCCCGGCATCGCTATCAGCCGGAGGTGGCTTAGATGTTCGCGGACGGGGTGCTGGAAGCCCAGAGGATCAACGACGGGTTCGCCACGCCGGAACTCGGTGCGGCCTACTGGCGCGAGGGCGCAAAGACGGTATCGGCGGAGGACCTGACCTACCCGGGCGGTGCCGGTCAGGCGCAGGTGGCGCGGCTCTACAACCGGGCGGAAGGGGTGCCGCTGCTGCTGTTCATCCACGGCGGCGGCTGGGCTGGCGGCTCCATCGACCTCAACGACCGCGCCTGCAGCGCTCTGGCGGCGGACACCGGATGGCAGGTCCTGTCCATATCCTATCGCCTTGCACCGGCGCACCCTTTTCCGGCGGGACTGGACGACTGCCGCGCGGCGCTGGCCTTTGTCCGGGCGGGCGGTCTCGGTGCCACGCCCGTTTGTATCGCAGCGGGAGGCGCCTCTGCCGGGGGCAATCTGGCGCTCTGTCTCGCGCTGGCAGAGAGCGGCCTTGACGGTCTGTTGCTGTTCTATCCGGTTTGCGGCAGTGATTTCGCCACCGCCAGTTATGTCGAATATGCCGATGGCTTCGGCCTCAGCCGCGCCCGGATGAAAATGCTGTTCGATATGGTCGATCCCGAGGCGGAGCACCGGCGCAACCCGCTTCTGGTCCCGCTTGCCGGCGACCTAACCGGCCTGCCGACAACCCATATCATCAGCGCCGAACTCGACGTGCTGGCGGACGATTCCCGCCAGCTGGCGGAGCGCCTGACGCATGCGAAGGTCCCCCATACGCTGCACATCGAGCCCGGCGTGACCCATGGTTTCATCAATCGCGGCAGGCTCATCCCTGCTGCCGATACGTGTCTGAGCCTCGCCTCGGCGCGTCTCATCACCCTCAAGGACCCGCAAACATGACGATCTCATCGGTGACCGTGAAGGTCTTCACCCACACCTCCAACACCGTGCGCGACAGTGACGGCCACGGTCATCCGGGGCCGGAAAGCCAGACGACCAGCGCGCTGCTGACCATTACCTGCGAGGATGGCAGCGAGGGCAGGGTGATCTGCCGCCCGGCGGAGGTTCGCCCCGAGTTGATCGAGCGCTTCATCCGCCCCAATCTCATAGGCCGCGATCCGATGATGACGGAGGCACTCTGGTATCGCATCTATGAATGGCAGCGACTTTCCGGTGGCCAGCTCAGCGACCGCACCCTGACGGCGGTGGACCTCGCCCTGTGGGACCTCAAGGGCAGGATCTGCTGCCAGCCGGTCTGGAAGCTGCTCGGCGGGGCGCGGCCGAAGATCCTCGCCTATGGCTCGACCATGTGCGGCGACGATCTCGAGAACGGCCTCGCCACGCCGGAGGATTACGCAAGGTTCGCCGATTGGATGGTCAACACCCGGGGCTACAAGGCGGTGAAGTTGCATGGCTGGATGCCCCCCATGCCCGGCGCGCCCGATCCGAAGAAGGACTACGCCGCCTGTGCCGCCGTGCGCGAGGCGGTCGGCCCGGACGTGCCGCTGATGCTCGACCCGCATCACTTCTATTCCCGCACGGATACGCTCTGGCTCGCCCGCAAGCTGGCGGAACTGGATTTCCGCTGGATGGAGGAGCCGATGGAGGAGGCGTCCATCTCCTCTTACAAGTGGCTGCGCGAAAGCTGCGATCTCAACATCCTCGGGCCGGAGACCATGACCGGCAAGCACTGGATCCGTGCCGAATACGTCAAGGCCGACGCCATCGACCTCGTGCGCTGCGGCGTCTGGGACGTGGGCGGCATCACGCCGTCGATGAAGACGGCCAACATGGCAGAGAGCTTCCACATGGCCTGCGAGATGCACGGCACCGGCGCGGGCAACCTCGCCGTGGCGCTGGCGATCCACAACACCAGCTTCTACGAGCGCGGCCTGCTGCACCCCTTCATCGACTACGACAAACCGAAGGAATACCAGAACCGCATCGACGACGAGATGGACGGCGAGGGCTATGTTCATGGCCGCGCGGAGCCGGGACTGGGGCAGGACCTCAACCTCGACTACATCGACGCCCATCAGGTCTGAGCGCGCCTTGCGTTTCTTTTTGGTCCAAATACCCCACACCCGCCATCCCCGAGCGCGGACACCGGAGACGACATGACAGACCTTCGCATCGCCGACGTGCGCATAACCCCGATCGCCTTTCGCGATCCGCCGCTGCTGAACAACGCAGGCTGTCACCAACCCTTCGCGCTGCGCTCCATTATCGAGGTGGAGACAGAGGACGGCGTGATCGGCCTTGGCGAGAGCTACGGCACGAAAAAGCTCATTGAGGCTGTGGAGGCGCTGGCCCCGGGTTTGCGCGGTGTCGCGGTCACCGATCTGAACGCGCTCTGGGCCAAGGCACGGGAGAGCGTCGTCGGCAACCTGACCGGCTACATGGGGCAGGAGGCGCTGCTGCCCCGGGTCGTGGCGGCGGTCGAGGTGGCCATGTGGGATGCGCTCGGAAAGGCCCTTGATCGTCCCTTATGTGACCTTCTGGGCGGCAAAGTGCGGACGAAAGTCCCGTTTTCCGCCTATTTGTTCTACAAGTTCGCGGGCCATGCCGGGGAAGAGCCGGATGACTGGGGTGAGGTTCTGACCCCGGAGCAGCTGGTCGGCGAGGCGGAGCGCTTCATCGACACCTGGGGCTTCGAGGCGATCAAGCTCAAGGCGGGTATCCTGCCGCCGGAAGAAGAGATTGCCGGGCTGGAGGCCCTCCGCGCCCGCTTCCCGAAAGCCCCGCTTCGGATCGACCCGAACGGCGGCTGGACCGTGGAGACCACGCTGAAATACCTGCCGCGGCTTGAAGGGCTGGTGGAGTATCTCGAAGACCCGACGGTCGGCATCGAGGGCAACGCGCGGGTGCAGGCGCGGACCGGCATCCCCCTGGCCACCAATATGTATGTGGTGGCACAGGAGCACCTGCCGCCGAACATGAAACACGATGCCTTCCGGGTGATCCTTTCGGACCATCACTACTGGGGCGGGTTGAAAGCCTCGCGGGACCTGGCGGAGATCTGCCGGATCTGGGGCCTCGGTCTGTCGATGCACTCGAACAGCCACATGGGCATCAGCCTCGCCGCCATGACGCATCTTGCGGCGGCGACACCGAACCTGAGCTACGATTGCGACACGCATTACCCCTGGCAGACCGACGAGGTGATCGAGGGCGGCAAGCTGAGGATCGAAGGCGGCTGCGTCCGGGTGCCCGATGGGCCGGGTCTGGGGGTGACGCTGGACCGCGACGCGCTCAAACGCCTGCATCGGAACTATGTTGCGTGTGGGTACACGCACCGGGATGACGAAACCGAGATGCGTCGGCACTGGCCCGACTGGACGTTCGAAAGGCCGAAATTCTGATGGACGCATATGTGTCGGATACGCCGCGGTTGATCCGCGTGCACCCGGAGGACAATGTCGCCATCGTCGTCAACGACGGAGGCCTGCCGGAGGGCACCGAGGTCATGGGCGTGACGCTGAAGACCCGCGTGTCACAGGGCCACAAGGTTGCGTTGGTGGACCTCGCCCGGGGAGAGGCCGTGCGGCGCTATGACGTGGTGATCGGTATCGCCGCCGAAGACCTGCCTGCCGGGTCCTTGGTGAACGAACACAACAGCGGCCTGCCGGAAGCGCCGGGGCTTGACGAATTGCCGCTTGCCACGCGGAAGGTCGACATCGGCGGGCCGGTCGAGGCGACTTTCATGGGCTATCGCAACGCCGATGGCACCGTCGGCACGCGCAACCTGCTGGCGGTGACGACAACGGTGCAATGTGTGGCCGGGGTGGTTGAACACGCGGTGAAACGCATCCGCGAGGAGCTTCTGCCGAAGTATCCGAATGTCGACGGGGTGGTGGCCCTCGAGCACGTCTATGGCTGCGGTGTTGCGATCAACGCGCCGGAGGCGGTGATCCCGATCCGGACCCTGTCGAACATTTCGAGGAATCCGAACTTCGGGGGCAGGGCGCTCGTGGTCTCGCTCGGCTGCGAGAAACTCCAGCCCGCGCTGTTGCAACTGCCCGAGGCGGCGCTTGTGACGCTTCAGGAGGAGGACGGCTTCGAGCCGATGATCCGCCGCATCATGGCCGAGGCCGCGGTGCATCTCGAAGCCCTGAATCGCCGTCAGCGGGAAGTCTGCCCCGCCTCCGATCTGGTCGTCGGCATGCAGTGCGGCGGCTCCGATGCCTTTTCCGGGGTGACCGCCAATCCGGCGCTTGGCGTCGCGGCGGACCTGATCGTTCGGGCGGGCGGCACCGTGATGTTCTCCGAGAACACCGAGGTGCGCGACGGTATTGCGCAGCTGACCGCCCGCGCCGGGACCGAGGAGGTTGCCCGGGACATCATCCGCGAGCTGAGCTGGTACGATGACTATCTCGCCCGGTCCGGTGTCGACCGTGCGGCCAACACCACGCCCGGCAACAAGGCCGGGGGGCTGTCGAACATCGTCGAGAAGGCCATGGGCAGCATCGTCAAGAGCGGCAATGCCCCGATCATGGGGGTGATCCCGCCGGGCGAACGCGTCAAGGGCAAGGGTCTGCAATACTGCGCCACGCCCGCCTCCGATTTCATCTGCGGCACGTTGCAGCTGGCGGCAGGTGCGACGGTGCACATCTTTACCACCGGGCGCGGCACACCGTATAACCTCGCGGCACTGCCGACGCTCAAGGTGGCGACGCGCAGCGATCTGGCGCGGCGCTGGCACGATCTGATGGATATCGACGCCGGACCGATCGCAACCGGCGCGGTCAGCATCGAGGAGATGGGACAGCGGGTGTTCGAACACATTCTGCGCACCGCGAGCGGCGAGGCGACGAAGGCGGAGGGGCTGGGACTGTTCAACGCACTGGCGCTGTTCAATCCGGCGCCGGTAACATAAGGGCAAGGGTCAAACCGGAGGATACAGTCGTGGACATCAGGGCACAGGGCGGCACTCTGGTGCATTCGACCAAGGAGGCGCTTTCGGCGCGTATCCTTGGCGGTGAATTCCCCTTGGGCGCCCGGCTGCCCAGCGAGGCGCGGCTGTGCGAGGAGTACGGCGTAAGCCGGACCGTGGTGCGCGAAGCTGTTGCCTCGCTGCGCGCGGACGGTCTCGTGGAGCCGCGCCGGGGGGCGGGCGTCTTCGTGGTTCGCGACAGCCTGGACAGCGGGCTGCCGTTCACCGACGTGGATTTCGACCGGATTTCCTCGGTGATCGAGGTGCTGGAGCTGCGCACCGGAATCGAGGTGGAAAGCGCCCGCCTTGCCGCGATGCGCCGCTCGGCGGTCCAGATCGAACGGATCATGGATGCGGCGGTCGACGTGACCAAGCGGGTGCAGGCGGGCGAGACGACGTCGGAGGCGGATTTTGCCTTTCACCTGGCCATTGCCGACGCCACCAACAACCCGCGCTTTGCCGAGGTGCTGAGGATGTTCGGCGCCGCGGCGATCCCGCGCAAGGCGTTGCAGCAAGGCTCGTCCGTGCGCGCTCCCGACAGTTACCTGAACTTCATCGACGAAGAGCACCGGCGTATTGTCGATTCAATCCTCGACCAGGACGCGGAGGCTGCGGCCAGCGCCATGCGCCAGCATCTCGAGGGCTCGCAGCGGCGGTATCGCAGACTGCTCCGCAAGGGGTGAAGTCTGGACACCCGCGGCGGCTTCGGTCACATCGGCGGGGTTCTTGCAACGGAGTAAGCCATGCAGCCCGCCGCCCGCGTCCAGACCGCCATCCAGATCATTGACCGGATTGCCGGGGGCGAGCCCGCGGAGCGGGCACTGACGAATTGGGCGCGTGGCGCGCGGTATGCGGGGTCGAAGGACCGTGCCGCGGTGCGCGACCTCGTGTTCGACGTGCTGCGGCGGTGGCGATCCTGCGCGGCCCTGGGCGGGGGAGAGAGCGGGCGTGCGCGAATCCTCGGGTTGCTGCGGGCGCAGGGGGAAGACGTCGGAGCGCTGTTTTGCGGCGGAGCCTACGGGCCTCCGCCCGTCGGTGAGGGCGATGACGTAGGCCGAGCACCGGAAGGGTACGAGGCCTGGGACCTGCCGGACTGGCTCGCCGTGCGCTTCGTTGACAGTCTTGGCGATCAGGCGGAAGACGCGGCGCAGGCGCTGCGCCGCCGGGCTGAGGTTTTCCTTCGGGTCAACACGCTGAAATCAGACGTGAACGCGGCGATTGCGGCCCTTGCCGAGGACGGCATAGCGGCGGTTGCGCACCCCTTGTCGCCCACGGCCCTGAGGGTCACGGACGGCGCCCGGCAGATCGCGCGGAGCGCGGCGTTCGGGACAGGCCGTGTCGAGTTGCAGGATGCCGCGAGCCAGGCCGTCGTCGACATGCTGCCCTTGAAGCCGGGTATGGCTGTGCTGGACTATTGCGCCGGCGGCGGCGGCAAGACCCTCGCCATGGCCGCGCGGCTGCCCGGAGTGAGGATAGACGCACACGACGCCGATCCGAACCGCATGGCCGACCTGCCGGAGCGCGCGGCCCGGGCCGGGGCCGATGTGCGGATCGTGGAGCGCGTGTCGGGCGGATACGATCTCGTGCTCGCTGATGCGCCCTGTTCCGGGAGCGGAGCTTGGCGGCGGGCCCCCGAAGGCAAGTGGCGCCTGACGCCGGACATGCTGGAGGATCTGTGTGGCGCACAGGCGGCGATCCTGCGCAATTGCGCCGCGCTTGTGAAACCCGGCGGCGTGCTGGCCTACGCGACTTGTTCTGTGCTGTCCGAAGAAAACGCCCGGCAAGTCGAGGCATTTCTGGCGCGCAACCCGGAATGGAAAACTCTTGCGTCCCGGCAATTTTTGCCGTCCGATGGAGGAGACGGCTTCTTCGCGGCCATCATGATGCGCGTTTAGGTTGATTTTTTCGCGGGAAGTTCTCAATTTTAGCGTGATGATGAGTTCGGTTAACCACCGATTAATGCTCGGGTGTGTTAAATCATGGACAAGATTCGCCACGGGAGTTGGGATTTGACGGCCACATCCTATCAGGAGGGTGACAACAGCCTCGGTCTGGCCTTTCGATATGGTGCCTTCGCCATGTTGATGATGGCGGCCGCCGCCCTCGTTGCCTCCTGGTTCGTACCGACAGGTGTCATCCGGACCGCGCTTCTCGCCGGGACCGGGACCATGGGCAGCATGGGTATCGGCTGGCTTCTGGCCAAGGCGCTCGCGGATTGGCGGCGCATGCGGCGGACATCCCTGCTGCTCGACCTGGTCGAAGGCGATCCGGATTACTGCTTCGTTACCGACGGACGCGGCGGGCTGATCGGCGCCAACAAGAGCGCCCGGACGCGATTTTCAATCGACGAGGGGACGGCCCTGGCGGTGGTGCTGCGCGACGTTTTCGCGAGTGCTGAAGGGGTGTTGTACAGGCTTCAGAATCGAGCGGAATCAGATGGTTATGCGGTGGAGGATATTACCAGCCATGCCGAAGGATTCCGCGTCTACACGCGTCTTCTGCCGGGTCCGATCGTGTTCTGGCGGCTTGAGCCCGACAGCGCCCAGCACAGCGCGGCACGTGGCGATCAGGCGGTTCTGACACTCGGGCGCAATGGCGCGGTTCTGTACATGAACGCGCGCGCGCGCGACTTGGCCGGACGAAGGGTCAAACGGATCGAAGAGATCATCGAGGACATGCCGCTCCGCTCTGGCAGTGTCCATGTCGTCACCACCGCGCGCGGCCCCGTCCCCATGATCCTGCACAGCGCGGAAACCGGCGCCGGTCGGATCGAACTGTCGCTACTTCCGGTTGTGGAGCGGGAGCCTGTCCGAGACCCGGTGGCCGAGGTCGATGGCGGCTTCGACAACCTGCCGGTTTCTCTGGTCAAGGTCGATGCCGACGGCACTATCCTGCGCGCCAACCCCGAAGCGCAGCGGATGCTGTCGTTGAGCGGCCCGACCGGCGGCAATCTCGCCGAGCACATGGTCGGTCTCGGACGTCCCCTCGTGGACTGGTTGCAGGAAGCGATGGAGGGACGCGGGCTGCACCGTTCGGAATTCCTGCGCCTCACTCGGGACGATCCAGAGGTCTTCGTGCAGGTCACGCTGAAACAGGTCACGGAGGCGGGCAAACCCTGCCTCGTCGCTGTTCTGAACGACGCGACCGAGTTGAAGACACTGGAAATGCAGATTGTGCAAAGCCAGAAAATGCAAGCCATCGGCCAGCTTGCCGGCGGCGTTGCCCATGACTTCAACAATCTTCTGACGGCGATATCCGGGCACTGCGACCTGATGTTGCTGCGCCACGACCAGGGCGATCCGGACTACAGTGACCTCGTTCAGATCAACCAGAACGCGAACAGGGCCGCATCTCTCGTCGGGCAGTTGCTGGCATTCTCGCGGAAACAGAACCTGCGGCGAGAGGTGCTGGACCTGCGGGATACGCTGTCCGACCTGATGCATCTTCTGAACCGGCTGGTCGGGGAGCGTGTGACCCTGACGCTGAAGCATGACCCGATCCTGCCACCCGTCCGGGGCGACAAGCGGCAACTCGAACAGGTGATCGTCAACCTCGTCGTGAACGCCCGCGACGCGATGCCCGATGGCGGCGAGATCGTGGTGGAAACCGAACGGCGTGTCCTCCGGGAAGCCATGGAACGAGATCGCGCGGTGGTTGAGCCGGGCATTTACGTATCGGTGCGGATCACGGATGAAGGCACCGGGATTCCCAAGGACAAGCTGCAAAAGGTGTTCGAGCCATTCTTCACCACGAAACGACCGGGTGAAGGGACGGGCCTGGGGCT
Organism: Tropicibacter sp. S64; assembly: GCF_049803835.1. NCBI lineage: Bacteria > Pseudomonadati > Pseudomonadota > Alphaproteobacteria > Rhodobacterales > Roseobacteraceae > Tropicibacter > Tropicibacter sp. S64. Next base: position 142,670 of record NZ_JBNAGK010000002.1, on the reverse strand, counting down.
TTCGACGGTTTATGGCATCGTCAAGCAGACCGGCGGATTCATCTTCGTCGACAGCGTGCTCGGGCAGGGCACCTGTTTTACGCTGCTGTTGCCAGCCTTCGAGCCGACAACGGAAGCGCAGGTGCCCAAGCCGGAGCCAGAGGCGCGGAAACTGCCGGAAAAAGGATCGGGCGTCGTGTTGCTCGTGGAGGACGAGGCGCCGGTTCGAGCCTTCGCGGCGCGGGCATTGCGTCTGCGTGGATACACGGTGATCGAGGCGGAGACGGCGGAAGAGGCGCTTGAGACTCTGGAAGACAAGTCGCTGGCGGTGGACATCTTTGTGACGGATGTGGTCATGCCGGGACTCGACGGACCGACCTGGGTGCGCGAGGCGCGGAAATCGCGGCCGGATGTGCGGGTGGTGTTCGTGTCCGGCTACGCGGAAGACGCGTTCGGCGAGGGGCACGAGGAGATACCGAACTCGGTTTTCCTTCCAAAACCGTTCTCGCTGACGGATCTCACCGAGACGGTCCATCAACAACTGTCCTGACGGTGGGGAAGACTCTAGTCTGAAATCATCCACACCGTCATCGCGCGTTCTCCCAAGCGACGAAGTCGGCCGCGCAGGTCGCACGCAGCAGGGCTTCGGTTTCCTTCGAAATCTCCAAATCCCGCCTCGGAGAGACGTTTTCGCGCGGCAGGTCGATGGCGATGTCCAAACGATCCTGCAGGAAGTCGATCAGACCCGACTGATTCTCGTACCTGAACAAATGTGTCACCGAAACGCCGTTTGGTCGGGGTTCGATGAACTTCGCCTGACTGCCGACATTTGCGAAAGCCGGCCTGTCATCCCGCGCGTAGGCCTGGCAAAAATCGTCGAAACTCATCCCGCGCGTGGAGGTGGGCTTGCCCTCCAGGAAGCCGCGCTGCCGATAGCGGTACCAGCTGCCGAGCCAGGATACCGGTTCGCGCACGACCGCCAGAAGTTCCATGTCCGGCGCGCCCATCTTCTCGTACATGGGCCGAAAGAAACGGTTATATCGGTAGACCGGTGCATGTTTGAGCTCCGGCGGGTCCAGGACCGTCATCGACGCAAAGGACATCAGCGCGGATTCCCAAGCCGATGTTCCGGTCTTTGGGACCGCCAGAAACACCAGCCGCGCCTTCCAGAAAACCAGCATTTTCACGTCCTTCGCATGATCCCATTCGGCGTCAACGAAGTTTTAACCGTCCGGCGCGAAACTGCAAAGCGGAAGAATTGACTTGAAATGTTCTCTATTTGATCTCATACAGTCAAGAACAAGGCGAGAACAAATGCAGTGATTGCCGCCGGGACCGGCGTGTGAAATAAGGACGGAAGTGATGGCAACGGCAGACCTCCTGACAATGGATAACAAGCGCAACGCGGACAAGCAGAAGGCGCTCGACAGTGCGCTGGCCCAGATCGAGCGGCAGTTTGGCAAGGGCTCGATCATGAAACTCGGCGCGGACAACGCGCTGCGCGACATCGAGTCGACCTCGACCGGCTCGCTCGGTCTCGACATCGCGCTCGGCATCGGCGGTTTGCCGAAGGGGCGGATCATCGAGATCTACGGCCCGGAAAGCTCGGGCAAGACCACGCTCACTCTGCACGCCATTGCAGAGGAACAGAAAAAAGGTGGCGTCTGCGCGTTTGTCGATGCCGAGCACGCGCTCGATCCGCAGTACGCGAAGAAGCTGGGCGTCGATCTCGACGAATTGCTGATCTCGCAGCCGGACACCGGCGAGCAGGCGCTCGAGATCACGGACACGCTGGTGCGCTCCGGCGCGGTGAGCCTCGTCGTGGTCGACTCCGTCGCGGCGCTGACGCCGAAGTCGGAGCTCGAGGGCGACATGGGTGACAGCAGCGTCGGCGTGCACGCCCGCCTGATGTCCCAGGCGATGCGCAAACTGACCGGCTCGATTTCCCGCACCAACTGCATGGTCATTTTCATCAACCAGATCCGCATGAAGATCGGCGTGATGTTCGGCTCGCCCGAAACGACGACCGGCGGCAATGCGTTGAAGTTCTATTCCTCCGTGCGCCTCGACATTCGCCGCATCGGCGCGATCAAGGATCGCGACGAGGTGGTCGGCAACGCGACCCGCGTGAAGGTGGTGAAGAACAAGGTGGCGCCGCCGTTCAAGCAGGTCGAGTTCGACATCATGTACGGCGAGGGCATTTCCAAGACCGGCGAGCTGATCGACCTTGGCGTGAAGGCGGGCGTGGTGGAGAAGTCCGGCGCCTGGTATTCCTACGGCGACGAGCGCATCGGTCAGGGCCGCGAGAACGTGAAGACCTTCCTGAAGGAAAACACCCAGATCGCATTGGAGATCGAAGACAAGATCCGCGCGGCACACGGGCTGGATTTCCACATGGGCGACGACGACCCGGACATGGTCGACGACGATTGACGGCTGACTCGCTTGCCGAAAGCCGGAGGCGCCCTTGTGGCGCCTCTTTTTCGTTTGAATTCGGTCCAATGGCGGGGCCGGGCGAAGCCCTCGCTTATGGACACGCGCCGCGCGTGGGGATAAACCCGGCGGCACCACATTCGCCCGAGAAGAGGCCGCCCTTCATGCCATCACTGAACGACATCCGTTCCACCTTCCTGAACTACTTCGAGAAGCAGGGTCACCAGGTCGTCCCTTCCAGCCCGCTTGTGCCGCGCAACGATCCGACGCTGATGTTCGTCAACTCCGGCATGGTGCAGTTCAAGAACTGCTTCACCGGCGTCGAGACCCGCGATTACAAGCGCGCGACCACGGCGCAGAAATGCGTGCGGGCCGGTGGCAAGCACAATGACCTCGACAACGTCGGCTATACCGCGCGGCACCATACCTTCTTCGAAATGCTGGGGAATTTCTCCTTCGGGGATTACTTCAAGGAGCAGGCCATTCCCTTTGCCTGGGAGTTGGTGACGAAGGAATTCGGCCTCGATCCGAAGCGGCTTTACACTACGGTCTACCACACGGACGACGAGGCTTTCGATATCTGGAAGAAGGTCGGCGTGCCGGATGACCGGATCATCCGCATCGCCACGTCCGACAACTTCTGGCAGATGGGGCCGACCGGGCCTTGCGGCCCGTGCACGGAAATCTTCTACGATCATGGCGATCACATCTGGGGCGGCCCGCCGGGATCGCCCGAGGAGGATGGCGACCGCTTCATCGAGATCTGGAACGTCGTTTTCATGCAGAACGAGCAGTTCGAGGACGGCTCGATGAAGGCGCTCGACATGCAGTCGATCGACACCGGCATGGGGCTCGAACGCATCGGGGCGCTGCTGCAGGGCAGCCACGACAACTACGCGACGGACACCATGCGGGCGCTGATCGAGGCCTCGGCCCATGCGACGAGCGCCGATCCCGACGGTCCGGGCAAAATGCATCATCGCGTCATCGCCGATCACCTGCGCTCGACTTCCTTCCTGATTGCCGATGGCGTGATGCCGTCGAACGACGGACGCGGCTATGTGCTGCGGCGGATCATGCGCCGCGCCATGCGGCATGCGCATCTTCTGGGGGCGCAGGACCCGGTGATGCACAAGCTGGTTCCGGCGCTGGTGACGCAGATGGGCGGCGCCTATCCGGAGTTGCGGCAGGCGCAGGCGCTCATCCAGGAGACGCTGGAGAACGAGGAGAAGCGCTTCAAGCAGACGCTGGATCGCGGTCTGAAGCTGCTTGATGAAGAGCTGGACGGGCTGGCGGAGAATGCGCCGCTTCCCGGGGCGGCGGCCTTCAAGCTCTATGACACCTACGGCTTCCCGCTCGACCTGACGCAGGACGCGCTGCGCGAAAAGGGCCGCTCGGTCGATACCGATGGGTTCGACGCGGCGATGGCCGAGCAGAAGGCGAAGGCCCGCGCGGCCTGGGCCGGGTCCGGCGAGGCCGCGGATGGCGCGGTCTGGTTCGAGATTGCCGACAAGCATGGCGCGACGGACTTTCTCGGCTATGACACCGAAGCCGCCGAAGGACAGGCGCTGGCGCTTGTGAAGGATGGTGCGCTGGTGGATAGCCTGAACGAGGGCGAAACCGGCTGGGTCGTGCTTAACCAGACGCCGTTTTATGGCGAAAGCGGCGGTCAGGTCGGTGACACCGGCTGGCTGCGCCGTCTGGAAGACGAGGATCAGGGCGCGGATGTGACCGACACCCAGAAGATGGGCGGCGGCAAGGTTTTCGCGCACAATGTCACGGTCACGCGCGGCACCATCAGGCGCGGCGATGCGCTGGCGCTGGAGGTCGATCACGGCCGCCGGGGCGCGATCCGGGCGAACCACTCGGCGACGCACCTGCTGCACGAGGCGCTGCGCGAGGCGCTTGGCGATCACGTGGCGCAGCGCGGGTCCTTGAATGCGCCGGATCGTCTGCGCTTCGACTTCTCGCACGGCAAGGCGCTGAGCGCGGAGGAGATTGCGCGGGTCGAGAAGGACGTCAACGCCTTCATCCGGCAGAACAGCGCGGTCAACACCCGGATCATGACGCCGGACGACGCGCGGGCGCTCGGGGCGCAGGCGCTGTTTGGCGAAAAATATGGCGACGAGGTCCGCGTGGTCTCCATGGGGACGCAGGAGGGCTCCGGCAAGGGCGCGGATGGCAAGACCTATTCGCTGGAACTCTGCGGCGGCACCCATGTGCGCCAGACCGGCGATATCGGGGCGTTTGTGCTCCTGGGAGACAGTGCGTCGAGCGCCGGGGTGCGGCGGATCGAGGCGCTGACCGGGGAGGTGGCGCTGGCGCATCTGGGGGCGCAAGACAAGCTGCTGGCGGAGGTTGCGGGTGTTCTGAAGACGCAGGCGGCGGAAGCTCCTGCGCGGGTCAAGGCGCTGCTCGACGAGCGCAAGAAGCTGGAGAACGAAGTGGCCAACCTGCGCCGCGAGCTGGCCATGGCCGGCGGCGCGGGGCAGGGTGTTGCCGGCGGGGAAACCCGTGAAATCAATGGCGTGAAGTTCGTCGCGCAGGTGTTGTCCGGCGTGACGGGCAAGGACCTGCCGCCGCTGATCGACCAGCACAAGGCGAAGATCGGCTCCGGCGCGGTGCTGCTCATTGCCGATGCGGATGGCAAGGCGGCAGTGGCCGCTGGTGTCACCGACGACCTGAAAGGCACGCTGTCGGCTGTTGACCTCGTGAAAGCAGCCGTGGCCGAACTGGGTGGCAAGGGCGGCGGCGGCCGTCCGGACATGGCCCAGGGCGGCGGCGCGTCTGTGGAAAATGCCGAAGGCGCGATCAAGGCGGCGGAAGCCGTGATCGCTGGTTGAGAAGGAGGCCCCGGGTCAAGCCCGGGGCTGCGTTTCACGATACGGAAAGGAAAGACGATGCCCGCACTCTGGATCGCGCATGTGACCGTCACCGATGACGAGGCTTACGGCAAATATGCCAAGCTCGCGGGCCCGGCGATTGCCGCGCATGGCGGCAGTTTCATCGCGCGCGGCGGGCGGTATGTGCAACTCGAAGGCAAGGATCGTCCGCGCAATGTCGTGGCGAAGTTTCCGAGCGTCGAGGCTGCGGTCGAGTGCTATCACTCCGAGGCCTATCAGGAGGCGTTGAGCCACGCCCGGGGCGCCTCGGAGCGGGAGCTTCTGGTGGTGGAGACCTCCGAGTAAGCCTAACCCTTGAAAGGGTTTTTCGGAGCGCGGTCTGTCGAGAGGCTCATGCCGCGCTCTTCGCCCATGCGGTCGATGGCGAGGGCGACATGCTCTGTCGCGATGGCGGCATCGCCTTGCTCGACACGGATCTTGTGGGCGTGGTGCAGCACCTCGGCGTGGGTGCGTCCGAAGGGCGGCTCGAACTTGTAGCTGGCCAGTTCGATGGTCAGACCGAGCGGGTCCTTGAAGTAAATCGAATCCATGAACCCACGGTCGCGGACGGTGACCGCGATGCCACGCGCCTCCAGCCGCGCCTGCGCCGACAACCAGTTGGCGCGGCTGAGGTTGAAGGCGATGTGATGCACGCAGCCCGGCTCCGTCGGCGTGCGGCGGCGGTCGGCGGTGCGGTCCTCGGCGGTGAAGATCGTGATCAGCCGACCGTCGCCGGGATCGAAGTAAAGGTGGCTTTGCGCGGCGTCGTCCAGGTTCGGCTGCTCGAAGACGAAGGGCATGCCGAGCACACCTTCCCAGAAGTCGATCGAGGTCTGGCGGTCCGCGCCGACGAGGGTGATGTGATGGACGCCCTGGGACTGTATTTTCTGCATGGTCATTCCTCCGTTTCCCGAAGAAATAACACGCTTTTGTCCCGGATCACCTGCAAAGCGCCGCGCACCGTCTGTGCGGTGCGCGGCAGGCGCGTCAGTGGTGATAGCCGCAGAGGGCGTAGACGGTGGCATTGGCCTCCATCGCACCGGTCGGACGGCCGCTGCGATTGCTGAACTCGATGGCCCAGCTGCGCGTGGTCTTGGGATAGCTGCCGGAGACGACCAGCGGGCCGGTGGGGAAGAGGCGCTTGCCCTTCTTGACGCCGCCGGAGAGGGCGTAGCCGTGGTGGCAATGGATGACGACCTCATGCGTGGCCCCGGCGCCAATCACGGGCAGGGTGACGGTGCTGCTCTCGATTTCATGGGCAAGAGCCGGGCTGGCCAGAGCGGCAGCGAAGAGGGAGGCGAAGAGGGCCTTGGCGAAATGGGTCATGGAACTGTCCTCACTGTTGAATTTGGAGGCCCGGACGGGGTGAAAAATGTCGGGCCTCGCGGCCTGAAAAATCTTTGGCCGCTGCGAAAACGGTAAGCGAGAAATCGCTCAGAGTCTACCTGCGCGGGTGTTGGGTAAGGGATTCCACCAGGCAGTGCGTCCGCAGAAATCCTTGCTGCGCCAGCAAAAAGGCGGCCACAAGGGCCGCCTTTCGGGTTTTCCGGTGCATGTACTTACAGCGCCTTGGACATCCGCTTGCGCTCGTGCGGGTCGAGGTAACGCTTGCGCAGGCGGACAGCGTTCGGGGTGACTTCCACCAATTCGTCGTCGTTGATGTAGGCGATGGCCTCCTCAAGCGAGAGCGACATCGGCGTGGTCAGGCGGACCGCTTCGTCCGTACCGGACGCGCGCACGTTCGTCAGCTTCTTGCCCTTGAGCGGGTTCACCTCAAGATCGTTGTCGCGGGAATGCTCGCCGATGATCATGCCGGTGTAGACCGGAGCCTGCGCGCCGATCATCATCTTGCCGCGCTCTTCGAGGTTCCACAGCGCATAGGCCACGGCCTCGCCGTTCTCCATGGAGATCAGCACGCCCTGACGGCGGCCCGGAATCGGGCCCTTGTGCGGGGTCCAGCCGTGGAAGACGCGGTTCAGCACGCCGGTGCCGCGGGTGTCCGTGAGGAATTCGCCGTGATAGCCGATGAGGCCGCGGGAGGGCACATGCGCGATGATGCGGGTCTTGCCTGCGCCTGCTGGGCGCATCTCGACCAGCTCGCCCTTGCGGTGACCGGTGATCTTCTCGATCACCGCGCCGGAGTATTCGTCATCGACGTCGATGGTGGCTTCCTCGACCGGCTCCATCATCTTGCCGTCGACTTCCTTCATGATGACCTGCGGGCGGGAGATCGACAGCTCGAACCCCTCGCGGCGCATGTTCTCGATGAGGACGCCCATCTGCAGTTCGCCCCGGCCGGAGACCTCGAATGCCTCGCCGCCCGGCGTGTCCTTGATCTTGATGGCGACGTTCGATTCCGCTTCCTTGTAGAGGCGGTCGCGGATGACGCGGGACTGCACCTTCTTGCCGTCACGGCCAGCGAGCGGGCTGTCGTTGATGCCGAAGGTGACGGTGATGGTGGGCGGGTCGATGGGCTGGGCTTCGAGCGGTTCGTCCACGGCCAGGGCGCAGATGGTGTCCGCCACGGTGGCTTTCGACATGCCTGCAAGGGAGACGATGTCACCGGCAACGGCTTCGTCGATGTCCTGCATGGAGAGGCCCCGGAAGGCCTGGATCTTCGTCACGCGGAACTGCTCGATCTTCTGGCCGATGCGGGAGAGGGCCTGCACCGTGGCGCCGACCTTGATTTTGCCGGTCTCGACACGGCCGGTCAGCAGACGGCCGACGAAGGGGTCGGCGCCGAGCGTGGTGGCCAGCATCCGGAAGTCGTCACCCTGCTTCTTGATCTGCTTGGGCGCGGGAACGTGGTCGATGATCAGCTTGAATAGCGCATCGAGGTTCTTGCGCGGGCCGTCGAGCTCGTTGTCGGCCCAGCCATTGCGGCCCGAGGCATACATGTGCGGGAAGTCGAGCTGGTCCTCGTCGGCGTCGAGCGAGGCGAAGAGGTCGAAGCACTCGTCGAGCGCCCGGTCCGGCTCCGCGTCGGGCTTGTCGACCTTGTTCAGCACCACGATGGGGCGCAGACCGAGGCGCAGCGCCTTCGACGTCACGAACTTGGTCTGCGGCATCGGGCCTTCGGCGGCGTCCACCAGCAGCACAACCCCGTCCACCATCGACAGGATGCGCTCCACCTCGCCGCCGAAATCGGCGTGGCCGGGGGTGTCGACGATGTTGATCCGGGTGTTCTTCCACTCGACCGACGTCGGCTTGGCAAAGATGGTGATGCCGCGCTCGCGTTCGAGATCATTGGAGTCCATGGCGCGTTCCGCCACGGCCTGGTTGGCGCGGAAGGCGCCGGATTGTTTCAGAAGTTCGTCAACCAGAGTGGTCTTGCCGTGGTCGACGTGCGCGATGATCGCGATGTTACGCAGGTCCATATGTCCGAATGTCCTTTGAGAGGCTTGCGCGCGCCCTACCGTGCTTGTGCAGAAAAGGCCAGAGGCGATGCGTCACACGGGTGAAAAGCCCGAGGTGCCATGACGCGGCGTCAGCGGTCTGAAACAATCCCCGGCGACAAATTGCCGATACGTGGCAGGGGTTTGCCGATCACGCATGTCTCCCGTCCCATGCCGGAGCCGTGATTGGAACTTTGTCCCGGGTTCACCCATTTCCCACCCAGACGGCGCGCAGCGGACCACAGAAGGCTGCGCGGAAGCCGTAAGTGAAAGACCAAGGAGCAGAGACATGAAAACCCTTATCACCCTCGCCACCGGCGTCTCCCTCATGACTGGCATGGCCATGGCCGGAAGCCTGGAAGATCCGGTCGTGGAGCCGGTCGCGACCACGCCTGTTGCCGTGGCCCCGGTCATGCCGTCGGGCGACTGGACTGGCCCCTATGCCGGTCTGAGCTTCGGCAAGCTCGACATGGAAGCGGGCGGCGTTCAGGACGATGGCACGGTCTACGGCCTGTTCGGCGGCTACGATTACGACTTCGGTCAGTTCGTCGCCGGTGCGGAACTCGAATACCAGGCCACCGACGATTTCGACCTGGGCGGCGTTGACGTGAACGACGTCTGGCGCCTGAAGGCGCGCGGCGGCTATGATGCCGGTCCTGCGCTGCTCTACGCGACTGCCGGCTATGCCTGGGCTGACACCGGCATCGGCGACGCCGAGGGCGCCGTCTATGGCGTCGGTATGGATTACAAGGTGACCGAGCGGTTCACCGTTGGTGCCGAATACCTGCGCCACGACTTCAACGATATCGGCTCTACCAATGTCGATGCCGAGGCGGATACCCTGTCGCTGCGCGGCGCGCTGCGCTTCTGATCCGCTCCAGAGCGGACGAGAGGCCCATCGGGAGTGATCCCGTTGGGCCTTTTTCGTGCCATCAATGGGTTGCGCTGCCGGAAAACAGGTGGATGACGAGGATACCGCCGAGGATCATGGCCATGCCGAGCAGGGCGGCGACGTCAAGCGTCTGGCCGAAGACCACGAACCCGATTGCGGCAATGAGCACGATCCCGACCCCCGACCAGATCGCATAGGCGATGCCGACAGGCATGACCTTCAACGTCTGCCCAAGCAGGTAGAAGGCCGTGGCATAGGCCACGACGACCACCAGAGAGGGCAGCGGCCGCGTGAATGACTGGCTGGCCTGCAGGGCGGTCGTGCCAATGGTTTCGGCCAACACGGCAAGAGCGAGGATGAGGTAGGGCATGAGGTCGTCCGTATCGGTCAAATTCGCGACAAATGCTGCCTGAAAACCGGGGCGGAAGACAGCCCAATCCGCAGGTGTCTTAACCGCAGGACAGGAAATGCCGCCTACTTTGTCGTCAACCCAACCCCGTGAGGAGACGACCATGAAATTCACCCTTTCCCTGACCGCCGCACTGGCCTTGACCGCCGGTCTTGCCCATGCGGGTGAGCCGAACCCGGCCATGCAGGCCTATCTCGGCAGCGAGATCATGCCTTGGGCGCATGATGCTGTCCTGATCGACGCAATCGCCGCCCAGAATGCCGTGACCCATGACTACGATGCCGCCCGGATCGAGGCGCTCGACCAGGCATGGCGTGCAGAGGTCGGTGCGGCCGCTACTCCGACGATCGACCCGGTCCTGCACAATGCCGCCTCGGATTTCCTGCGCGACCGTGTCATGGCCTCCGGCGGTGCCATCACCGAGGTGTTCATCATGGATGCCCACGGTCTCAACGTCGCGGCCTCCGGCGTGACATCCGACTACTGGCAGGGCGACGAGGACAAGTTCCAGCAGACCTACTCTGTCGGCCCGGATGCCGTCCACTTCAGCGAGATCGAGTTCGACGAGTCGAGCCAGAGCTTCCAGGCGCAGATTTCGATTCCGCTGAAGGACGCGTCCGGTGCGGTGATCGGTGCCATGACCGTCGGCGTCAACGCGGACATGCTGATGTAACCCGTGCGCTTCCGAAGCTGAAAGAAACAAAGAAAACAGGTGCGGACCCATGACGACCGAGCAGTCAACAACAAGCGCAAACGAAAAAATCGGCGGCAACGTACCCGCGCTCAAGTCGGTCTTTGTCCGCAGCGCCGCCATCATGGCCGTGACCACCATCGTGGTTGCGGGCGTGATGGCGATGCAATCCGCCAGGCTCGCCGACAGCCTCGCCCGCAGCGGGATCGTCGCCAGGGCGGCGGCGGCGGCGGACAATACGTCCGGAACGCTTGCCGCGCCCATGCGGTTCAAGGCCGCGGCGAAGATCGAGGAAGAGGTGCAGACCGCCTTCGCGGCCGGTGGAGAGGACATCGTGGGAATCCTCGTCGTCGACGCCGCCGGGAACATTGTGACCGAGGTCATGGGGGAGGGCGCCCCGGGTGAAACTCTCGCCGAGGTCGCGCGAAACGCCCTGAACGCGGACACCACCCTTGTCGAGGGCGACGGTCTGCTGACCGCCCGCGCAGTTCGTGCCGCCCCGGATCAGCCGCCTCTGGGTGTCGTGGCGTTTGCCTATTCCGACGCCCATGCCCTTGCCCTTGTGGCCGGCGACAAGCGCGCCATTGTTCTCTGGGCAGCCGGTATCTTCATCGGGATGATGGTTCTGACCATCGTGTTGCTCCGGCGCTTCCTCGGCCGGCCACTGAACGAGTTGAGCGATACCATCGCCGGGGTCGCGCGTGGCGACTATGACCGGGACGTGGGGCTTGCGACGCGGCAGGACGAGATCGGTCGTATCGCCCGGCATCTGGACAGTCTGATGGAGCGCCTGCGCGCTGCCCGCATGGCGGAAGCCGAACAAGTGCAGAAACTGGACGCCCAGGTCACCGTCGTGCGCCATCTTGGCGATGGATTGAACGCCTTGGCCGAGGGCATTCTGAATCACCAGATCGACGAGGTCTTTGCCGGGGAATACGAAGCGCTTCGACAGAATTACAACCGCGCGGTTCAGACCCTGCGCACCGCGATCGCCAATGTTTCTGAGAACGCCGGGAACATCCTGAGCAGTGCCAACGAGATTGCACGCGCATCGGATGACCTGTCACAGCGGACCGAGACCCAGGCCGCCACGCTGGAGGAAACCGCGGCGGCGCTCGAGCAGATGCTCGCGACGGTCCAGACCGCGGCAAGCCGGGCCAAGGATGTGAATGTGTCGGTGCGTACCGTGCGCGAAACCGCGCTCAGCAATGGCGAGGTCATGCAGGAGGCGGTTGGCGCCATGGGTGCCATCGAGAAGAGTTCGGAGAAGATCGTCGAGATCATCACCGTCATCGACGACATTGCCTTCCAGACCAACCTCCTCGCACTGAATGCCGGGGTGGAAGCCGCGCGGGCGGGCGAGTCCGGCAAGGGCTTCGCCGTCGTCGCCTCCGAGGTGCGCGGATTGGCGCAGCGTAGTGCCGAGGCCGCGAGGCAGATCAAGGATCTGATCGATGACTCCGCGGGTCGGGTCAAGGATGGCGTGGATCTGGTGCAACGGGCCGGGGTTGCCCTCGAAGATGTTGTCGGCCAGGTTGCCACCATTTCCGATCTCATGGCGGAGATTGCGGCGGGTGCAGGTGAACAGGCCGATGGTCTCAACGAGATCAACACCGGAGTGACCAACCTCGATCGCGTCACCCAGCAGAATGCCGCCATGGTCGAAGAAACCAGCGCCGCGGCGCATATGCTGCGCGAGGACGCCAACGAAATGAGCGCAGTGGTTGGCAAGTTCCGTGTCGGGACGGACGCAGACCGGGCGGTCGCCGTGAAGAAGGACGGCCCCGCCGCCACTCCGAAGAAGACCGCGCCCGGGCGCCTGATCGACGACGCGGCCTGACCCGCTTGCCGGATACGCCGCCCTTCCTGCCACGCGAGGAGGGCGGTTCCAGTCAGATCTCGGCCAATCTGGCTTCAATCAAACCGGGCAAGGCGGCGAAGTCGGAGAACACCGCCAGATGCGGCAGCGAGTCGGCCGGCGTCTTGCGATAGCCTTCTGTGAACAGCAGAAATGGCACCCCCGCGCGCTCCGCGGTTTCGGCATCGACCTCGCTGTCACCCACGTAGAGTGCCGGTCCATCCCCCAGGGCCGCCAGCGCCGCGTGCAACGGGGCCGGGTCCGGCTTGCGCTGTGGCAGCGTATTGCCCCCGATGACCGCATCGAAACAGTCGAGCGCCATCATCCGGAGAATGTCGCGGGCAGGCGCTTCAGGTTTGTTCGTGCAGACGGCGAGCCGGTGTCCGGCGCCGCGCAGGGCGTCGAGCGCCTCGGGAACGCCGGTAAAGGGCCGGGTCAACTGGCCGTTGATGGCATCGTAATGCCGCATCAGGCTTGCGGTGATTTCCTCGTGCCGGTTCTCCGGTATGCCGGTCGCGGCCATCACGAGCCCTGCCAGGTGCGGCAGACCATTGCCGATGAAGGAAACCACCGTCGCCTGGTCCAACTGTGCCAAACCCTGCTCGGCGAGCATGTTCGCAACGCCGAGGTGAATATCCGGCGCCGAATGGATCAGCGTCCCGTCGAGGTCGAAGACGATCCGCGCGTTCATGCCGCTTTCCACTTGATCGAACAGCCCATGGACGGGATCTGCTCCTTGGGTCCCTGTCCGGTTTCGGCCACCTGTGCCATAGCCTCGAAAAGGTCGCGGCGCACATCGCCGGGCGCCGCCTCCCGGCGCGACGCGTCGAGCCGCCCGCGGTACTGCAGACCGTCGTTGGCATCGAATCCGAAGAAATCCGGCGTACAGGCCGCGCCGTAGGCGCGCGCCACATCCTGGGTCCGGTCGTGCAGATAAGGGAAAGGAAAATCGTGGGTTTCCGCCAGACGCACCATGTTTTCGAAACTGTCTGCCGGATGGCTGACCGGGTCGTTGGAGCAAATGGCGGCCACACCGATGCCGCGCGACTGAAGCGCCCGCGCGTCGCGCAGCATGCGGTCCAGCACGGCGAGCACGTAGGGGCAGTGGTTGCACATGAAGATCACGAGCGTGCCTTTCGGCCCCCGGACATCATCGAGACTCAGGATCCTGCCGTCGGTGGCGGGCAGGGAAAACCCCGGCGCAGGCCATCCGAATGTGCAGACAGGGGGCGTTGTGGCCATGTGGTCCTCCCGGGAAGCGGTGCGAGTGCCGGTCGACGGATCGCCGGTTCAGTCTTGCCGCAGACGGAAGGATTGTCCACCAATCCGAGGCGTAAACCGCCTGTCCTGCGACGATCTCGCACGCGTGCGGCGCGGCCTGCCGCTCTTGGCCCGATTGTGTCCGACAGCATCGACCCGTGCAGTGGCAACTTGATAGATAGGCTGCGCGGGTAACCGGCAAGTTGCTTTCGATTCGCGGTCGAGATTGTGTTTCGTGGATACTGTCCATTAAACCTTTGGCGCTAGAGGTGTTCGGTGATGTGCAGGAAGGATCGGCCATGAAACTGGGATTCGTCTCCGACAGTCTTGGAGCGTTGAGTTTCGAGGATATGCTGGATCACGCGGCGCGGCTGGGCGTCAGCGGGGTCGAGATGAACACCGGCGGCTGGTCCACGGCGCCGCACCTGGACCGCGCGGAGTTGCTTGGCAGTTCGGAGGCGCGGGCGCGGTTCACCGGCGCGTTCCGGGCGCGCAATCTCGAGATCGTCGCACTCAATGCCAACGGCAACCCGCTGCATCCCAAGGACCGGAGCCAGGCGGATTGCCTCGTCGAGACCATCCGGCTTGCCGGCGCACTCGGGATCAAGACCGTCTGCACGATGTCGGGACTGCCCGCCGGTTCGCCGACGGACGAGATGCCCAACTGGGTCGTGTCGAGTTGGCCCCCGGAGACCCGGGACATCCTGCGATATCAGTGGGAGGACGTGCTGTTCCCGTTTTGGACGGGTATTGCCGCGCTGGCGCGGGAAAACGGTGTCGAGCGGATCGCGCTGGAGTTGCACGGCAACCAGTGTGTGTACAATGTGCCCTCCCTCATGCAACTGCGCGAGGCCATCGGTCCGGTGGTCGGCGCGAACCTGGACCCGTCCCACCTGTTCTGGATGGGTGCCGACCCGTTGCAAGCGGTGGAGGCATTGGGTGAGGCCCTGTACCATGTGCACGCCAAGGATACTTTGCTGAACGCGCCGGTCCAGGCGGTGACATCGCTGTTGGAGAGCGGCTCGCTCATGGATATTCCCGCGAGATCATGGAGCTACGTGACGCTCGGTTTTGGTCACGGCGAGGAATGGTGGCGGCAGTTCTGCTACCGGCTGCGCATGGCGGGATACGATGGGTGGCTCAGCATCGAACATGAGGATGTGATCCTCAATTCCCTGGAAGGACTTCAGAAGTCGGTTGCCTTGTTGAAGGCTGTGATGCCTGTGGCGCCCTCCGATTTCATGCCGCAGGAAATCTAGCCGAGTTCGAGGGTCGCCGTCGCATAGAAGTCGCGCCGCGGCACGTCCGGCGCGGCCGGGCGGTACATGCGTGCGGTTTCGAAGACCGGGGTGAACCCCATGATCCGAAGCCGGGCGGTCAGGGGTGCGGCGCTGTCCGGGACGTCGATGTAGACCTCTCCGCCGGGAAAACCGAAAGGGATGGCGTTCAGCAAGGCGTCGGCGCTTGCGGCGTCATGCGCCAGAAAAGGTCCGATCTTCACGCCGGACCGGCAGAGACGGAAGGTGGCGAAGCCCTTGCCGTCCGGAAGGAGAACGGTCTGCCGCGTGGCGGTGTTCTGCAGCCATGCCTCGGCGAAGCGCCGGCGATCGAATCCGCAGGCCATCCGGTCCAGAACACAGAGATCCGGCAGGTCTTCGGGCGAGGACAGCCTTGCATCCGATCCGGAGATGTGCGGCAGAGATCCTTGATACCGAACGGTTTTTCCAGCCAGGACGAAACCCGACTTGCGATAGTTCGCCTGCTGCTGCGGCACCCCGTCGAGCCCGACACATCGCGATCCGGCGTGCTCGAGCGCAGCGGTCCAGACCTCCAGCCCGTGTCCTTGGCCGCGGGCCTGCGGCGCGGCGATATAGAGGCCGAGGAAGGCGAAGTCCGGTGTGTGGTTCACCACACAGACGGCGGCGACCGGGCGGCCCGCGACTTCCTTTACGAAAAATCCGTCGGGGTCGGCAGCGTGGAACGCGGCGGCATCGTCCAGACCCGGGTTCCAGCGTTCGGCGGCGGCCCAGTCGAGCATTGTCTCCACCGCGTCGAGGGACAGGCGCCGGACCGTCATGGTTGCAAAGCCTCGCGCAGGGACAGCGGCGCCTCGGTCTGGGTGCGCAGGTCGAGCGCGGTGTGCAGATCGACGAGGTGCGAACGCATGAGCTCTTCCGCGCCGCTCCCGTCATGGTCGCAGATTGCGCGGATCAGCGCATGATGGGCGTGGCTTTCGCACAGGGCGCTCTCGCGGCGCCAGTACAGCGCGATGATCAGGGACGAGCGCGCGATCAGCGTCTCGATGAATTCCGCGATGGTGGTCTGCCCCGCAATCCTGGCGATCTCGATGTGAAACAGGCCCGACAGGCGCAGCGCGCGGCCCCGGTCCCGGGCGTGGATCGCGGCGTGCTCCGCCTCGATATGCGCGCGGAGGTTCTCGATGTCCTTCGGCGTGGCATTGAGGGCGGCGTTCCGGGCGGTGCGTGGCTCCAGCAACTCGCGCGCTTCGAAGACTTCGTGGGCCTCGATCGGCGAAGGCTGCGCGACGAAGGCGCCGCGATTGCGGCGGATGTCGACCAACTGGATGTGGGACAGGCTCTGCAGGGCGGCGCGCACGATGGTGCGGGACACGCCGTAGATCTCCGCGAGATCGTCCTCGCCCAGTTTGGTGCCCGGAGCGAGGCGATGCTCGTGAATGGCCAGCGTCAGCGCGTTGGCAACGATCTCGCTGGAGGCGGAAGGTTTCATACCAGTCACTTCATACAGTTCGTCGGGCCGCCTGGCCCTCGGAATCAGCATTGGCAGAGGGGGGGCGAGGCGGCAACCCCTGCGGGTGCGTACATCATTGCCGGTCAAATTGTATACAATACTTCGAGCGAATTTTACACAAACGGGTCCATGACTGCATAAAGTTTGACCATTTTTGTGCACGCCCCTGTTCCAGACGACGGCTTTTGTTGGCGTGACGCGACAAGACGCTGCTCGGATAGCGGAAAGTTACGGAGTGGGCGATGACAGCGGACGCGACCAAACAGGATCTCGAACTGGTTTCGGTGACCAAGCGCTACGGCGATGCGCTGGCCGTCGATGCGATCAACCACCATTTCAAGCATGCATCCTATACCTGCCTGCTCGGGCCGTCCGGCTGCGGGAAATCGTCGACGCTGCGGATGATCGCGGGCCATGAGAGCGTCAGCGACGGCGCGATCCTGCTTGCCGGTCGGGACATCTCCAGGCTGCCACCGGCGAAGCGGGGCACGGCGATGATGTTCCAGAGCTATGCGCTGTTCCCGCATCTGAGTGTGCTCGACAATGTGGCCTTCAGCCAGAAGATGGCCGGAGTCGATGCTCCGACGCGGCGGAAGAAGGCGGCGGAGATGCTCGAACTGGTGGACCTTGGCAACCTCGCCGACCGTCTGCCGGACCAGCTGTCGGGCGGGCAACAGCAGCGGGTTGCTTTGGCGCGGGCGCTGATTACACGGCCTCAGGTGCTGCTCCTCGATGAGCCTCTGTCGGCGCTCGATCCGTTCCTGCGCATCCGGATGCGGGCGGAGCTGAAGAAACTGCAACGCGAACTGGGCATCAGCTTCATCCACGTCACCCACGGCCAAGACGAGGCGCTGGCGCTGGCGGATGATGTGGTGGTGATGAACAACGCGCTGATCGAACAGGCCGGACCGGCGCGTGAGGTCTTCAATGCACCAAAAACGGCGTTTGTTGCACGATTCATGGGTGGTCACAATGTTCTGGCCTTGCAGGACGGGCATTTCGCCATTCGCTCCGATGCGCTGAATATCGGCGCACCGGGGCAGGGTCGGCAGGACGCCACCGTCACGGGCGTCGAGTACCAGGGCACCCATGTGAGCGTCGCTGCGCGGATCGCCGGCGATCAGGAGGTCATCGTGCTGATGCCCGATGCCCGCTTCTTCGACAATCCAACCAACCCGGGCGAGACGGTCGGTCTGATCTGGGAAGACACACAGCTACACCGACTGACAGCCTGACACCCATCGGGGGCGCATTCGAAAAAGCCCCGGACAAAGCCAACATGGAGAGACAGACAATGACCAGGATTTCCCGACGCAATGTGCTCAAGGGTGGCGCCGCCTTCGCCGCGGGCAGCACCCTCGGCGCCCCGATGATCTGGGCGCAGAACATCAAGGACGTGACCCTGCGCCAGTTCGGCACAGGCGTGTCGAACCTCAACGAGGTGGCGCAGAAAGTGAAGGAAGATCTTGGCTTCACGCTCGAGATGACCGCGCTCGACTCCGACAGCGTGACGCAGCGCGCCGCGACCCAGCCGGACAGCTTCGACATCGCCGACATCGAATACTGGATCTGCAAGAAGGTCTGGCCGACCGGCAACCTGCAGCCGATGGATACCTCGAAGATCAAGAACTACGACAAGATCGTCGGCATCTTCCGCAACGGTAAGCTGACCCCGGAGAGCGTGATCGCCCAGGGCACCGCGCCGCATACCGTGGGCTTCACCTCCGGTCCCGACGGCAAGGATTTCGTGCAGGAAGAGTCCGGCTGGATGACCCTGATCCCGACGATCTACAACGCCGACACGCTGGGCATCCGTCCCGACCTGATCGGCCGTCCGATCAAGAACTGGTCGGAGCTTCTGAACCCCGAGTTCAAGGGCAAGGCGTCGATTCTCGACATTTCTTCCATTGGTATCATGGACATGGCCATGGTCGTGGAATCCATGGGCGAGTACAAATACCCCGACAAGGGCAACATGACCCGGGAAGAGATCGACCTGACCATGGCGATCTTCACCGAGGCCAAGAAGAACGGCCAGTTCCGCGCCTTCTGGAAGTCGTTCGACGAAAGCGTGAACCTGATGGCCTCCGGCGAGGTCGTGATCCAGTCGATGTGGTCGCCGGCGATCACGGCGGTGAAGTCCAAGGGCATTCCTTGCGTCTACCAGCCGCTGGAAGAGGGCTACCGCTCCTGGGGTGGCGGCATCGGCCTGTCGAAGTCGCTCACCGGTCTCGAGCGCGACGCGGCCTATGAGTACATCAACTGGTATCTGGACGGCTGGGTCGGCGGGTTCCTGATGCGTCAGGGCTACTACTCGGCGGTGCCGGAAACCTCCAAGGCCTATATGTCCGAAAACGAGTGGGGCTACTGGTTCGAGGGCAAGGAAGCCACCGACACCATCACCAACCCCTTTGGCGACGCCATGGCACAGGCCGGCGAGGTGCGCGACGGCGGATCGTTCTACGATCGCATGGGCTCGGTTGCCTGCTGGAACGCGGTCATGGACGAGAACCAGTACATGGTCCGCAAGTGGAACGAGTTCATCGCCTCGTGATGACGTCCGGGCGGGGGGCCATGCCCCCCGTTTTCGGGTATTTTTGCCAAGAAGAAGGGAAGGCGGCGTGCAACTGAACCGTCACGTGACCGGTTGGCTGATGGTTTCGCCGCTGATGGCGATCCTGCTGGCCTTTCTTGTCCTGCCGATCGTCATGATCGTGATCGTGAGTTTCTGGCAGGCGACGGAATTCTCCATAATTCCGGCCTTCGATTTCGAGAATTACGAATTCCTCTTCGGCTCGCCGGTGACGTACAAGGTGTTTCTCAACACCTTCAAATACGCGGCGATCACCTGGGCGTTCACCTTGGCCATCGGGTTTACCGTGGCCTATTTCCTGGCTTTTCACGTGCGCAGCCTGACCTGGCAGATCGCGTTGTTCCTGCTGTGCACGATCCCGTTCTGGACCTCGAACATCATCCGGATGATTTCGTGGATTCCCTTTCTTGGCCGCAACGGGATCGCCAATTCGGCGCTGATCTCCTGGGGCGTGATCGACGAGCCGGTGGAGTGGCTTTTGTTCAGCGATTTCGCGGTGATCCTCGCCTTCGTGCATCTTTACACGCTGTTCATGGTGGTGCCGATCTTCAACACCATGATGCGGATCGACAAATCCCTGATCGAGGCGGCGCGGGATGCGGGGGCGAACGGCGTGCAGATCCTCTGGAACGTCATCATTCCGCTGACCAAGCCCGGCATCATGATCGGCACGATTTTCGTGGTCACGCTGGTGATGGGCGATTTCATCACCGTGCGCTTCATGTCCGGCAGCCAGTCCGCCAACGTCGGGCGGCTGATCTCCAATGACATCGCGCTGCTTGCCTATCCGTCGGCTTCGGCGACGGCGGTGGTGCTGCTGTGCACGGTGCTGATCGTGATCGGCATCCTGTTGCGCTTTGTCGACATCCGGAAGGAGCTGTGAGCCATGGCGAGCCTTGACCGCAGGCGCAACGCAGTCCCGGGCCCGACCCGGGACCTCATCGCAAGCCAAGCCCTGAAGGAGCTTTGATCCATGGAGCCGCGTCCGCGTTCGTTCTATATCCTTGCCGCATTCTTTGGCCTGTTCCTGCTGTTCCTTTACGGCCCGACGCTCACAATCGGTATTCTAAGTTTTCAGGGGCCGCAGGGCGGGCTGACCTTCCCGATGAACGGCGTCTCGCTGCACTGGTTCCGTGACCTCTTCGAGCAGCAGGCGGTGGGCGACATCTGGGGCAGCTTCCGCCGCTCGCTCGCGCTTGGCCTCATGGTCATGGTGACGACGGTGGTGGTCTCCGTCATGGGCGGTCTGGCGTTTCGCAAGCGGTTCAGCGGGTCTTCGGTGGTGTTTTACCTGATCATCACGTCGTTGGTGATCCCCTCGATCCTGATCTCCCTCGGCGTCGGGCTGATCTTCTCGCAGAGCGGCCTGCCGGTGCACTGGGCGACCTCGGGCTTCGGGGCGCAGCTGACCTGGACGCTGCCCTTTGGCCTGCTGATCATGTTCGCGGTCTTCAACCGCTTCGACAAAAGCTATGAGGAGGCGGCGCGGGATCTTGGCGCGACCAACTGGCAGACGCTGCGCCATGTGGTGATCCCGATCATCGCGCCCTCGCTGATCGGGGTGGCCCTGTTCGGCTTTACCCTCAGCTACGATGAATTCGCCCGCACGCTGCTCACCGCCGGGAGCTACAACACGTTGCCGCTGGAGATTTTCGGTATGACGACGAACGTCACCTCGCCGGTGCTCTACGCGCTCGGCACGCTGACGACGCTGTTCTCGCTGGTGCTGATCGGGGTTTTCCTCGCCATCGCCTTCCTCAGCGCACGGCGCAAGGCGAAGGCGGGGTCGGACAAGGGCAAGGGGCTGGTATGATCGTCCTGATCAACCCCAACAGCACCGTCGCCATGACCGAGAGCATGCTGCGGGTGGCGCGGCAGGTGGCGCCGGGCGTGCGCATCGAGGGCATGACGAACCACGGCGGGCCGCCCGCGATCCAGGGGGCGGCAGATGGCGATCTGGCCGTGCCGCCGATGCTGGACTGCGTGAAGGCGGCGGCGGCGGAGGGCGCGCAGGCCATCATCATCGGCTGTTTCGACGACACCGGGCTCGAGGAAGCGCGGGCGCTGGTGGACTGTCCCGTGCTCGGCATCGGGCAGGCGGCTTACCTGACGGCGATTGCCGTGGGCGGGCGGTTTTCGGTTGTGACGACGCTCTCGGTGTCGCTGCCGGTGCTGGAGGGCAACGTCCGGCGCTATGGCCTCGGGGCCTATCTGGCAAAGATGCGGGCCAGCGAGGTGCCGGTCCTGGCGCTGGAGGAGGACCCGGAAGCGGCGACGCAGAAGGTGCTGGCCGAAGTGCGGCGGGCGGAGGCCGAGGACGACATACGCAGCGTGGTTCTGGGCTGTGGCGGCATGGTCGACATCGCTGCACGGGCCGGGCAGGGCACGCAGGTGCGCATGATCGACGGCGTCCGCGCGGCGGTGGCCATGGCGGCGGCGCTCTGACCCCTTATCAAACACGCGGCGCGGGCCTATATTCGCGGTATGAGACAGATCGCGCCCTCGATTTTCGCCCTGTGCCTGTTCGCCGCGCCTGCAACCGCGCAGGAGGAGGACGGCGGCAGTCTGATGGAACAGGGCATGAAGCTGTTCATGCGCGGGCTGATGACCGAGCTGGAACCGGCGCTGAAGGACCTCGACGACATGGCGGGCGAGCTGCGCCCGATGATGAAGGACTTCGCCCAGGAAATGGGGCCGGCGTTGCGCGACCTTATGGGTCAGGTTCAGGACTGGTCCAGCTACCACCCGCCGGAGATGCTGCCGAACGGCGACATCATCATGCGCAAGAAGACCCCGGACGAGATGCGCAAGCCAGACGAAGACGCGGGCCGGGGCGAAGAGATCGAGCTCTGACGCGCCTCAGTCGTGATCCGGCTCTTCTTCGATCACTTCGAAGTCCACGGTTTCCGCCCCGAGCGACTCGCCCAGCGATTTCAGCCGCGATTCCGTCACCTCGCCAAACAGGGCTGAGGTGTCCGGTGACAGGTGCAGGCACAGGCGCTTTGTCCAGTTGTCCCAGCTCAGCCGCGCCTTGTCCTGTCCCGGATCGGTCATCCAGAGCATGGCGCCGAGCCGCATGGCCTTGCCCAGAACTTCCGCTTCGGTCTGCTTGGCTTCGGTCAGCAGGCCGTACATGCTTTCGAAATGCGTGCCCTCGCGCTTGTTGCGATAACGGTGCAGCAGTGCGAGACCGAGATAGATGCGCTCGGAATGCTTGAGCCCGCCGAGATTGGCCCGGGTCGAATTGTCGAAGCAGACTTCGGCGCGATAATCGGGATGCGCGCGCCAGCTGACGTCATGCAGCAGGCAAGCAGCGCGGATGATCCGCTGGCGGGCCGCGTCGGCGTCGGGAAAGAGCGGCGAGACGAAGCGGTAGAGACGGGCGCCGAAGCCGGGCAGGCGGGCGTCCTTGGCCTCGATGGCCCGGCAGGCCTCGATCAGCGGATCGCGCTCGCGGATTTCCTGCGACATCTGTTCGTAGAGCAGGCCTTCGCGGATGCCGTAGCTGGAAATCGCGATGTCCTTGGGCTGGAAGGTCTTGATGAGCCGGGCGAGCACCTCGGCCGCAAAGGGGACAAGCTCCATCCGGGCGGAGGAAATCGAGCAGGCCTTGCGCAGGTCCTCGAGATCGGCCTGCGCGATGAAGGCCAGCGTGTCGGAGACGGTCTGCACGTCCATGCGGTATTCGTGCAGGACGTGGAGCGGATAGCCGCGGCGTTCCATGTCGATCCGGGCGATGGCGCGCCAGCTGCCTCCGACGAGGAAGAGGCGGTCGTTCTGCGCCCCCATGAACTCCGCCAGATCCTTGATGATGCCCTTGATATAGGCCTTGCGGGCGTCCGCGCCCCCGGCCATGTCCTTGAATTTCAGGGGGCCCAGCGGCGAGGTAATGCATTTTCCGACCTTGCCGTCGTCGATTTCCGCCAGTTCCATGGAGGAGCCACCAATATCGCAGACGAGGCCATAGGCGCCGGGCCAGCCGAGCAGCACGCCCTGCGCCGAAAGCCGCGCCTCCTCCTCGCCGTCGATGACATGGACCTTGAGACCGGTGGCCTTCTCCAGCTCTTTCTGGAACGCGGGGCCGTCCTCCGCCTCGCGCATGGCGGCGGTGGCGACGACCGACAGTTCGGGCAGTTCCATGCCATCGGCCAGCAGGCGGAATCGCTTCATCGCCGCAAGACAGCGTTTCTTGCCTTCGGGATTGAGACGGCCGCTCTCGGCCATGCCCGCGCCGAGGCCGCACATCACCTTTTCATTGTAGAAATACGCCGGGCTGCGAGCCGCGCCGTCGAACACCACGAGGCGGACGGAGTTGGAGCCGATGTCGACAACGCCGACCCGTTTGAGATGCTCGGCGCTGGGATCGTCGAAGATCGGCCTGCCGAACGGGCCCCACTCGGGATGGTCCGTGTCGTAGTTTGCGTTCATGGTCGACCTCCGCCTCGCACGGGTCCGGAATGGCCCAAAGCACGGGGCAGGGGCAAGAGGGTAAAGTCACTGTAAAAGTTGACCTTACGTCACTCTTGGTCGGACCGCACCGCGAAACCAGTGGCGCGGACAGGCGCAAGTCACGAAAAAGGCCGGGGAAATTCCCCGGCCCTTGGTGTTTTTCACGCGTGGTGGATCAGCCCAGCAGGGCTTTGACCTTGGACGCGACATTTTCGGCGGTGATGCCGAATTTCTCGTAGAGGGTCTCTGCCGGGGCCGAGGCGCCGAAGCTGTCCATGCCGACGAAATCCGCTTTCTGTTCGCGGCCACGCTCGCCCAGCAGCCAGCGGTCCCAGCCCTGCCGGACCGCCGCTTCGACGCCGACGCGGACCGGACCGGCGGGCAGCACCCGGCGGCGGTAGCTTTCGTCCTGCGCCGCGAACAGCTCCATGCAGGGCATGGAGACGACGCGGGTGCCGATGCCCTCGGCCTGCAGTGCATCGCGGGCGGCGAGGGCGATTTCCACCTCGGAGCCGGTGGCGATGATGATCGCCTGCCGTTTGCCTTCCGCCTCGGCGAGCACATAGGCGCCCTTCTCCGACAGGTTCGAAGTCTTGTGCTCGGTGCGCACGGTCGGCAGGTTCTGGCGCGTCAGCGACAGCACGGACGGCGTCGCGGTCTGGTTCAGCGCAATTTCCCAGGCTTCGGCGGTCTCCACCGCGTCGGCGGGGCGGAACACCAGGGTGTTCGGCGTCGCGCGGCTGATCGCCAGATGCTCGACCGGCTGGTGCGTCGGGCCGTCCTCGCCCAGACCGATGGAATCATGGGTCATCACGAAGATGGTCGGCGTGTGCATCAGCGCGGCGAGGCGCATCGCCGGGCGGGCGTAGTCTGTGAAGGCCATGAAGGTGCCGCCGTAGGGACGCACGCCGCCATGCAGGCTCATACCGTTCATCGCCGCCGCCATGCCGTGCTCGCGGATGCCCCAGTAGACGTAGCGGCCCTTGCGGTTGTCCACGTCGAACTTGCCCATGTCGCCGGTCAGCGTGTTGTTGGAGCCGGTGAGGTCGGCGGAGCCGCCAATGGTTTCGGGCATGATCGGGTTGATCACTTCCAGCGCCATTTCCGAGGCCTTGCGGGTCGCGACGCTCGGCTTGCTCTCCGACAGCTGCTTCTTCAGCGCCTTGACGGTGGCGGACAGCTTCTTCGGCGCCTGGCCGGTCATCACGCGCTCGAACTCGGCTTGACGCTGGCTGCTCTGCTCACC
Source organism: Tropicibacter sp. S64 (assembly GCF_049803835.1). NCBI lineage: Bacteria > Pseudomonadati > Pseudomonadota > Alphaproteobacteria > Rhodobacterales > Roseobacteraceae > Tropicibacter > Tropicibacter sp. S64. The sequence goes on along the minus strand of NZ_JBNAGK010000002.1, from coordinate 117,814 downwards.
GAGGCGGGCTTCCCATCCCGCGCGATCCGCCGCGCCCCGCGAACCGGTGGCGCGCCACCAGTCGAGCACCTCTTTCGGCGTCTCGAACGGACCCGAGGCCCAGCCCCAGTTCTCCTTGGCCGCGGTGTTCTGATCGGCGTTGGTCAACGCGCCGTGACCCTTGGAGGTGTCCTGCGCCGCGTGGCCAAGTGCGATGTGGGTCTTGCAGGCGATCATCGACGGGGCATTCGCTTTCTTCGCCGCGACGATGGCCGCGTCGATGGCCGCCGGGTCATGGCCGTCGATTTCCTGAACGTGCCAGCCGGACGCCTTGAAGCGGGCGACCTGGTCGGTCTTGTCCGAGAGGGAGACCTTGCCGTCGATGGTGATGTCGTTGTTGTCCCAGAAGACGATGAGCTTGCTGAGACCATAGCGCCCGGCAAGGCCGATGGCTTCCTGGCTCACGCCTTCCATCAGGCAGCCATCGCCGGCGATGACATAGGTGTAGTGATCCACCAGCTTCTTGCCGAAGCGGGCGCGGAGCATTTCCTCCGCCATGGCGAAACCGACCGAGTTGGAGATGCCCTGGCCGAGCGGGCCGGTGGTGGTCTCGACAGCCTTCAGAAGGAAGTTCTCCGGGTGACCGGCGGTCTTCGCGCCCCACTGACGGAAGTTTTTCACCTCGTCCAGCGTCACTTCGGGATCGCCCGAGAGATAGAGCAGGGCATAGATCAGCATGGAGCCATGACCAGCGGACAGGATGAAGCGGTCACGGTCGTGCCAGTCGGGGCGGGCCGCGTCGTATTTCAAATGGTTGCCAAAAAGCACGGTGGCGACATCGGCCATGCCGATGGGTGCGCCGGAATGGCCGGAATTGGCCGCCGCGACGGCATCGAGGGCGAGGGCTCTGATGGCCGTGGCGCGCATCCAGTGATCGGGATTGCTGCTGCGAAGCTGTTGAATGTCCACGTGTGTTGTCCTTACGGGCTGCAGTGACGGAAATTGAGCGGCTGGGACGCTCAATAGCAGCGTGGCGGCGAAGTTCAAGCAAAGCGGGAACCGGGCGGCGCGGATAACATGAAGAGCGGCGGCCAAGCACTTGAAAGACAAGGGGGCGCAATTTTTGCGTGCTCTTGCTAAACTGCGGGGCAAAGGTCCGGAGGCGATTCGCAGAACGCCTCGCACAGGATCGTCCGAGGGTTCATTGAGGGGAGCGGAATGGCTCAGATAGACGAGTTGCAGGCGCGGATCACCCGTGCGCTGGATCGCATCGGGACAGGATTGGATCGGTGGGAGCCCGGCGCGGTGGCCGCCGAACTGGCCGCCATGCGGGCGCAGACCGAGAAGTCGATGACCGAGGCAGAAGAGCTTCGGGCAGAGATGCTGGAGATGCGGGCCGCCATGGAAGCCATGCCGGAGCCCGAGCCTGTACCGGAGCCGGAGCCTGCCGCCCCGGCCGCAGACCCCGAGGAACTGGCGCAGCTGCGCGAGGCGCTGGAGGACGAGAAGCTGGCCAACGCCCAGCTGGAGGAACGTCTGCGAACCCTGGGCGAGCGGCAGGACAACGAGACCGCGACGCTGCGCGAGCAACTGGCGGCGGGCCGCGAGGCGCTGAGCCAGCTCGACGGCGAACTGCAGGGGCTACGGGCCGCGAACGAGGCGCTGACGGCAACGGTGGCCGCGCTGCGCGAGGCCAATGCCGGGGCGCTGGCCAACCCGGCGCTGATCAACGAGGCGATGGCTGTCGAACTGGGTGCGCTCCGCGCCGCGCGGAGTGCCGAGGCGGCGGAAGCGCGGGCGGTGCTGGAGGCTCTGACGCCGCTACTGGGCGGCGCGGGTGCGCAGACGGCAGCAGAACAGGAGAGCGTGTGATGTCCGTACAGATCGAAGTCCCGATCCATATTGGCGGCCGCACCTTCGAAGTCGCCTGCCAGAAGGGAGAGGAACAATTCCTGCTCTCCGCCGCTGGTCTTCTCGATTCGGAGGCGCAGGTGCTGGTCCAGCAGATCGGGCGCATGCCGGAAGCCCGCATGCTGCTGATGGCGGGCCTGATGCTGGCGGACAAGACCGCCGGGCTGGAGGAGCGGCTGCGCGAGGCGGAGGACCGCATGATCGCCCTGCAAGGCGAAATCGACCGTCTGCGCAGCGCGCCGCCGCCGGAACCGGAACGGGTCGAAGTGCCGGTGATCCCGGATGACGTGACCGACGGACTGGCGGAGATCGCGGCCCGGATCGAGTCGCTGGCGGACACGGTTGACGAAAAGCTGAAGGTCGGCTGAAGCGTGGGGCGGGCCGGGTGATGCCCGCCGCGCAAGTTCACGCCCGGCGGCGCAGGAACTTGAGCCCCGACCAGTCCTGATCGACCGCGCAAACCTTCACATCCACCCAGCCGGTTGGCAGCAGCACGTCGCGCAGCCCGTCTTCGGTCAGGTCGATGAACAGGGGTGAGGATTTCTTGGGCCAGGAGACCCAGAACATCCCGCCGTCCCGAACGAAGGTCAGCGCCTCTGGTGCCCCGGTTTGCAGCGCGGCACGGTTGGCGCAGAACAGGTGAACGAAGTCTGCGGACCCAGGAGGGTCGATCCAATCGACCCCTTCCAAGCCCGCCAGAAGGTCCGGGTAATGCGCCGGGGCATTCAGCGCGAGGCTGCGCATTCCGGGTTTCAGGCCGAGTTTTCCGAACAGCGGCTTTCCCGAATAGCCATGGAGCGACGTGTTCTTCACCCCGGTCTCCGTGTGGTGCCGGGGGCGCGGGCCAGTTTGGTCCGCCCCCGGCGCAGGATCAGGCGTTGGCTTCGCGGATCTTTTCCGCAGCCGCCTTGTCGTAGGAGACGCCGCTTTGCTCGAACAGCGTGTCGAGTTCTCCCGAAAGGGTCATCTCGGTGATGATGTCGCAGCCGCCGACGAACTCGCCCTTGACGTAGAGTTGCGGGATGGTCGGCCAGTCGGAGTATTCCTTGATCCCCTGCCGGATGGCGTCGTCTTCGAGGACGTTCACGTCCTTGAAGTCCACCGCCATGTAGTTCAGCACACCCGCCACGCGGCTGGAAAAACCGCATTGGGGCATGGACTTGGTGCCTTTCATGTACAGCACCACGTCATTGGCTTTGACCGTTTCGTCGATCAGCGTCTTTGCGTCGCTCATTTTCTGGCGTCCTTCGGTATGAAGAGTTTGGCGTAGTCCTGCGGGTCGCGCGGCACGGTCCAGGTCTGGGAATGTCCGCCGCCGACCCCGGAGTGATAGTCGGAAGTCAGTTCGTGATGTCCGGTGCCGGGCTCGCTGCCCCGGCTGCCGGGGACACGGCGCTGGTTGACCACCGCCAGTACCGTCGCCACGAGGGCGATCAGCGCCAGCAGGATAAGGATCAGCACCACCGGGTCCATGTCAGTCCGGCGCCCGGGTCGTAAGGGCGAGGGCGTGCAGCTCGGCCCCGGCGCCATCCATCTTGCCCTTCAGGGCGGCATAGACGGCCCGCTGCTGCTGCACCCGGTTCATGCCGCGAAAGCTCTCGTCGACGACCATGGCCGACATGTGCACGCCGTCATCGCCGCCGACCTGGATCTCGGCATCCGGAAAGGTCTCGCGCAGGAGTTTCTCGATTTCGTGGCGCTCCATCGGCATGCCTTGGGTCTCCGTGGTGGTTCAGATGTCACTGACCCAACAGGTAGTGCGCGGCGCGCCGGGGTGCAAGCGTATCCCGCCGAGACAGGGCCGGGCGGAGCGCTCTGCCCAATCCCGAAGCGCCGGATCAGCGGCGCGAGGAGCGGACGTTGCGCAGGCCCTTGACGCGGATCTCGCGGATGCCGGTCAGGTCCTGGTCCGTCAGGAACAGCGCGGCGGTGTAGGTGCGCGACAGTTCGGTGCCGACGCGGCGCTGCAATTGCAGGGCGCGGAATTCGTAGGTCAGTGTATCCGCATCGCTTTCGGCGTCGACCTTCACGAGACGCAGCTCGAACGGGCCCTGCCGGTCGGTGATGCCCGTGGCTTCGATGATGGCGCCGCCGGGGCGGCGGTTGATCACCAGCTCCGTGACCTCGCCGATCAGCGAGCCTCGGTAGACCTCGGGGCCATTGTCACGGAAGATGGACACACGGCGGCGCGGGATCAGCGGGTTGACCGCGCCTTCGGCGGCGACCGGCTGCGACGTGCTGCGGCCGAACCAGTTGAACGGGTTGAAGCGCGAGTCGCGGATGCTGCCGCAACTGGTCAGGACCAGAGCGGAAAGAACCAGAACCGAAAGAGATCTCTTCATGCGAATGCCGCCCATAAACCTGCCTTTGACCTGAGTTAACCGAAATGCATCCGCTTGAAAAGACGGCAGGGCGTCTGTGGTCTGGACCTTTCACCTGCTGTTGCATAACTCCAGTGTCAAAGGAGACAGGCGCATGGCACAGGCTGCATTCGAAGAGGTGGTCGAGGATTTCGAGTTTCTCGAGGACTGGGAAGACCGCTATCGCATGGTGATCGAACTCGGCAAGGCGATGGAGCCGCTGCCGGAGGCGCTCAAGGTGCCCGCGACCAAGGTAGACGGCTGCGCCAGCCAGGTCTGGCTGCATCCGCAGATCGAGGGCGGGGTCTACCACTTTCAGGGGGAAAGCGACGCGATGATCGTGCGCGGGCTGATTGCCTTGCTGCACCGCCTTTATGATGGCCTGCCGGTGGGTGAGGTCATGCGAGTGGATGCGCGGACGGAGCTTGGCCGCCTCGGGCTGCACGACCACCTGTCGGCTCAGCGCTCCAACGGGCTGCGGGCGATGATCGAGCGCATCCGGGAGCAGGCGGCCGCGGCGGTCTGAGACTCCGCCGCGCAGTCCCGGTGCCCGGTGCCGGATGCCTTCGGCGGGAGTATGTGCCGAAGAGAAGAAACAGGGGACACGGCGCATCCCACGGGCGTGGCTTCCTGCCTTTCTTCTCTTTGAAAATACTCCGGGGAGCGCGAGGGGCTGGCCCCTCGCTTGTCTTGTCTGTCAGCGTGAGATCACGTCGAGCACGCGTGCCCAGCTGCGGATGCCCTTGTGGAAGCTCTCGAGGTCGTACTTCTCGTTGGGCGAGTGGATCTGGTCGTCGTCCTTGGCCCAGCCGATCAGCATGGTGTCCATGCCGAGGATCGTCTTGAAATAGCCCGCCACAGGGATCGAGCCGCCGCAGCCGGTGAAGGCCGCCTCATGCCCCCATTCCGCGCCGAGCACGCTGCGCGCCGCCTCGAACGCCGGGTGGGTGGTTTCCATCTGGCTCGCAGGAGAGGCGCCGTGTTCGTGGAAGTCGGCGGTCACATCGGCGGGCAGCTGCGCCCGGACCCAGTCGCGGAAATTCTTGCGGATGGCATGCGGGTCCTGCTGGCCGACGAGACGGAAGCTGACCTTTGCGGAGGCTTTCGAGGGCAGCACGGTCTTGAACCCCTTGCCGGTGTAGCCGCCAGTGATACCGTTGATTTCCGCCGTGGGGCGCGACCAGATCATTTCCAGCGGCGTGCGGTCCTGCTCGCCCGCGGGCACCGAGAGGCCGACATCGCCGAGGAAGGTCTCGTGATCGAAGCCGAGCGCCTGCCATTGCGCGGCGATATCCTCCGGCAGATCGGGCACGCCGTCATAGAAATGTGGCACCTGCACGCGCCCCTGATCGTCGTGCAGGTTGCCGAGGATCTTCGCCAGCACCCGCGCTGGGTTTATGGCGAGGCCGCCGAACATGCCGGAATGCAGGTCCTTGTTCGGGCCGGTGAGGGTGATCTCCTCGCCGCAAAGGCCGCGCAGCTGGGTCATGATCGACGGCACGCGGGATTCGAACAGGCCGGTGTCGCAGATCAGGGCAACGTCGGCTTTCAGCTCGCCGGCATTCTCCTTGAGGAAGGGAATGAGCGAAGGCGAGCCGCTTTCCTCCTCACCCTCGAAGAAGAAGGTGATGGAGCAGGGCAGGGCGCCGTTGACAGCCTGCCACGCCCGGCAGGCTTCGACGAAGCTCATCAGCTGGCCCTTGTCGTCCGAGGAGCCACGACCCCGGATGACCTTGCCCTTGGCGGTTTCCTCGATGGCCGGATCGAACGGATCGCGGTCCCACAGTTCCAGCGGGTCCACCGGCTGCACGTCGTAGTGGCCGTAGAACAGCACGTGCGGGCCGTCGCCCTTCACATGGCCGACGACCATGGGATGGCCGGGGGTGGGGCGCTTGGAGGCTTCGATGCCGAAACTGGCGAGGTCCGCCACCAGCCAGTCCGCGGCGGCATCGCAGGCGGCCTTGTACTCCGGATCGGTGGAAATCGACGGGATTCGCAGCAGGTCGAACAGCCGGTCCAGTGCGGCGGGCAGGTCGGCGTCGATCCTGGAAAGGACGGGGTCGAGGGACATGAAAGGCTCCTGTTGGCTTTTGCCGCGGAGCCTAGCACCCCGCGTGCCACTGTCCAGAGCAGCCTACCAGGTGACGAAGACCATGCCGCCGACCACCAGCGCGGCTCCGAAAAGCTGGCGCGGGCCGAGCCCTTCACCGATGTATTGCGCCCAGACGAGCACCATCACGGTTTCCGCGGCGATGATCGACACGTAGATGATCGAGACATCGAAGCGCCGCATGAGGATGATCTCTGACAGGAAGGCGAGGGCGAAGCCGAAGACGGCAACCGCGAAGCCGAGCGGCACGGTGCCGCCCGCGACGGATTTCATGCCGACGGTCGCAAGGGCATAGCCGATCGCCGTGGCGAGAACGAAGGGAATCGCCAGGGACGGCGTGTTCGAAACGAGGTTCATGCAAATACCGATGCAAAAGGACAGGGACGGCGAAAATACGCCGTCACACAGACGTCAATGGCAGGATGGTCCTCTCAGGCGTGCAGCAGGTCCAGTCGGGTATTCCTGCCTTGCCCCAACGGGTTAACGCGGCAGGTTTGCGACTTTTGTCCGGGACGCGAGGGCGGACGCGGTGTGCGACCCTGCGTCCCGGGAGGGCGACTCGCGATGCATGTGTGCGGGAATCGGCAAGATGGGTGCGGATTATCCGGTTAGTCACACGCAAACGTGTTTCCGATACACTCCATTTATTGCGATACGGATGGCTGTCACGGGGATTTGCTTGATCTCGGTCAAGGCTGCGACGCTTGGTCCGGTTCTAAACGGTAGACATGACAGGATGTGGTCTTTAGTTATTCACGAACTTGAATGCGGTGCCCGCCGCAGTCGACCGAAGCCCGCAGCACATCGGCCACGGCCCGGACATGAAAGAAGGAGGAGCCCGGTGGACTACACCGCGAAACTCGATACTGCCCTGAACCGTCTCCATGAGGAGGGCCGGTATCGGACCTTCATCGACATCGAACGCAAGAACGGCCAGTTCCCGCACGCCACCTGGTGCAAGCCGGACGGTGCGGAGCAGCCGATCACGGTGTGGTGCGGCAACGACTACCTGGGCATGGGTCAGCATCCGGTGGTCCTCGCCGCCATGCATGAAGCCATCGACGCCACCGGCGCGGGCTCCGGCGGGACACGCAACATTTCCGGCACCACGGTCTACCACAAGCGACTCGAAGCCGAGCTGGCCGATCTGCACCACAAGGAAGCGGCGCTGCTCTTCACCTCGGCCTATATCGCCAACGACGCCACGCTGAGCACGCTGCCGAAGCTGTTTCCCGGTCTCATCATCTATTCCGACGAGCTGAATCACGCGTCGATGATCGAGGGCATCCGCCGCAACGGCGGCGCGAAGCGAATCTTCAGGCACAACGATCTCGCGGACCTGCGCGCCAAGCTGGAGGCCGACGATCCCGCCGCGCCGAAGCTGATCGCCTTCGAATCCGTCTATTCCATGGACGGCGATTTCGGCCCGGTGGAGGCAATCTGTGATCTCGCTGACGAATTCAACGCGCTGACCTACATCGACGAGGTGCACGCGGTCGGCATGTACGGCCCGCGCGGGGGCGGTGTCGCGGAGCGGGACAACCTGATGCACCGCATCGACATCATCAACGGCACCCTGGCCAAGGCTTACGGTGTGATGGGCGGTTACATCGCCGCATCGGCGAAAATGTGTGACGCGGTGCGCTCTTACGCGCCGGGCTTCATCTTCTCCACATCGCTGGCCCCGGCACTGGCCGCGGGCGCGACGGCCTCCGTCGCCTTCCTGAAGACCGACGAGGGCCGGGCGCTGCGCGAGTTGCACCAGGAGCGTGCCAAGGTGCTCAAGCTGCGCCTCAAGGGCATGGGCCTGCCGATCATCGACCACGGCAGCCACATCGTGCCGGTCATCGTCGGCGACCCGGTGCACACCAAGAAACTGTCGGACATGCTGCTCGACGGCTACGGCATCTACGTGCAGCCGATCAACTTCCCGACGGTGCCGCGCGGCACCGAACGGTTGCGGTTCACGCCCTCTCCTGTGCATGGTCCGAAGGAAATGGACCACCTGGTAAAAGCCATGGATGACCTGTGGAGTCACTGTGCGCTGAATCGTGCCGAAATGGCCGGCTGACCGCGGGAAAACCTGTCAAATCGCTTGCGCTGTGGTAACCTGCATTAAATAACGGCCGCAGACGAATCGTGACGGTCGGCACTTGGGCAGGCACGGGGCAAGCATGGACAGGACGGGGCAGGCCGCATGATCGGGCGCAAATCCCAGCAGAAGGTTTTGGCGGATGCCGCCCAGGCGCCGCAAAGCTTTGACGATTTTGCTCTGAAACTCGGTGACGTCATGCGTGGCGAACGGGCGACCATGGGCAAATCGTTGCTGGACGTGCAGCGCGAGTTGCGGATCAAGGCCAGCTACATCGCCGCCATCGAGAATTGCGACCCTGCCGCCTTTGACACGCCCGGTTTCATTGCCGGTTACGTGCGCTCCTATGCCCGCTATCTCGGGATGGATCCGGACGAGGCCTTCGAGGGGTTCTGCGCCGAGAGTGGTTTTTCCGTGGCGCACGGCATGTCCGCCGACGCCTCCGTGGTCCGCAAGGCCGCCATCGGCGATGCACCGAAAGCCAAGGCGCGCGATCCCTTTGCCGAGCCCAACATGCCCTTCGCGCCCTCCGGCGACAGCTTCCTGTCGCGGATCGAGCCGGGCGCGATCGGCTCCTCGCTGGTCCTGCTGGCGCTGATCGGCGGCATCGGTTACGGCGGCTGGTCCGTGCTGCAGGAAGTGCAGCGGGTGCAGCTGTCGCCGGTCGAACAGACCCCTATCGTTCTCAGTGAACTCGATCCGCTCGACGCGGCCCGTGCGCCGTCCGCGCCCGATACTGTCGGGCAGGAAGCGCTGGCGGAGGCCGGTGTGGCGGGCGTGTTCACGCCGCCCTCTAACGAGGCCTTCGACCGGCTTTACCGTCCGCAGGCGCTGGACGTGCCGGTCCTTGTGGCCCGGGATGCCCCGATTTCCACGCTCGACCCCGATAGCGGTGGTCTTTTCGCCGGCACTGGCCGTGGCGCGCACCTGCCGCAGGTGCAGGACAGCGCTCTGGCTGCCGCCGCCTTGGCTCCGGGTTTCGGCAGCGTCCCAGGTGCGTCGAGTTCTGGCGTGATCGTCGTCGCGGCGCGTCCGGCATGGATCCAGATCAAGGAAGAACAGGGCGCGGTCCTGTTCTCCGGCATCCTCAACGCGGGCGAGACCTTCCCCGTCCCGGCCAGCGCCTCCGATCCGGTGATCAAGGTCGGCGAATCCGGCGCGGTCTATTTCGCGGTCAACGGCACGGTGCACGGTCCGGCGGGTCCGCGCGGCGCGGTGACGGAGGATCTGGCCCTCGACGGGGCGCTGATCGTGGCCGGTTACGCCGAGGCGAACGTACAGGACGATCCGGACCTGAAACCCGTCATGGCCGCCCTGTCCGGCGCGACGGCCGGTCAGACACAGATGGCGTCCAGTATTCCGGCGGGTCCCACCGCCGTGCCGCAGCCGCAAGTGCTTGCCGCCGCCAATCCGGGAGTGACCATCGTGGCGTCGCGCGAAGCCTGGGTGCGGGTCAAGGCCCCCTCCGGCGCGACGATCTACGAGGCGATCATGAAGCGGGGCGACACCTACCAGGTACCGCAGACGGAGACGCCGCCGACCATCCGCACCGGCGACGCCGGAGCCGTGTTCTTTGCCGTCAATGGCAAGACCTACGGGCCCTACGGTGGCAATGGCGCAATCGCCGACAACCTCGCATTGTCTGTTGCGAATGTGACCGAAAAAATGGCGGCTGCGGATTTGTCTCTGCACACGGAATTGGCTAAGGTCGTCGCCGAGTTGAACGCGGTGCAGACCGGGGCGCAGGACTGACGGAGCCGGAGAGTCTGCCCGCGCGGTCGGAGTATCGGGTTCCGAACTCAGGACATTCAGGAACGAACCGGACCGGCGGGGCGTTAGCCTCGTGCCGGGCAGGTGTGCAGGACAAACGGACGACGTGCCATGACCCATAATCCCATCCGCCCCTGGCGCAGCATCGAACGCCGGAAATCGCGTCAGATCATGGTGGGCAATGTGCCGGTGGGCGGCGATGCGCCTATCACCGTGCAGACCATGACCAACACGGTCACCACCGACATCAAGGGCACCATCGCGCAGGTCCAGGCCGCTGCGGAGGCCGGGGCGGACATCGTGCGGGTCTCCGTGCCGGATCAGGACAGCAGCCGGGCGCTGAAGGAGATCGTCCGGGAAAGCCCGGTGCCGATCGTCGCCGACATCCATTTCCATTACAAACGCGGCATCGAGGCCGCCGAGGCGGGGGCGGCCTGTCTCCGGATCAACCCCGGCAACATCGGCAGCGAGGAGCGGGTGCGCGAGGTCATCAAGGCCGCGCGGGACCACAACTGCTCCATGCGCATCGGTGTGAACGCGGGCTCGCTCGAGCGGCACCTTCTGGAGAAATACGGCGAGCCGTGCCCGGAGGCCATGGTCGAGAGCGGTCTCGATCACATCAAGATCCTGCAGGACAACGATTTCCACGAGTTCAAGATCAGCGTAAAGGCCTCCGACGTCTTCCTCTCCGCCGCCGCCTACCAGTCCCTGGCGGAGGCGACGGATGCGCCCCTGCACCTTGGCATCACGGAGGCCGGGGGGCTGATGTCCGGCACGATCAAGAGCGCCATCGGGCTTGGCAATCTGCTGTGGATGGGCATCGGCGACACGATCCGCGTCAGCCTCTCCGCCGATCCGGTGCAGGAGGTGAAGGTCGGCTATGACATCCTCAAGAGCCTCGGACTGCGCCATCGGGGGGTGAACATCATTTCCTGCCCGTCCTGCGCCCGGCAGGGATTCGACGTGATCAAGACCGTCGAGATCCTCGAAAAGCGGCTTGAGCACATCAAGACGCCGATGAGCCTGAGCATCATCGGCTGCGTGGTCAACGGCCCGGGTGAGGCGCTGATGACCGATGTCGGCTTCACCGGCGGCGGTGCGGGCAGCGGCATGGTCTATCTCGCGGGCAAGGCCAGCCACAAGATGAGCAACGACCAGATGGTCGACCACATCGTTGAGGAGGTGGAGAAGAAGGCTGCGGATCTGGAGGCTGCCGCTGCGCACGCTGCGCAGGCGGCAGAATAGGCACTTGAGCTTCGACCACGGGAAGCAGGAACCACTCTCGCAGAACATCGAGAGTGGGGCGTCGCTTTCCTATTACGACCTGATGGGAAACCTGCCCGAGACGGTCGGCATCAGCGGCATGAAGACGGTCGCCTCGATCCGGCAGGGCGAGTTGTACCTGCGGACGGCTTTGCTCGGAATCGGTGCCCTCGCGGTCTGGCGCGGCTACGGGGACGTGGTTCCGCTGCTGCTCTACATCCTTCATGTGGTCGGCACCTTCTGGCTGCGGTTGTACCTTGAACGCGCCCCGCGGCAGGTGCCGCCGCGGACCTACCTGATGCTCGGGATCCTCGATCTGGTCAACGTCTGGTCCTACGCGGCCGTGATCCTCTACTTCGGCACCAGCGCGGATATTTCGTTGACGATCCTGGCGTTTTTCATGTTCGCCGGGTTCTACATGCACACGCTGGGCAGGCGATCCGAGATCGCGGTCCTGCTGACCAACGACATCGTCACGCAGGTGGTCATCCTGACGGTCGAGATCGGCTGGATCCTGAATTCCTACGCGGTTGGCCGGGACCCTGCGTTCTTCTCGCTCCGCAACACGCTGATCCTGACCTTCGGAGGCATCGCGCTTCACCTGTATTTCCTGCTTTTGTGCCGCAACATCCGGCGTGCCCGGCGCGATCTGCAGCGTGCGCAGCACAGCCGGATCGTGAACGAACGCCTGCTGGCCATCGGCCAGCTCAGCGGCGGGATCGCACATGATTTCAACAATATGCTGACCGCCGTTCTGGGCAATATCGAGCTGTACCAGCTGTCGACGGACCCGAAGGAAAAGGATGCGCTGATCTGCGAAGCTCATACAGCGGCCCGCAGCGGCGCCGATCTCACCGCACAACTCCTGGCCTACGCCCGCCGGGCGCATCTGCAGCCGGTGCGGATCGACATCGGACAGGCCCTGGCACATTGCGAGCCACGCCTGCGGGAGTGCCTGCATGGCAACCAGACGCTGCGCCTCGTGGTCGAGCGACAGGCGGTGGGCGCGATGGTCACGCTCGACAGGGTCCAGTTCTGCGGCGTGCTGGCGGGGCTGGCGGAGAACGCCGCAGATGCGATGGCGGACGACGGAGTGCTGACGGTCTCGGCGCGGCGATGGTCCGAGCCGGAGATGGGTGTCACCGTGGCCGTGCACGACAACGGCAGCGGCATATCGCCGGAGATCCTGCCGCTGGTGTTCGAACCCTATTTCACCACCAAGCCCAAGGGGCATGGCACCGGACTTGGTCTTGCCATGGCGCGGGGAATCGTCGAGCAATCGGGCGGGCGCATGGAACTGGTGTCCGAGGGCGGGCGGGGCACGACCGTGCTGATCCACCTGCCGGCAGCCGGTGCAAATGTCGGGGCCGTGGCGAAAGCTCAGTCCGTCACGTAGCGCTCCAGAACGAAGGCCGGCATGGGGCCGCGGATCAGGGTCTTGGGGGTGACGTAGGACGGGAGCCTGTCGAGCGAAAGTCGGCTCAGCAGCGCGGTGGCCTCCGCGTCATCATCGACAGTCAGAACCTTCGCCCCGACGCCGAGCCGCTCCGCGAGTTGCGCGAGGTCGGCCTCGGCGCTCGTGCAGTCGGGGCAGTCCTGCGCCACGAAGAGGACGATCCGGACCGGGGCATCCTGAGGGCCGAGGCGGGTGCCGCCGGGGCCGAAGAGCCTGTCGCTCACCGTGTCGATCGCCGCGAGGTCGGCGGAGCGCTCTTCGGCGTAGGGATCGGCAGGCGCCACCGGGGCGGCGAGCGCCCGCAGGCGCGTCCGCAGGTCCGTGTCCTGCGCCGCCACCGGAGCGGCGGCACAGGCCAGCAGGAGGCGAAGGGCCGGGCGGATCAATTGGCCGCGCGGGCTTTCCCGACGATGTCGCGCATCGCGGCGAGCGGCACGTAGCCGCGCACCATCTCGCCCGCCATCAGGAAGCTGGGCGTGCCGTTGATCTGCATCTTCGCGGCCAGATCGTGTGTGGCGGCGATGCGCGACGTCACCTCGTCGCTCTCCATTTCCGCCATGATCGCGTCGGCATCGAGGCCGAGACTGTCGGCGATGCGCTTCAGGGTGGGCTCTTCCGGGGCGCCGCCGAGCGTGATCAAGGCGTCATGCACCTGCTTGTAGGCGTCGTCGCCGGCCACGATCTTGGTAGCGATGGCGAATTTCGACGATGTCAGGGAGGCTTCGCCGAGGATCGGGAACTCCTTGAGGATGAAACGGATGTTGCCGTCGCTCTCGATCAGTTCCTGAACCTCCGGATGCGCCTTGCGGCAGTAGCCGCAGCGGTAGTCGGAGAATTCCACGATGGTGATGTCGCCGTCCGGGTTGCCGCCGACCCAGGAGAACCCGTCGTTCACCAGCGCGTCCATGTTGTCGGAGACCAGTTGCTCGTCCGCCGCGGCCATCTGGTCTGCCTCGCGCTGCTCCAGCACGGACACCGCCTCCATGATCACCTGCGGGTTCTGCAGCAGATACTCGCGGACCTTGATCCCGAAGGCGATCTCCTGATCGGGCGTCATGTTGCCGAAGTCGATCTCTTCCGCCGTGGCGGCGGTCGCGCCGGCGAGGGCGGCGATCAGGGCAAGGGAACGGATGGAAGCTCTGGTCATGGGGTCTCCGGCGTGTCTGGGGGTTCAGCGCCGCTTGGCGCTTTTGGCTGCAATCAGAATGTCCTCCGCTCTTTGCCACGGGCCGGAGCCACGCGGCAAGAGGCCGGAGGCGCGTGTCGCATGCAGCGCGGCGTCCTCCAGCCGTCCGCCCAGGGCATAGCGCTCGGCGGTCACAAGCGAGGCCATGCCGTTCTGCTTGGCACGGGCATAGGCGACGGCGAGGTCGCGCAGGATGCGCGGGTCGGAGAAATCGCGCGAGCGGGCGCGCTCCAGAACCTGCAGAGCCTCGCCGAACTGGCCGTTGGCGAGCATCGCCCGGCCCAGTCCTCCAAGGATCAGCGCATCGTTCGGCGCCATCCGCGCCGCCGCGCCATAGACCTGCACCGCCGCGCCGAATTGCCGTGATTCCAACAGGATCTGCCCCTTCAGCTCACGCAGGTAGGGGTCGTTCTGGCGCAGGGCAATGGCGCCGTCGATGGCCGCCAGCGCCTTCTTCAGGTTCGACTGGCGATGCCAGGCCGCGGCCTCGCGCATCAGGCGGATGTCCTGCGTGGCGCTCTCCTTCGACCGGCGCAGGGTCCAGCTTGGCGCGCGCTTGAAGGCGGTCAGTTTGCCTTTGACCCGGTCGAACCAATACTGGGCGTTGGGGTCCACCCGTCCGGTCTCGTGCCCTGCAACCAGACCGTTCAACGCGCGGTAACGATCGCGTGAAAGGGGATGCGTGAGCATGTAGGGGTCCTGCCGGGACACCGCAAGCGCCTCCTGTCCGCGGAACAGATCCTGGACTTCCACCGCGCCCTTGGGGTCGATTCCGGCCCGCAGCATGTAGCGCACGGAGGCGATGTCCGCCGAGCTTTCCTCGGCGCGGGTGTGAGAGAAAAACAGCCGCATGGCCGAGCTTTGCGCGCCCATGGCCACGCCGAAACCGGCCTGCGGATCGCCCGATACGGCGGCGGCGGCGGCACCGAGCAAGAGGCCCAGCCCGGCGGCGGTCTTGGCCGAGCGGGCGTTGCCGAGCCGGCGGGCGATGTGGCCGTTGGCGATATGCGCGGCCTCATGGGCGATGACCGCCTGCAGCTGCGCGGCGCTGTCGAGCTTCATCAGCAGGCCGGAGTGGATGAAGATGTGCTGCGTGTCGGCGACGAAGGCGTTGAGCGAGCTGTCGTCGATCAGGATCATCTGCACCTGGCTCGGGCTGAGACCGGCGGCGCTGAGGATCGGCGCCGCCAGCTGGCGCAGCCCGTACTCGATATCGGCGTCGCGCAGCAGCGTCAGCCCGGCGGCCCGGACAGGCGCGGCGAGCGCCACCGCCAGGGTCAGGGCCAGCGCAAGGCCGAGCAGCCGCGGGAGCCGGAGGATGGGGGGAAGATTCATTGACGTGTCGCCTCGTCCGCACATAAGTCTGCCTGCGCGAGAGAGTAGAGAGGATGCCATGCGAAATTCAACCCGGGGTTCGGTCGATCCCTTCATCGTGATGGACGTCATGGAAGCGGCGCGGCAGGCGGAGGCCTCCGGACGGCACGTCATCCACATGGAAGTGGGCCAGCCCGGAACCCCGGCGCCGGCTGCCGCGCGGGATGCCCTGACCCGGGCCATGGCCTCGGACTCGCTCGGGTATACGGTGGCGCTCGGGCTTCCGGCGCTGCGGCAGCGGATCGCGAAACTCTACGGGGACTGGTACAACGTCGACCTCGATCCGGCGCGGGTTGTGGTGACGCCCGGCTCCTCCGGCGGCTTCATTCTCGCTTTCTCGGCGCTGTTCGACGTCGGGGACCGGGTGGCGATCGGGGCGCCGGGCTATCCCTCGTACCGGCAGATCATGAAGGCCATGAACCTTGTCCCGGTGGAGGTGCAGACGAAGGTGGAAAACCGCCTGCAACTGGTGCCGGAAGACCTCGCCGGGCTTGATTGTCAGGGCGTCATGGTCGCCAGCCCGGCGAATCCGTCGGGCACGATGCTCGGCCGCGCGGAACTCGGGGCGCTGATCGGCGCGGCTCAGGGGAAGGGCGCGTCCTTTCTCTCGGACGAGATCTACCACGGCATCGAATACGACCGCCCGGCGGTGACGGCGCTGGAAATCTCGGACGATGTCTGCGTGATCAATTCCTTCTCCAAGTATTTCTCCATGACCGGATGGCGGGCCGGGTGGCTTGTTCTGCCCGAGGCGAACCTGCGGCAGGTGGAGCGGCTGGCGCAGAACATGTTCATCTGCGCCCCCCATGCCAGCCAGGTGGCGGCGCTGGCGGCGATGGATGCCGAAGACGAACTCGACGCCAACATGGAGGTCTACCGCAGGAACCGGGCGCTGATGCTGGAGGGGCTGCCGAAGGCCGGTTTCGACCGCATTGCCCCGCCCGACGGAGCCTTCTACGTCTATGCGGATGTCAGCCATCTGACGGACGACAGCCGCGCCTTTGCCCGGGACATTCTCGACGAGGCGGGCGTGGCGGTGACGCCGGGGCTGGACTTCGACCTCGAGCGCGGTGGCGGCACGCTGCGCTTCTCCTATGCGCGGTCGACGGCGGACATCGCCGAGGGGCTGGATCGGCTCAGGGCCTTCATGCGCGGGCGGGGGTTGGCGGACTGACCCTCGGGCGTAGCGCCTGCGGTGCTCTCGGAAGTGAGTATTTGGAAAGAGAAGAAAACAGGACCGCGGCGCTCTTGCGCAAGCGTGAGGTGCAATTCTGGGCGGGGGCTGCTAAGCTGCCGCAAATCAGCGGTCCATGAAGAGGCGGCAGAGCGGTGAAATTCGGATTCTTGACGGGACTGGCGGCGTGCCTGCTTGCCGGGGCGGTCTGGGCGCAGGACGCGTCCGGCTTGGCACGATTCGAGGAGGGCGGCGTGACGGACGGCACGTTCGGCGGCAGCACGCTTTCCCTGACGCTGAGCCAGGGCGTGCCGTGGCGGCTGTTCACGCTGGATGATCCCATGCGGCTGGTGGTCGATTTCCGCGAGGTTGACTGGCAGGGGGCAGACGGCGCGGCGCTGGATTCGTCGGAGGCGGTGAGCGCGCTGCGGGTTGGCGGCTTCCGGCCCGGCTGGTCGCGGCTGGTGGCGGAACTGGCGGAGCCGATGGCGGTCGATGCGGCGGGGCTGCGCGTGGATTCGGTGACTGGCAAGGCGACCCTGCGGGTGGACTTGCAAGCCACGTCGCCGGAGGCCTTCGCGGCGGCTGCGGGCCTGCCGAGCGAGCGCGGCTGGGACCTGCCCGCACCGACAGCGGTACGCGCGGTCTTGCCTGCACCTGGTGCGCCGCTCGTGGTCGTGCTGGACCCGGGTCATGGCGGCATCGACCCCGGCGCCCAGCGGGACGGGGTGAACGAGGCGGACCTGATGCTGGCCTTCGCGCGGGAACTGTCGGACGTGCTGCTGCGCACCGGGCGCTACGAGGTCTACCTCACCCGCAACGACGATGTCTTCGTGTCGCTCGAGGCCCGGGTGGCGATGGCGCATGACGTGCAGGCGGATATTTTCGTGTCCCTGCATGCGGATGCGATCCAGGAAGGGGTGGCGCATGGCTCCAGCGTCTACACGCTGGCGGAGGATGCGTCCGATGCCGCGTCCGAGGCCCTGGCAGAGCGCCATGACCGGGACGATCTGCTGGCGGGTCTCGACCTGTCGGGTTCGGATGACCGGGTGGCGCAGGTGCTCTTGCAGATCGCCCGGCTCGACAACACGCCGCGCAGCCGGGCGCTGGCGCAGCATCTGGTGGATGGCATCCGCAATGCCGTGGGGCATGTGCACAAGCGCCCCTTGCGGCAGGCCGGGTTCTCGGTGCTGAAGGCGGCGGACGTGCCTTCGGTGCTGATCGAGGTCGGGTTCCTGTCCACCGAAAAGGACCTCGAGAACCTGCAGGACCCGATCTGGCGGGCGGGCATGGCCGCGGGCGTCCGGGATGGCATCGAAGCCTGGGCGATCGAGGACGAAGCGCTGGCACGACTGCGCCGCCAGTGACGCGCGGCAGCGGTTTTTCCCCGGCGGAAACCCGCGCGGATGTGTTTTGACCCATCTGCGCTTTAAGTATAGTGAACCGGCAGGTTAAAGAGGGCTTCCCGCGCGTGACTCGCTTCATCTTCTCGTTCTTCGGCGCCATCTTCAGCGTGATCACCATGGGTCTCATGATGGTCGCACTGACCATTGGCGCGGTGTTCTGGATGTACGGGCGCGATCTGCCGAGCCACGAAAGCCTGGCGCAATACACGCCGCCGACGATCTCCCGCATCTACTCGCAGGAGGGGCAGGTGATCGACGAATTCGCGCAGGAGCGGCGTCTGTACACCCCGGCGAACGAGATCCCGGACCTGGTGAAGAACGCGTTCATCAGCGCGGAGGACAAGAATTTCTATACCCACCAAGGGTATGATGTGCGCGGCATCGTCGCGGCGGCGGTGCAGGCGGTGCAGTCGCGCGGGCGCGACGTGCGCGGGGCGTCGACGATCACCCAGCAGGTGATGAAGAACTTCCTGCTGTCGGGCGACCGCAAGGCCGAGCGCAAGATCAAGGAAATCATCCTCGCCTCCCGCGTCGAGGGCGCGTTGAGCAAGGACAAGATCCTCGAATTGTACCTCAACGAGATTTTCCTCGGACAGAACGCCTATGGCGTGGCGGCGGCGGCGCAGGTCTATTTCAACAAATCCCTGTCGGAACTGGCCCCGCATGAGGCGGCTTTCCTCGCCTCGCTGCCCAAGGCGCCCTCGGACTACCACCCGGTGCGGCGCAAGGAGCGGCTGCAACAGCGCCGTGATTACGTGCTGCGCGAGATGTTCGAGAACGGCTATATCGACCAGGCGACCTACGAACATGAGGTCGCGCTGCCGCTGAAGTCGGTCCAGAACGGCGATTACGAAGCCTACGCACAGGCGCTGCCGCCGCGCGATTACTTCACCGACGAGATCCGCCGCCAGCTGAGCAAGGATTTCGGCGAGGACCAGTTCTTCTCCGGCGGTTATTCCGTGCGGGCGACGCTCGATCCGGAGATGCAGGTGGAGGCGGCGAAGTCGCTGCGCATCGCGCTGGAGCAGTACGACCGCGGCCTCGGCAAGTGGAACGGAACCGGGAAGACAATCCCGGTAGAGGCGCTCGGCAGCGAGGACAGCTGGCGTGCGGCGCTGGCCGATGTGCGGGTTTCGCGCGATGTCGATCTCGTCCGGCCCTGGCATCCGGCAGTGGTGCTGGAGGTGCGCGACCAGGAACTCGTGCTCGGCATCGAGGGCGTGGCGATGGACGATCCGCGCGGGCATGTGGTGCCGCGTTCGGATACCTCGTGGTTCTCCGGCAACCTCTTCGACAACTTCGAGAAGGGCGACGTGATCCACGTTCGCGAGATGGTCGAGGACGGCTCGGGCAATTTCATCCGCTGGACGCTGCGGCAGGTGCCGAAGGTGCAGGGCGGGTTCATGGCGATGGACGTCAATACCGGCCGCGTGATCGCCATGCAGGGTGGATTCTCCTACCAGTATTCGGTGTTCAACCGGGCTACGCAGGCGATGCGCCAGCCGGGGTCGAGTTTCAAGCCCTTCGTCTATGCCTCGGCGCTGGACAGCGGCTATACCCCCGCGACCATCGTGGTTGACGCGCCGATCGAGATCGACACGCCGCAGGGCATCTGGCGGCCGAAGAATGCGTCGAACCAGTACTACGGCCCGACGCCCCTCCGCACCGGGATCGAGCGCTCGCGGAACCTGATGACCATTCGCCTCGCCCAGGAGGTCGGCATGGACACGGTGGCGCGCTATGCCGAGAAATTCGGGGTCTACGACAACATGGGCCGGGTGCTGGCCAACGCGCTCGGCTCGGACGAGACGACACTGTTCAAGATGGTCGCGGCCTATGCCATGTTCGCCAACGGTGGCGAGCGGGTCGAGCCGACGCTGGTGGACCGGGTTCAGGACCGTTACGGCAACACGATCTACAGCCACGACGCGGCGGAAGGCAACAAGCGGGTTTGCGTCGACTGCGACGATCCGTCGATCCCCGCCAACCGCAGCCCCCGCATCGTCAACGACCGCGAGCGGGTGATGGACCCGGTAACGGCCTACCAGCTGACCTCGATGATGCGGGGCGTGGTGGAGCGCGGCACGGCGGCGGGGTCGGTGAACCTGCCGGTGCCGACCGCGGGCAAGACCGGTACCACCAACGACGCGAAGGACGTGTGGTTCGTCGGCTTTACCTCCAACATCGTGGCGGGCTGCTATATCGGCTACGACACGCCGCGCCCGATGGGCCGGGGCGCCTCGGGCGGCGGCATGTGCGGACCGGTCTTCGACCGCTTCATGCGCAAGGCGGTGGCGAAATACGGCGGCGGCGAGTTTGCCGTGCCGCCGGGGTGCCAGTTCATCAACATCGACCGCTTTACCGGCGCGCGGCTGAGCGACAGCGCCTCCGGAGCGAACGTCGTGGCGGAATGCTTCCGGGAGGGCGAGGAGCCGATCTTCGGCATCCAGTTCGACGGCGGTTTCGCGGTCTCCGGCAGCTTCGACCTGATCCGCCCCGACGAAAGCGGCACCGCGCGGGAGGTGACGACCTCGACTGGCCGCAAGGCGGTTGTGGGGCCGAAGGCGGGCTTCGGCACGCTGTCCTCGGGCGGTCTTTACTGAGCTTGAGGTGCGGGGCGGGGCAAAGCCCCGCCCTACGGTCTGTCTGCGCCCTGTGTCGGGGTGCCGTGTCGCCTTGAGCCCGGGATGCCTCCGGCGGGAGTATTGTCGAAGAGAAGAAACGGGGGACCGGTGGTCCCGGGGCCGGGCTATTCGGTGAAATCCGCCGTCTGAGCGCCGGTCAGTGCGGGCAGGCTGCGGGGATCGAGCGGGAAGACGTGCCGGGGCGTGCCCGCGGCAGCCCAGACTTCGGCGAAGTCGAGGAGGCGCGGATCGAGCCAGGCGCGGATCGGGTTCAGGTGGCCAAGCGGAGAGACGCCGCCGATGGCAAAGCCGGTCTGCGCCCGGATCAGTGTCGCGTCCGCCTTGCCGAGCGGCTCGCCGGCCAGCGCCGTGGCTTTCTCCGCGCAGACCTTGTTGCCGCCGGCAGTCAGGAAGAGCACGGCGTCGCCGGTGCGTTCGGCGCGGAAGATGATCGACTTGGCGATCTGGTCCACCGTGCAGCCGACGCTGTCCGCGGCCTCCTGCGCGGTGCGGGCCTGTCCGACGTCGACGATGCCGTCGGGAAGGCCGGCATCCAGGAGGGCGCGGCGGACGCGGGCGAGGCTCTTGCTCATGGGGTCTGTTCCTTGGTCTGATCGCGCGCACCCTGCCGGTGTGCTTTGGCCGGTGCAAGGGGTGTTGCCCTTTTCCTCGGGCCGTGTCCATCTGCGCACATGACACTGGACCTGAGAATGACCCGCCTGCCACGCCCTTACGAACCCGACCGGGGGGCGGAGGCGTCAGCCGCCTGTGGCTGGGCGAGCGGCACCGTGGCGGATCTGATCGCCGGCGCGGGTGGTTCGTCGCCCTATCTCTACGGGCTGATCGAGCGGGAGGCCGACTGGCTCGAAGCTGCGCTCGACGGGCCGGAGGCGGCCTTGCGCGATCTTCTGGCCGCGATGGACGGGCTGCCTGAAGGGGAGGTCGGTTCGGGGCTGCGCCAGGCGAAGCGGCGGGTGGCCTTGCTGAGCGGGCTCTGTGACCTGGCCGGGGTCTGGACGCTGGAGACGGTGACCGGAGCGCTGACGGAGTTTGCCGACATGGCGGTTCGGGTCGCTCTGCGTGCCGCCATTGCGCAGGAGGTCCGGCGCGGCAAGTTGCCTGGCGGCGACGAGACGCGCCTCGACGAGGCGGGCGGCCTGGTGGCGCTGGCCATGGGTAAGATGGGGGCGGGAGAGCTGAACTACAGCTCGGACATCGACCTGATCTGCCTCTTCGACGAGACGCGCTACGATCCCGGCGACTATCACGAGGCGCGCGCGAGTCTGGTGCGGGCCACCCGCAGGATGGCGCAGACGCTGAACGAGCCGACGGGGGAAGGGTACGTCCTCAGGACCGACCTGCGGCTGCGGCCCGATCCGGCGGTGACGCCGGTCTGCATGGCGATGGAGGCGGCGGAGCGCTATTACGAAAGCCTCGGGCGGACCTGGGAGCGGGCGGCCTACATCAAGGCGCGGCCCGCGGCGGGGGACATCGCGGCAGGGGAGCGTTTCCTCGACACGCTCAAGCCCTTCGTCTGGCGCAAGCATCTCGATTTCGCGGCCATCCAAGACGCCCACGACATGCGCCTGCGCTACCGTGAGCACAAGGGCGTCGGCGGGGCGATCACCCTGCCGGGACACAACATGAAGCTCGGGCGCGGGGGAATCCGCGAGATCGAGTTCTTCACCCAGACACGGCAGTTGATCGCGGGGGGCCGCGATTCCGACCTGCGCCAGAGGGCGACGGTGCCGGGCCTGATGGCGCTGGCGTCGAAAGGCTGGATTCCGCAAGACGTTGCGGACGAACTGGCTGGGCATTACCGCTTCCACCGCGAGGTGGAGCACCGGGTGCAGATGGTGCGCGATGCGCAGACCCACGACCTGCCGCAGTCGCCGGAGGGTTTCGCACGGCTGGCCTGCCTCATGGGGCGGGACCTTGCCGATCTGGAACGCGAACTGAAGGACCGGCTGACGGCCGTGCACGCGCTGACGGAGGATTTCTTCGCGCCGGATACGGCCTGCGCGTCCGACGACACCGGGCTTGCCAAGAGCGAGATCGTCGAGCGCTGGGTGACCTACCCGGCGCTGCGTTCGGAGCGGGCGGTGACGATCTTCAAGCGGCTGCGCCCCGAAATCCTGCGCCGCCTGTCGCAGACCGCGAAACCGGACGAGGCGCTGGTGGCCTTCGACGGTTTCCTGTCGGGACTGCCCGCGGGGGTGCAGCTGTTCTCGCTGTTCGAGGCCAATCCGCAGCTTCTGGACCTGCTGACCGACATCGTCGGCACCTCGCCGGACCTCGCCCGGCACCTGGCCCGCAATTCGAGCGTGTTCGATGCCGTCATAGGCGGCGGGTTCTTCGCCCCCTGGCCGGGGGTTCAGGCGCTGCGCGAGGATCTTGCGGGGCAGCTGGAGGCCGAGCCGGATTACGAGCGGCAGCTTGACCTTACCCGGCGCTGGGGCAAGGAGGGGCATTTCCGGATCGGTGTGCATCTGCTGCGGGGCCTGATGGAGCCGGAGGAGGCGGGCCAGGCCTATGCGCACCTCGCCGAAGCCACGCTCGGGGCGCTCTTTCCGGTGGTGCAGCGCGAGTTCGCACGCAAGCACGGAGACGCGCCGGGGCGCGGAGCGGTGGTGCTCGGCATGGGCAGCCTTGGCTCGGCGCGGCAGCATGCACGCTCCGATCTCGACGTGATCGTGATCTATGATCCGGACGGGGTGGAGGCTTCGGAAGGGCGGCGGCCCCTGCCGTCGCGCACCTATTACGCCCGCCTGACGCAGGCTCTGATCACCGCGATGACCGCACCGATGGCGGAGGGCAAGCTCTACGAAGTCGACATGCGGCTGCGGCCGTCGGGCAACCAGGGGCCGGTGGCGACGTCCTTCGCGGCGTTCCAGGACTATCAGAAAACGCAGGCCTGGACCTGGGAGCATCTGGCCCTGACCCGCGCACGTGTGGTCGCGGGCGATGCCGGGCTGGCGGCGGACGTGGAGGCGTTCCGGCTGGAGCTTCTGAGCACGCCGCGCGAGGCCGGGCCGGTCCTGACGGAGGTGGCAAGGATGCGCCAGCGCATTGCCTCCGCCAAGGGCGCGGGCGGGCCGTGGGAGCCGAAACTCGGGCCGGGCAAGATGCAGGAGATCGAGCTGATCGCGCAGGCGGCCTCGCTGATCGCGGGCAAGCCGGTGCGGCAGGTGCCCCGGGCGCTGCTTGCGGCGGACTGGCTCGGCAAGGACGGCCGGCAAGCGCTGCGCGAGGCCTATGCGCTGGCCTGGGCGATCCAGATCGGGGCGCGGCTGGTCAGTGACAAGGCACTCGATCCGGAGACCCTCGGGGCGGGAGGCTGTGCCTTCCTGACCCGATTGACGGGGTTCGACGACATGGAGACCCTGGGGGCGGCATTCAACCGGACCGCCGAGGCGGCGGCAGGGTACATTGATGCGGCGCTGCCGCAGGTGGAGGACGAGGCATGAAAGGTGACGCAACGGACCCGAAGGGGCTGATCCGGGAGGCCTACCGGATCGAGGGGATCACGGCGCCGGAATGCCGGTCGATCTTTCTCGACTGGGCGCTGTCGGCGCCGTCGGACGTGGAGACAGACACGTTGATCGCGACCCTTCTGGCGCAATACGGAGCGGACGCGCCGGATCATCCGATGACGCAGGTGCTGCGCGAGGGGCTGGCCGGCATGAAGACGCCGAGGCGGCGCGGTGGGTATCGCTCGCGCGAGCGCTGAAGCGTTTCTGGTTAGACTTGAGGCACGCATACCCTGCCATACTTTGTATTCCCGGGACATGCGTGCCTCCCGATGTTTCAGGTTGAACCAGAAACGCTGTAGAGGCGGGGTCACCCTCCCCGCCGGGGAGGGCCGGGGTGGGGGTGGGATGTTCCCGGGGCGTCCCTTCGATTTGACCGGAAATCCGGACTTGGTGCCGGGCCTCTCCTTGCGCTACCCTGCCTCCATTCGATCCGCGTCATTACCGGGACACTGACCATGCGCCGCGCCTTTCTTGCCCTGCCTCTCCTGCTCCTGACCGCTGCCGCCCACGCCCAGGCCCCGGCGCAATTCGATCCCGACGATTTCGGCAACATCGTCATCCAGCCGCGCCAGTCAGCAGGCTCGCCCGGTGGCTTCGTGCTCGAACAGGCGTTCGGCGATTACCAGAACGAGCCGATCATCGAGTATGGCGAGAATTCCCCGGCGGTCCGGCTCGGGCGGCCGATCGGGCGGCTCGATACGCTCTATGCCAACGGTCAGACCGGCTTCTGCACGGCGTTCATCGTCGATGACAAGCACATCGTCACCAATCACCACTGCATCCCCGGCATGGACGGCGATCCCACCGGCGCGGACAGCAACATCCAGGCGGCCCAGTTCGTGGCCGGGTACATCCAGCCGGGCCGCAGCGAGGGGGCGACGCGCTACACCGTCTCGCCGCAGATCGTGGAGACGAACCGCTCGCTCGATTACACGGTGCTGCGGGTGTTCGGGAACCCCTCGGCCAAGTTTGGCATCATGGAACTGGCGGCGGAGGACCCGGAGGATGGCGAGTTCCTCTGGATCATCGGCCACCCGCAGGGCCAGTCGCAGCACATCTCCCGCGAGGGCTGCGCCGCCGCCACGCCGGCGATCTCGCAGGAGGGCAAGCTGGTCCACACCTGCGACACGCTTGGTGGCAACTCCGGCTCGCCGGTCATCCGCATCACCGACAAGCGGGTGATCGGTCTGCACCACGCCGGCGATAACCGCACCGGTTTCAACATGGCGATCCCGATGCGCCGCATCCTCGCGCAGTCGACGGTGCTGAAAGCCGCCGCCGGGACGACACCGGTGGTTGTGGCCGCCGCGCCCGTGCCTGCACCCCTGCCGAAGCCCGAGCCGCCGATGGCCGAGACGCCGCGTCTGGCGGCGAAGCCCGAGACGGACTCCTGCGATGCGCTCTGGGGCGAGGCCAAGCAGCTGGGCTGCGGTGGCTACGAGGCCTACCTTGCGCAATGCGAGCGCCACACTTTCGCGATCATGGCCCGGGCGATGGTCAAGCGGCAGTGTTCCGACACGGCCGCCGCCCCTGCCGCGCCCGCCGCCCCGGCGGCCAAGCCGACCCTGACCGCCGCCGCGCCACGCGAGACGGGCGCGATCCGCGTCTCCGCCACCGGCAGCGGCGATTACCGCAGCATCGCGCAGGCGGTCTCGGCCGCGAAGGACGGCGCGACGATCGAGATCCTGCCGGGGACCTATACCGAGGGGCTGGACATCACCAAACCGGTGAATCTCGTCGGCGTTGGCAACCGCGCCGACATCGTGCTGGAGGTGGCGGAGGACAACGTCATTGCCTGGGAAGCGGACACCGGCGCGATCCGCAACCTGACCATCCGCCAGGCGGGCGGGCGGTACTTCGGCATCGACGTCAAGGCCGGGTCGGTGACCATCGAGGACAACGACATCACGTCCAAAGGCCTCTCCGCCGTGGTGCTGCGCACCAACGTGGACGGCATGGTCCGCCGCAACGAAATCCACGACAGCGCCGAGGGCGGTGTCTTCATCTTCGAAGACGGCAAGGCCACGGTCGAAGACAATGTCCTCTACGGCAACACCTACGCCGCGGTGGAAATCCGCGACCGGGGCGAGGCCATCGTGACGGGCAACACCATCCGCGACGGGCAAGGGCAGGGCGTCTTCGTCAATACGGCGGGCCGGGGCGAGATCCGGGACAATACGATCCACGGCAACCGCCTTGTCGGCATCTCGCTGAGCGGCTCCGACAATCCGGTTATCAAGGGCAACGTGATCCGCGATGGCGGCGAAGGCGGAATCCTGGCCTCCGACAACGCCCTGGCGCGGATCGAGGGCAATGCCATCTACGGCAACGCCTTTGCGGGCATCGAGGTGCGCACCGGCGCGGACCCCTGGATCAAGGGCAACACCATCCGCGACGGCAAACAGGGCGGGCTGTTCCTGCTCGACAATGCCCGGGGGGTGATCGAGAACAACGACATCTTCCGCAACGCCTACTCCGGCGTGGTGGTGCAGGCGGGCGCGAGCCCGATGTTCCGCGGCAACCGCATCAGCCGCAGCGGCTACTACGCCATCGAGGTGCTGGAAGGTGGCGCGGGGACCTATGAGAACAACGACCTGACCGGCAACCCGAGCGGCGCGTTCTTCATCCACGCGAAGGCGGGGAACCTGAGCCGACGAGGGAACAAGGAATAGGGTCGGGGACGGACGGATTCTCTCCGGCCCTGCACATCCCCACGCTGTCCTTTCCCCACCCTGACCCTCCCCAGGGGGGAGGGAACCCCATCCGGAACCTCAGGCAAACCATCCCGGCAAGTCCGCACGTGACGACAACCGAACCTGGTTGTTCCGCGAACAAGGGCAGGTGCGGCGCCGTTGCGCCGGTCGGGGACAGAGTGCAATGGCGTCAATCAGTCGCTGGGCCTGTGCTGCCTGTCATCAGCACGGGCCGGGCGGGTTTCGCCGCCCCCTCCATCGCGATGCGGGCCTGTCCCAACCTCGGGTGCAGGGTGCGCGCAAGACCCCAGGTGGCCAGCAACCCGAGGCCACCCGCCGCAAAGACGCCGGACACGGGCGCGGCGAGCAGGACCACCCAGGCGACGCCTGGCGTCAGGATGCCCGAGACGTCGCGGAAGCTGGAATAGATCGCCGACATCTCGGTGCGTTCGGAGGGTTTCACCGCCAGCAGGAACGGCAGCCCGGCGGAGACGTCCAGCAGGATCAGGAAGACCGATCCGGCCATCAGGAGCGCGACGGTCAGCGCCGGAGGGCTGCCCGGCGTGCCGGCCAGCAGGAACAGCGCTCCCGCCATCAGGAAGCCCGTGGTCACGGCGGTGCGGACCGAGCGGCGCATCATGAAGCGCAGCATCAGCGGTGTCAGAAACAGCGTGGCATTGGTGATCGAGAGCGCAATGCCGCCGAGCTGGCTGCCGAGACCGTTCTGCACGGCGTAGATCGGCAGGTAGACCATGTAGACCCACCAGCCACAGGAGCGCACCACGGCGAAGATCCACCCCGTGACGAGGCGTGGCTGCGCCAGAAAACGGCCGAAATAGGCGAAGGGATTGGCCGGAGGATTGCGGCGGCGGGCAATCAGGCGGCCGTTGCCGAGACGCATGACGAGGAAGATCGTCAGCATCACGAGCGCGGCGCAGGCCGCGATCAGGAACGGCGCGGGCCGCCACCAGCCGTGCAGAACCGTGCCGAGCCATGGCCCGGCAGTCCAGCCAAGTGCGCTGGAGAACAGCCGCGAGGTCTCGAACCGGCCGAGGTCGATCCGCGCGACATGATCGAGCACGTAGGCGTTGAAGCAGACGAAGGTGATCACCACCGCAAAGGTCGTGAGGGCGAGGCCGAGGACCGGCGCGCCCGGCTCCGGCAGGGTGGCGAGGGTGCTGCCCGTGGCGAAGGTCAGCGCCCCGGTGACGTAGACCCACCAGCGCGGAACGAAGCGGATCAGGTACGGGACGAGCAGCCCGATCAGGAGCGAGAGCGTGCCGATGAGGAAATAGACTTCGGACACCGCGCGCGCGTCGCCGAGGGCTTCGTACATGGCGACGGGAAAAACCGAGATGAGTATGCCGCGGGCAATGGCTTCCATCGCCGCAAGACCGGCAAAACCGCGCACGCTCGGCGCGGGGGCGTGGCGCAGCCACTCGGGAATACGGCGGTCATGCATGGCGTCTGCTCAAACAGTGTGCAGCCAATGACTGCGGATCGCGGGCGGCGTCTGCCCGACTTGCGACCTTGTGTCGTTTTTGGACGGTGGCCCGGCGCGTGGCTCTTGGTCTTTGCTGACGGCTGGCCGCGTCGCGCTACCGCCCGGACGGCAGGCCTCCGGCTCGCCGAGGGCGATGCAGGGCCAGCGCTTCGCTGCGCCGCTCTGCCATTGGATGCAATGCACCAACGCGTGCAGCAGGATCTCGCGATAGAGCGGGTTATCGCGGGGGGAGTCGGAGTCCCGCACACCCCGACCATTGCCGGATCAAGGATGCACGTCGTGCCGCTCTGCCCGTCGTCCTTGGCAAACAGCGAGTCGATGCGTTTTGTTCACCCCATCGACGGGCAAGATATGAGCGGCGCCGGTGCAAAAGTCCCGCGGGGCTTCGATGCCGTGAAACCCGGCGTTTGGCGAAGTCAGTCGACGCGCCAATGCAGCGGCATCATCGGATCGAAGACGGTCACGGAGCCCGCGCCGGTTTCGATCTTCGCCGGGTAGGAGACCGGCTCGCCTTTGGTCAGGGTGACAGTGGCCGCGTTCGGAGCGAGGCCGTAGAACGCCGGGCCGTTGAGGGAGGCAAAGGCTTCCAGTCGGTCCAGCGCCCCGTCCTGTTCGAAGACCTCCGCGAGGATCGACAGTGTGTTCGTCGCGGTGAAGCAGCCGGCGCAGCCGCAGGCGTTTTCCTTCAGCGGATCGATGTGTGGGGCCGAGTCCGTGCCGAGGAAGAAGGTCGCGTCGCCGGAGGTGGCTGCCTCGCGCAGGGCAAGACGGTGCTCCTCGCGCTTGGCCACGGGCAGGCAATAGTAATGCGGCTTGATCCCGCCAACGAGGATGGCGTTGCGGTTGATCACCAGATGATGTGTGGTGATCGTCGCGCCGAGCGTCTCGCCTCCGGAACGGGCGTAGTCGACACCCTGCTTCGTGGTGATGTGCTCCATGACGACGCGCAGGCCCGGCGTCGCGCGGCGGATCGGATCGAGCACGCGGTCGATGAAAACGGCCTCACGGTCGAAGATGTCCACGTCGCTGTCCACCACCTCGCCATGCACGCAGAGCGGCACGCCGTTCTCGGCCATGGCCTCGAGCGTCGGGCGGACCTTGTCGAAATCCTTTACGCCGGAGGCGGAGTTGGTGGTGGCGCCTGCGGGGTAGAGTTTGACGGCGGTGATGATGCCGTCCCCGTGCGCCTGCACGAGGTCCTGTGCGTCGGTCTCTTCCGTCAGGTAGAGCGTCATCAGCGGCTGGAAGTCCGCGCCTTCGGGAAGCACCGCAAGGATGCGCTCGCGGTAGGCGCTGGCCTGCGCCGCGGTCACCACCGGCGGCACAAGGTTCGGCATGATGATGGCACGGCCGAAATGGCGGGCGCTTTCGGGGGCAATACCGGCCAGCATCGCGCCATCGCGCAGGTGCAGGTGCCAGTCGTCGGGGCGGCGGATCGTGAGCGTTTTCATGCCAGCGGCGTTAGCATGGCGGCGCATGTCGCGCCAGAGGGTTTGGGTGGATGGCCGGGACGGGATACGCACCGACCCGTGCCACGCCGAAACCAGGGCGCCGCTGTGTTGAGAGCAGATCGGCCCGGAGTCCTGTCAGGCGGCCGGTTCCGGCACCTGCTTCGGGCAAGACTTGATCTTATCCGGCCTCTTCCTCGCCGTCGATCTGCGCCAGCCGTCGTTTGAACCGGGGCGCATGCATGCGGCCGACCACGTTGGCGCAGAGCATACGGGACAGCGCGAGGCGTTCGTCGGCATCGGTCCTGGCAAGCAGCTTGCGCAGGTACGGCGGATAGTCGCGACGGGCGCGCATCAGGGCGGCAAAGCTGGCGGTGTCGAGCTGGTCTTCGGCGACTGCCTCCAGCAGCTTCGGCAGCAGGTCCAGCGCCATCAGGTCGCTTTGCAGAGCGTCTCCCCAGAACGGCATGCGGAACCGCGTGACGTTCTTGCGCTCGAACAGGGCCGAATGCATGGCGTCAAGCCGTTCGCGCGGGTCGTAGAGCACATAGGCCCGGGCGGCGGCGTCCACCATGTCCGGCGCATAGCCATAGCGCGCGGTGAAATTCAGCCGGCGCAACTCGGTGAAGCGATCGTCCCATTCGGTCACGCGCGGATCGAGCGTCGCCTGCGGTTGCAGCATCAGCACCCGCGCACCGGGATGCGCCACCGAATAGGCCGCAGCCGCGTAGCCGCAGGGCCCCGCGCCGTAGAAGATCACCGTCTCGAAATCGTCGAAGAAGCCATCGTCGGTGAGATTGTCGAAGAATTCGAAGACCTTGGGGTCGCGGAACCAAGTGTCGCGATGCGCCAGCATGGACAGGGAGGACCAGCCCAGTGCGCCGGTCATTTCGAAACCGAAGGGGGTGCGCGTCTGCGACAGCGCCTCGATGCCCGGGACGGTCTCGAAAGTGATGAGCAGGGTGTCGCCGTCCTCGACGAAGATGCCCGCGTGCATCCGGCCCAGCGGTTCGGCAAAGCCGGTGTCCTTGCCGATGCGACGCAGCGCGGCGAACCAGTCGCCCCGGGACAGGCCGGACAGGTCCGGCGGGAATTTACTCTGGGCTTCAGCCATGGGTCTGCACGGTCCTCTGCTTCGCACCTGTACCAGCACGTTTACCGGAAACAATGTCCGCGGTTTCGGGCCAAATTGTGCAAAATGCGAGAAAAATTGCGGGCTATTGGGTTAAGGGCAGGTTAACGCCGGATCAGCCGGACAGGTCGCGCAGCGCGTATTCCGTCAGCATCCGCGCCTGTTCGCGCGGTATGGGCCGCGCCGGGGGGGCCATCAGCAACCGGGCGTAAAGCGCCCGGTTGGACTCCTGCGTCATCAGCGCGTCGAACCGGGTCTTGCGCCACCGGACAGCGGCATCGTGCAACGCTTCGACGTCGGGCAGGGCGGCGAGTGTGGCGCGGCGCGCGCTGCTGATCTCCGACAGCGCGAGGATGCTGCGGTCCTCCGCGTCACCCCAGTTGCGCTCCACCCAGTAGTCCATGCCGAGCCGGTCGCCCTCGTGCACCGCGCGGCCCCGGTCGGCCTTCAGCACGTAGCTCTCCATCGCGCCAAGCGGATAGTGGTTGAGTTGGGCGAGGTCATAAAGCGGCCTGCCGTAGTGGGAGAAGATGCGCTCGGTCCGGTAGACCTGCGGCAGCGCCTTGCCATTGCCATCAACCCAATGTGCCCCGTCCAGGCGGGCCTTGTCCGGGCTGCGCGGGCGGTGCACGCCGAGTTTGCGGTAGGTGCCATCGTTGCGGTACAGCGTCTTGAACATCGCCGCCCGCCAGGGCCAGTACAGGATCTCCGGCGCGGCGCGGGTGAAGACCTGCGGCACGGGCTTGTCCTCGTATCGCTCCACCCCCGCGTTGCCGAACAGCCGCCATGTCAGGGTGAACGCCGTGGCCTCCGGGACCGCGGCGATCAGGTCGGGCAGGGTGCGTGCGCCCACGTGGACGTTGACGAATTCGTCGATATCGAGGGCGAGGAGCCAGTCGGCCCGGCGCACCGCCTCGGCCTTGTCCGCCAGTTTCAGCCCGGTGAACTGGATGCCGCCCTTGTCGTAGGGGCCGTCGTTGCGGATATGCGTCAGCGGGATGTGCCTGGCCAGAGTATCGAGCAGCCTGTCCGTGCCATCCTGGCAGTTGTTCGACAGCACGACGAAATCCGTCACCTCGCAGGCGAGATGATGGGCGAGCCAGTCCAGCAGGAAGGCCCCCTCGTTGCGCACACACAGGACGGCGGTGATCCGCATCGGCTCACCAGTCGCGGCGGAAGCAGACCACCTTGCCTTCGGAGGCCTTGGCGAAATAGGTCAGCCCGCCCCGGTGCATGGCGTCGAAAACCGCCCGGACCCCCTCGGGGCCGATCCATTGCGGGTGCAACTCGATGATGGCGAGACGCAGGTTCGACCAATCCCCGGCGGGCAGCAGCGTCGCCTCCGCCCCTTCGATGTCGCAGACAAGGACACTGGGTTGCTCCGCCGCCAGAACCTCCGCAATGCCATGCTGCTCGATCATTGCGGTGTCGACGATGTCCTCGGCATCCACGCTGTTATGCATGGAGGAGGCCAGGAAATTGCTGCGGATGTAAAACGGGATCTGCGGGCCGGCCTGCGGCATCAGCAGTGCATTGCGCAGGTCCACGTTGGTCACATCGTTGGCCGCATGCACGGAGCGGATGTAGGGGATCAGCGCCGGGTTGGCCTCGTAGCTGACCACGCGCTGCACCTTCTTCACTGCCGAGAGCAGGGTGGACATGTAGCCGATGCCGCCGCCGAGTTCGAGCACCGTGTCGGTGGGGCGCACCACGCGCATCACCGCCTCGCATTCCTTCTTCTCGTATTCATCCGCCTTCAGCGCCCCGCGCACCCGGCCACGAGTCAATTGCGGGTCCTTGGGGATCTTCATCCCGCGTGAGATCAGGAAGGGGTCCTTCGGGCTGTCCTGTGCTCCGTCCATTTCAACTCTCCATGTCGAGGGACAGCGCATAGGCCACCCGTTCGGTCTCATTGAGGCGCAACGCGAGGGCCTGCGCGTAAAGCTCTGCGAATTCTGGATTTTTCCGCAGTTCACTCGCCTTCGCCTTGTGCCAGGAAAAACCCTCCCGGTGCAGCCGGGCGATCTCCGGATCGGCCATGAGCCGGGCGATTTCGGCGCGGACCCGGGGAATGTTTCTCTTGATCGTCACATCCCGCGCCCCGGACCAGTCCATGCGAATCCAGTAATTCAGCCCGATGGAGCGGTCGACGTGCAAGGCTCGGCCGCGTTGCCGCTTGATCAGGAAACTCTCGGCGCTGCGCAGTGCGTAGTGGTTGAGTTGCAAAAGGTCATAGCCGATGGAGCGCTTCGACGAGCGCCAGCCGTTGCGGATCGCTTCGAGCGTCATGTCCTGTCCTGAGCCGTTCACCCATTTGACCTGCGCCTCCATGCCCCGGGCGAGTTTGTTCGGACGGTGGCAGGATAGCTTCTCGTAAGCGCCGATGTTGCGGAACATCGTCTTGAACCCCCAGACCGTGTGCGGTTTGGGGCAATAGGCGGGGGCGCAGGTGTCGAACTGGTCGATCACCAGATCGTCGCGCAGTTCCGTCACGCCGCCATGGCCGAACAGCCGCCAGGTCATGGCGACATTGGTGGCATCCGGAACGCGGGCGAGGAAGGCATCGAGGGTGCCGTCGCCGCAGCGCACGTTGATGAACTCGTCCACGTCGATATGGATCAGCCAGTCGGCCTTTTGCACCAGCGGTTCGGACTGCGCGGCATCAAGCGCGAATTGCTGGGGGGATTTTCCGGTCCAATGGGCGTTGTCGCGGTGTTCGAGGATGCCGAGGGTCTGAAGACGGCTGAGCAGCGCCTCCGTACCGTCGTCGCAATCATTGGTGTAGATCAGGAAGCTGTCGATGCCGATGGCGCGGTGATAGGCGATCCATTCGAGGATATAGGGCGCCTCGTTCTTCATGCAGCCGATGATGACACGGCCGGTGGAGCCTTGTGGCTTGTCGCGGGGCACCTCGGGATAGGCGGCGGCAAGCTGTTCCTCGTCCACCGCGCCGAGGCGGTTGTGCGGCGCAAAGACGGATGTGGCGATATGGGCGAAGGTCTGTTTTGCCCGGGGCGGCAGGAGGATTCGGGCGGCGGGACTCAGAGCCGCGTCGATCATGTCGAGCGTTGCCGGGTCCGGCGACGCCTCGGCCCGCGCCTCCCGGTCGCCCTGCATGATCCGCCAGTCCCATGCGGCGAGGTATTGCGTGGCGCGGAAGCCGAACTGCGGGTCGGCTTCGGCGTAGGCACTCGTTTCGGTGTCAGGGACGAGGTGCGAGGGGGTCAGGCCGGGGTGCTTCCGGCACAGGTCGGCGAGGTCGTTCCGGAACCGCCGGGAAACGGCGTGCAGGGCGCCCGGGTCCATCGCGGGTCCGTGCATCTTCAGTTCGGTCAGGAACTTGCGCCAGAGCGGGCGGGGCACGATCAGGTTCCGCGCCGCGATCAGCCGCAAGAGCGCCTCGTTGAACAGGCGGCAGCGGGTGAGCCAGGTCGCTGACGGAAGTGTCGGCGGTGTCTCCGGGTCGCATTTGCCGATGCGGGGGGCGATGGCGAAGGTTTCGCGGACCTCCTCGGTGCCGCGCTCGGAATAGAGCTGGGGAAGATCGAAGCTGCGGAAATGGACCGTGCCGGCGCCGAAAACCGCCGTCCACGCGGATTGAAGGCCTTTGACGTCGAGCCAGAAGGCGGGGCCTTGAACCTCGGGAAAGACGCTGGTGTCCGGGTCCGGGTCGGGCAATGCGGCGCGGGCGGCGGCGCCGAAATCCGGGGCGTCAAGAAGCCCGAGTTCCAGCGAAAGATCGCTGCCGCGTCCGTCGAAGACCTGCCCGGCGTAGCGCCGCAGGAGCATGCGGGCGGGATCGTCCAGATGGGCGATCACCCTGATATCGTTGGAGAACACCGACAGCAGGTCGTGCAGGCGCGTCAGTTCCGAAGGCGTGACCAACCCGGTGCCAAGCTGGTGGCAGGAGAGGATCATCACCTCCGCTCCGCTGCCTTCCACCTCCCGCCGCAGCCCGGCAATCACGTCTTCACGCAGGGCCGCCTGTTTGTCCGCATCGGCAAACCCGCGCCCGGCGCGGAGCACGTCCACGCGGTCCGGGTCCGTCACCGCCATGAACAGCCGCGTGTGGTTGCGCCCGCCGGGGGAGCGCGGGAAGAGTACACCCTTGCGGCCCAGCTGCGCCCGCTTGGCCTCCAGGATGCGCTGGAGGCGGTCGGTCAGCACTGCATCGGGGCCGATATGCAGGTCAATCCGCATCGGCACGCTCGGCGGGGTTTTCGAGGTTGACGTTGGCGCGGCCCCACCATGGCAGGTCGAGCCCGGTATGGGCGGCGAGCCTTTCGCGGGCGTCCTCCGCGCCGACAGGCAGTTCAAGAAATCGCGGATCGTCGCCGAAGATGTCGCGCAGCATGGCGTAATGCCCCTCGATCCAGCGGATGCGCTCCGCGTCGCTCTCGCCGTAGCCGCGTGGCAGGCCGGGCAGGGTGCCGGAGGGCAGGCGGTCCTTCCCGAGGTTGTTCCAGCGCCGCATGCTGTCCGAAAGCTCCGCCGCGGGCCGCCAGGTGGCGACAAAGAGCATGTCTGGCCGGGCGAGACGCATCGCCTTGATCAGCGGATAATCGCATTGCGGCCAGAGCGAGGTGTCGGCCTTGAGCACGCTGATTTCGGTCAGCGCATCGTAAAGATCGAGGAATTCGAAGGGGTTGCCGGAGTTGAAATAGCCATTGTAGAGCTGCCGCGCGATGAAGGTGCCGCCAAGGCCCTGTTTGCGCGAATGGATGCGCCGGACCTTGTGATCGGCAGCCCGCCATCCGCCCCTGGTCAGGGCTTCGGCGAGCGTCGTGGTGCCGCTCTTGGGCAAGCCAAGATTGACCAGCTTGACCCGCCTCATGCGCCCATCTCCAA
This sequence comes from Tropicibacter sp. S64, assembly GCF_049803835.1. Lineage (NCBI taxonomy): Bacteria > Pseudomonadati > Pseudomonadota > Alphaproteobacteria > Rhodobacterales > Roseobacteraceae > Tropicibacter > Tropicibacter sp. S64. The sequence continues at coordinate 81,951 of NZ_JBNAGK010000002.1, read as the reverse complement.
CTCGTCGATCAGCGCCTGTTCCGACGGGGGGATCGTGGGCAGGGACTTGAGGTGGTCGTACATCGCGGCGTAGTCGGGTTGTGCCATCAGCGCATCGCGCCTGGCGATATGGGCGGCGACGCAGGCGTCGTGCAGGGCCTTGATCTCGGGGTCCCGTTTCAGGATGGCGAGGGCGGCGTTCAGCGCAGGCAGATACCGCGCGATGCTTCGGTCCTGCCAGGCCGCATCGTTTCGCTCGCGCCAGTAGGTGTCATCGAAAACCCGCCCTTCACGGTTCACGTCGCCCCGGTCGTTCTTCACGAGGTAGCTGTCCAGCGAACGCAAGGCGTAGTGGTTCAACGTGGCGAACCGGCGGGCCCCATGGGCGGGAAACTTGCGGATGCGGCGCGGGTTGGCCGCGGTGAGGAACTTCTGCGGCACCGGGCGTCCGGAGCCATCGCGCCAGGCGTCCTGCGCCACCTCGCCGCGGGCAAAGGGCCGGTGCGCACCATAATATTGCAGCGGAAAATCGCGGCGCACGAGGGACTTGACCTCGATGGCGCTCTGATCGCACCACAGGTTCGGATTGTGGCACCAGGTGAACTGTTCGATCACCGGGCGGTCCTCGAACCGGTCGATGCCGCCGCTGGCGAAGAACTGGAAGGTCACGGAAATCGCGGACGGATTGCCGCAGGCGTGGATCAGCGCCGGAATGGTGTGGTTGCCGACGTGGATGTTCAGGAACTCGTCCACATCCGCAATCCAGACCCAGTCCGCCTCCCGCACCAAGGGCTGCCGCGCCGCATCCTTCAGCGCCTCCATCTGGTAGTTGCGCCCCTCTGCCGGGTTCGGAAGGTGCCTGACGCCGCCGCGCCGTGCCAGGGCGTCGAGCAGGACGTCCGTCCCGTCCGTGCAATCGTTTGAATAGAAGAGGAAATCCGTCACGCCAAGCAGGCGGTTGAAGGCGATCCATTCCAAGAGGAACGGGCCTTCGTTCTTCACACAGGTCACGGCGGTCAGGCGCATGACGGCGTTCCCGCGGGCGATAAGGACATGCTGCTCGGTCCCGGATGGCGTCTTGCGCGGGGTGCATCCCCGCTGCATGTTGCCTGCAAACATCGCAGCAAGGGGTTACCGGGTCAATAATGGCCTTGGAAATCAAGGCGGACTGCGACCTTGGCGCTATTGACCGCGCCGGTCCGGGCGGGCACCTCTAGGGTCCAAGGAGGACCCAGATGCAGCAAATCCCCCAATCCATCGACGCGGTTCAGGCGCGGCTGGCCGAGACCGGCTATGTCTGCGGACGGGCTCTGGCCACCGTGGTCTTCCTGTCGCTGAAACTCGGTCGGCCCCTGTTTCTCGAAGGGGAGGCGGGCGTCGGCAAGACCGAGATCGCCAAGGCGCTGGCCGTCTGCCTCGGTCGGCGGTTGATCCGGCTGCAATGTTACGAGGGTCTGGACGCCTCCTCGGCGGTCTACGAATGGAACTTCCCCGCCCAGATGATCGCCATCCGCACGGCGGAGGCGGGCGGTGCGGCGGATCGGGAGATCCTGAACCGGGAGCTGTTCGGCCCGGATTACCTGATCGAGCGGCCGCTTTTGCAGGCCATGCGCCCCGATGCGAACGGCGCGCCGATCCTGCTGATCGACGAACTGGACCGCACGGACGAGCCGTTCGAGGCATTCCTGCTGGAGGCCCTGTCGGATTTCCAGGTCACGATCCCGGAGATCGGCACCATTGTCGCGCCGGAGCCGCCCATCGTCATCCTGACGTCCAACCGCACCCGCGAAGTGCATGACGCCCTGAAACGGCGCTGCCTCTATCACTGGGTCGACTACCCGCAGTTCGATCGCGAGGTCGAAATCCTCAACGCCCGTGCGCCGGAGGTGGCGGAGACCCTCAGCCGCGAGATCGTCGCTTTCGTGCAAAGCCTGCGCACCGAGGACATTTTCAAGAAACCCGGCGTGGCGGAGACCATCGACTGGGCGAAGTGCCTGCTGGCGCTGGATGTCGTGGACCTGAGTCCGGAGGTCATCTCGGACACGCTGGGCGCGATCCTGAAATACCAGGACGACATCCAGAAGATCCAGGGTGGCGAGGCGAAACGCATCCTCGACGAGGTGAAGAAGTCGCTGGACGCGGCCTGATCAGAGGCAGGCTTTGCCGCCGCGTGCTGTCACTCCGCAGCCTCGGTGCTCGCGGCGGAGGATTTCCGCGGCAGCAGCGGATAGAGGATAACGCTTGCCAGCCCGATCAGCGCGAGGACAAAGGCCATGACCATGATGTCGAAGTAGTTGTCGACGAAGAGGGCGGTGGGACTGTGGGCGTCGAGCAGCAGCACCGCCTGCGGGTCATCCTTTGCCGCCGTGTAGAAGAACTCCAGTGGCATGTTGCCGGCGGCCTTGACCGTGAGCGTGACGATGGCGCCGGGCACGAGCGTAGCCCGCAGCACCGCCCCGGAGGCATCGGAACTTCCCAGCGTGTTCGCGGGGGATACCGGGGCGACACGGCCGAGTTGATGGAAACTGCCGCCAAGATCGGCAAGGCATTCGGCCCGTTGATCAACACAGGCGATCTCGAAGCGGGTATCCGGCACGAGGCTGGCGAGGGACACGTTCTTGAGCGTGAGGGTTGCGCCCGCGTCTGTCGTCTCGAAGGCATAGGTCAGCACCGGCAGCGCACGGATTTCCTTGACCACGGTGGAGATGTAGAAACCGACGACAGCGAGGAAGATCGTCAGGATGGCCGGGGTCTTGCTGTCGGTGAAGAGATTCATGCGGTATCGGATCGGTTCGGTCAGAAAGGGAGCATGCGCCGAGGCTATCATGCAAACGTCGCATTGTCTTGCCCCGGACTTCGGCGGATAGTCCCGCCATGGCTGAATACATCCCGCTTGAAATCCCCGAAAATCCCCGGCTTGCGCAGAACATCATTCATTTCGCGCGGGCACTCCGGCGGGCGGGGTTGCCCGTTGGTCCCGGACGGGTCATCGACGCCGTTCGGGCAGTGGAGGCGGCGGGGTTCACCGACCGGATGGACTTCTACTGGACGCTGCATGCCTGTTTCGTGAACCGTCCGGAGCACCGGGTGGTCTTTGCCCAGATCTTCCGCCTGTATTGGCGCGATCCGCGGTATCTCGAACACATGATGAGCCTCATGCTCCCGGCCGTAAGGGGCGTCCAGGAAGAGAAGATCGCGGCGGCGGCGGAGAAGCGCGCGGCGCAGGCGCTCTTGGGGGATCAGATGCCCGAGCTGCCGCAGCCGGAGGAGAACGAGGACGGCGAGCAGATCGAGATCGACGCCTCCATGACCATGTCGGCGGAGGAGAAGCTGCGGACGCTCGATTTCGAGCAGATGTCGACCGAGGAAATCATGCAGGCGAAGCGGATGCTGGCGCGGCTGAAACTCCCCGTGAAGCCGATCAAGTCGCGCCGCTCCATGGCCGCGCCTCAGGGCGAGCGGCTGGACTACCGCCGCACGTTGCGCGAGGCGATGCGCAGGGGCGGCGAGATGCGGACGATCCAGCGGGCCAAACCCCGGCCAAGATGGCCCAACCTCGTGGTGCTCTGCGACATTTCCGGCTCCATGAGCCAGTACAGCCGCATGGTGCTGCACTTCCTGCATGCGGTGGCGAACGAGAAGGGGGCGGGCTGGGCGAAGGTGCATGCCTTCACCTTCGGCACGCAGCTGACCAACATCACCCGCCATCTGGCAACACGCGACGTGGATGCGGCACTCAAAGCGGCTGGCGCGGAGGCGCATGACTGGGAGGGCGGCACGCGCATCGGCCAGTGCCTGCATCAGTTCAATCACAAATGGAGCCGCCGGGTCATGGGGCAGGGCGCGGTGGTGTTGCTCATCACCGATGGTCTGGACCGCGATGACGCGGGGGCGCTGGAAAAGGAGATGGAGCGGCTGCACCTGTCCTCGCGCCGTCTGATCTGGCTCAACCCCCTCTTGCGCTGGGATGGATTCGCGCCGAAGGCGACGGGCATCCGCGCGATGCTGCCGCATGTGGACAGCTTCCGCGCGGGGCATTCGATTGCCTCGCTGGAGGACCTCGCGGAAGCCATCTCCCGCCCCGACGACATGGGGGAGAAACAGCGGCTGATGCAGCTGCTTTAGGCAAAATATCGCCGGGATATCCCGGCATCGTGAAACCCGCAGGCGTGTCGCGGCGTTCCTGTCTCCAAAGCCCCCCTCGGAGGTTATCCGACGGGGATGGAGGAAAGGACACGATATGAAAAAGACCCTGCTTGCCACCGTATCGGCGGTTTCGGTCGCGCTCGCCGGCGCAACGCCGGTTGTCGCACAGAATGCGGACCGCTCGGATCTTATGGGGGCGCTCAAGTCCATCGAGCAGATGGACGAGGCGCAGCTCGAGGAGTTGATGAAACTTTGCGAGGCCAAGGGCAAGCTGCCCGGGAAGCTGAGCTGTGACGACGTGAGCGCCCGTCTGGCGGCAATGGGCGGCGGGCAGGACCCGGCGGCAGAGCCCCAGGGTGAGCAGCAGAACGCGGCTGAGGCCCCGGCGGAACCGGCTGATGCGCCGCAGGCTGCGGAGGCCCCGGCGGAACCGGCTCCGACCGAGGCTCCGCAGGCCGCAGAGGCCCCGGCAGACCCCGCGCCTGCAGAGGCCCCGCAGGCCGCCGAAACGCCCGCCGCGGAAGCTGCTCCGCAAGCGCCGGTTGCCGAGGCACCCGCCGAGCCTGCACCGCAGCAAACCGAGACGGCAGCCAACCCGGAACGTGGTGCGCCTGCGGCCTCCGCCGAGGACATCGCCGATGCGCTCAAGAAGAAGGAGCAGGACGCCGCCGCAGCCGAAGCGACGCCGCCTGCCCCGGAAGGCGAGCCGGTGCAGACCACCAACGCCGAGGACATCGAGAACCGGATTCGCGAGTTGACCGCGCAGGAGCAGGCGGATGCCGTGGCCGACAACAACGGTCGCCCCGCCGCAGCCGCTGCTGCCGCAGCTGGGACCGAGGGTGGCAACGAGCCGCAAATGACCGAGGAGACCGTCTCCGAGGAGGACGTGCGCCGCTCGACCGAGGATTTCGTCACCAACGTGCTGAATGCCACGAACCGCGACGGGACGACCCGCATCCCTGTGACCGGCGATGCCAAGGCGGAAGACCGCGACGACAACGACACCGCGAAGACGCTCGCCGGGGCGGCGCTGCTGGGCCTTGGTGCCGTGGCGCTGGCCGACATCCTGGGCGACAACGAGAAGGTTGTGTCCAACAGCGGCGACCGCGTGGTGATCGAGGACAATGGCCAGTTGCGCGTGCTGCGGAATGATGACGCGCTGCTGCGCCGTCCGGGCGCGGATGTGCAGACCTATCGCTATGACGATGGCTCCACCCGCAACGTCGTGACCTACGAGGACGGCACCAGCGTCGAGACGATCCGCGCCGCCGACGGCCGGGTGCTGCGCCGCACGCGGACCCTCACCGACGGCACGGAAGTCGTGCTCTTCGACGATACGCAGGAGACTGAGCAGGTGGTGGTCAACCAGTTGCCGCAGACCACGGACCGCACCACGGTGAACTTCCGCGACGTGCAGGCGGACGAACTGGCCGCCGCGCTGGCCGCGAAGGAGCCGGAGACGGTCAACCGTCGCTTCTCGCTGGCGCAGGTGCGCAACATCGACGCCGTGCGCCGTCTGGTGCCGGAGATCAGCGTGGACACGATCAACTTCCAGACCAACTCTGCCGCGATCCGCGCCGAGGAGGCCGAGGAACTTGCTGCACTCGGCAACGCCATGCGCGACATGATCGAGCGCAACCCGGGTGAGGTGTTCCTGATCGAGGGCCACACCGACGCGGTGGGCCAGTACTCCTACAACCTCGCCCTGTCCGACCGCCGGGCAGAAAGCGTGGCGCTGGCGCTGACCGAATACTTCCAGGTGCCGCCGGAGAACATGGTGCTGCAAGGCTATGGCGAAAGCGACTTGCTGGTCGAAACGCCGGAAGCCGAACGGGTCAACCGCCGCGCCGCGGTGCGCCGCATCACGCCGCTGTTGAACTGACGCAAGCGTGGTCCGGGGCGCTTGCCCCGGATACTATCGCGGACGCCCAAGAGAGAACGGTCGCCTGTGTTCAGGCGACCGTTTGCTGTCTCCGACTGCTGCGGTCATCCCTTGCGACGGCGGCGCATGGCGGCGAGGCCACCGAGACCGGCAAGCAGCATCCAGCCTGCGGCGGGCAGCGGCACTTCCGGGCCGCCCGGGCCTGCGACGCCTGCGGTGAAGTAACCGAAGTTACCGCCACCGTACTCGAAGGCACCGATGATGCTCGACGCGACGGCAAAACCCTCGAAGCCGAAGAAGTTGTCGATCGACCCGCCCGCGCCGAGGCTTCCGTCCGAGTGGTAGTAGTAGTTGAACACGTTGTCCGTCCCCACGACGCTGGCAAAGTCGCCGAAGACGTCCTGGAACGACAGGGTGAGGCCGGAAAAGACTTCGGGAAACGCGGTCGCCCAGTTCGACGCGTCGACCACGACCGCATCGTAGCAGATGTTGGAATAGTCGGGATTTCCGACGGCGTTGGCGCAGCCGAAAGTGTCGCCGACCGTTCCGACCCAAGGTGTCGTATTCACGTTCGATACGCCGAAGCCGTGCAGGTCCGCGCGGCCAGCGCCGGTGATGTTGTTGGTGACGTTATAAGTCCCGACGGTGCCGAAGAGGGACTCGGTGATGTCGACACTGCCAACGATCCCGGCCAGCGGGTTCCCGGAGGCATCGAAAGCGGTTATCGTGGCGGCAATGGCCGGACTGGCGAGCAGGGCGGCACAGCCGAGCGCCGCACGGGCCGCAAAAGTTCTGATGATCATGAATTGTCCTCTTAAAAATGTCTCTGCGCCAACACTACACAACTTTAAGGGATTCGTTAACATGCTTCTCCCGCAGAGGTTATCTGCGAGTGAGTGGACGGGGGCTATTTCGAGAGCGGACACGGCCAGCCGCCATGGCAATGGTGTAGGCGTCGGCAGTTTTGCCTTGCAAAACTGCGACTTCGCCACGGCAGCCGAAGACACGAGGTCTTCGGTTACTGCATCATCTCTTTCGTGGCTGACAGCGTGATGTCCGGGTAGTCGCGGACAACCCGGTCGATGTCCCATTGCAGACGCGTCAGGTAGACGACGTCGCCGTCGTGGTCATAGCTGATGTGCTGCTTGTTGGCATTGACGAACTTTTCCACCGCCAGTTTCGGCCCCGTGACCCAGCGGGCGGAGGTGAACTGCGAGCCTTCGAAGCGGACGGGCAGGCCGTATTCCAGCTCGATGCGGCTGCCCAGAACCTCGAACTGCAGCGCCCCCACGACGCCAACGATGAAGCCGGAGCCGATCATCGGCTTGAAGACCTTGGCCGCGCCTTCCTCGGCGAATTGCATCAGCGCCTTCTCTAGGTGCTTGGCCTTCATCGGGTCGCCCGCGCGCACGGTCTGGAGCAGTTCCGGCGCGAAAGAGGGAATGCCCGTCACGCGGATCGCCTCGCCTTCGGTCAGCGTGTCGCCGATGCGCAGCTGGCCATGGTTCGGAATGCCGATGATGTCGCCAGCCCAGGCCTCCTCCGCAAGCTCGCGGTCAGCGGCGAGGAAGAGCACGGGGTTGGAGATTGCCATGGGCTTCTTCGTGCGCACATGCGTCAGCTTCATGCCGCGCTCGAAATGGCCGGATGCAAGGCGCACGAAGGCGACGCGGTCGCGGTGCTTGGGGTCCATGTTCGCCTGCACCTTGAAGACGAACCCGGCGACCTTGGTTTCCTCCGGCGCGATCTCGCGCGGCTCGGCCTTCTGTACTTGCGGCTCGGGGCCATAGGTGCCGATGCCCTTCATCAACTCCTGCACGCCGAAGGAGTTGATCGCGGAGCCGAACCAGATCGGCGTCATATGCCCTTCGAGGACGGACTGCGGGTTCAATTCCGGCAGCAGCTCGCGGGCCATCTCGACCTCCTCGCGCAGCTTGTCCAGCAGCGCGGCGGGGATGTGGTCCGCAAGGCGGGGATCGTCCAGACCGTCTAGTTTGATCGACTCGGCAACCACGTTGCGGTCGGCGCGGTCCATCAGTTCCAGACGGTTGTTGAGCATGTCGTAACAACCCATGAAATCGCGGCCCATGCCGATGGGCCAGCTTGCGGGCGTCACGTCGATGGCGAGGTTTTCCTGGATCTCATCGATGATCTCGAAGGTGTCCCGCGCCTCGCGGTCCATCTTGTTGCAGAAGGTCAGGATCGGCAGATCGCGCAGGCGGCAGACCTCGAAGAGCTTCTGCGTCTGGCTTTCCACGCCCTTGGCGCCGTCGATCACCATGACCGCCGCATCCACGGCCGTCAGGGTGCGGTAGGTGTCTTCGGAAAAGTCCGAGTGACCTGGGGTGTCGACGAGGTTGAAGCGGTAATTCCTGTCGCCGGTCTTGAAGTCGAAGGACATGGCGGAGGCGGAGACGGAAATGCCCCGGTCCTTCTCCATCTGCATGAAGTCCGACCGCGTGCGCCGCGCCTCGCCCTTGGCGCGCACCTGTCCGGCCATCTGGATGGCGCCCCCGTAGAGGAGGAATTTTTCCGTCAGCGTGGTCTTGCCGGCGTCCGGGTGCGAGATGATCGCAAAGGTCCGGCGGCGGGCGATTTCGGCGGGAAGGGCGGGGCGGTTGTCAAGCATGGCCGCGCTTTAGCGTGGAATGGGGGGATGGGCAATGTGGGTTGATCAACAAGGCACCCGGCGCTGGTGACGGGCGGCAGGCCGGGCGGCGGGGAGGGAAGAACGCAGCGAAGGGGGGAGGTCTCGGACACGCGGGGCATGAGCTTGCGCGAACGCGAGGCTTTCTGGAGGGGGTACGATGAGGGATAGCGGGCGCTGACACTCTCCACATGTATCATTTCTTGGCAAATGGCTGTATACATCAGGGGCCCATGGGCATTTTTGCATGACGGTACGAAGGAGTTTTTCAATGACGACGAAACCGCGCATTGCCGCGAACCTTGCACGGGCGCTTGGCCTGTTCGTCTCGGTCCCGTTGACCGCCTTGCCCGCCGTGGCACAGGACAAGGCGGCCGGTCGCATGGGGGCTCGCGTGACCTTCAGCGGCGAACGGGTCGGCAAGCGGATCGAGAGCATCCGCATTCCGGCGCTAACCGACAAGGGCCCGCAACCGCCGGGCATCCGCTATCCGGGCATTCGCTATCCCGGCATCCGGGTGCCGGGCAAGGGTGGCGGCCTCGGGAGCAAGTAAGCGGTGAATCTGCGGCCGCGGCCCGCGCCGGAGGGGGTGATCGTACCCGACTACGCCCTGCCGGATGCGCTCTGCGTGCCGTTCTCGGATTTCACCATCCGCGAGACGCTGGAGACGCTGGCGCGGGAGGCGGCGCGGCATGTCGGGGTGATCCTGATCTGCCGCGATCCTGTGGCCGCGCAGGCGTTCGTGGCCCGGCAGGAGGCCCCCGGGCACTTCGGCATCGTGACCGGCGCGTTCGACACGCCGTGGCTTCGGGATCACGCGCCTTTGGCGGTGCGGTCGCAGGATGGCCTGCGCCATATCCGTCCTGCCCGCTTCAACAGCGGGAGGGTGTTCGACGCGGGGCTGTTCGGTACGGTGTTTCCAAAGGCGGAGCAGGTGACGCCGGTGTTCGTCGCGGGCGGCAATGTCGTGGCCGGGCCGGAGGGGCTGGCCGTTTCCACCGATGCCATGCTGCGGGAGAACGGCCTCGACAGTCCGGATGGACTGGCGGAAACGGCGCGGCTGCTCGGCATCCGCGACTGGCTGATCCTGCCCGGTTTCGACGACGACCTGAGCCGCCACGCGGATTGCACACTGCGGTTCCTGTCGCCATCGCTTGCCGCCCTCTGCCGCCGGCGCGACACCGCGCAGGCAGCGGAGGTGTCACAGCGCATCGTGGAGGCGTTGCAGGGGCGCGGATTGGAGGTGCTGGAGCTGGACGCGGCGGCGGGCCCGTCCGGGTTCGACAGCCCGCTGAACTGGGTTCAGTTGGGCGACGTGCTGCTGATGCCCGATTTCGGCGACGGACAGACGGCGCGGCGCATGGCGCGGCTGGAAGAACGCGGCTTCTCCTGCGTGCCGATCCCCTGCGGAACGGCGGGTCTTGGCGGCGGGCTGCATTGCCTGACGGCCTCGGTGTTCGCGGGCTGACATCCGGCGGCCGGTAATCTCGTGTTAGCCATCCCAAGTGTATATCGGCTGTGGCGATCAGGCAGCGGGTGTCTACGGGTCATGCAGGATGTAAGGGTCTTATTCGGTTTCAAGCCCAGCTGGTGGCCCGGGATCGACGCGGTGTTGCTGGAAACCCGGTACCGCGCGGCCATGGCGGAGCTTTCCCGGGCCGACTTATCGGCGTGGGACATCCTCGTGCCGATGACCTTCGTGGACCAGGACGTTCTGCGCAATGCCGGAATGGACGGGCGCGGCGCCCTCGTTCCGGAGGCGTGGCCGCGGGACCTGTGCCGGGACAAGTTGGTCCTGAACCGCTGGCTGATCGACGCGGGCTTCTGCGCGCTGGTGCCGCGGATGTACTCGGCTCCGCCGGGGGCGGGTTCGGCATGGCCGCTGATGCGCAAGGCGCGGCGCGGGGAATGGGGCTCGGGGATCGCCGTCCTGAGCGGTCCGTCCGAGGCCGGGGCGATCGACCCGGACACGACCTTCCTGCAGGAGATCGTGTCTACGGGTGTGGAATGGGCGGCGCATCTGACGCTTCACGGCGGACAATTGATCCACGCCGCCTCGGTGCGCCATGACATGGGCTCCGCCGGGCTGGTCAAGGGGCGGGACAACAAGCCGGTGCGCAGCACGCTGGTGCCAGAGGTGCCGCACCTGGCGCTCTGGATGGAGATCGCGGCGGCGCTTGGCCTGCGCAACGGCACCATCTGCATCGACTTCGCGCAGGTGGCTGGCCGACCCGTGCTCTACGAGATCAACCCGCGTTTTGGCGCCTCGCTGGTGCGCGACCTGCCGCGATACCTGGACGCACTGTCACAGGTGACCGTGCCGGTCGCGCTCCAGCCCGATCACGCGGTCTCTTCGACCGTGATCTCGTAGACGAAGCTGTCCGGGTCCAGCTCGTCCCGGCGCACGCCGCCGATTTCCGCCTGCGGGTACATCAGGAAGGGCACCGGCTCGCTGTCCGCCGCGCCGGGCAGCACCACGTCATGGGCGGTGCCAAAGGCGACCCAGTTGCCTTCCGCATGGCCGAAGAGCCCCTCGCGAGCGTCCTGAACACGCGGGTCCATGAGACCGGTGTCGGGCGCTTCCTGCAGGATCACCTTGCGCACGTCCGCCGGGTCCACCGGGGTCCAGCCGCTGTCCGGAAGGAAGACTTCGGCGCGGCAATGCTGGGCCTTGGTCACGGTGGCGGAGCCAGCCCCGAGGCTGGAGTAGCCAAAGGCCGAGGGCGCGACGCGCAGCCCGTAAAGGTCACGCGCGGGCAGGCCGGAGGCACGGGCGAGGCCGACGTAAAGCGCGTTCAGGTCGGCGCATTTGCCGGTCAGGTCACCCATGTGCAGCATGGAGGCGATATCGCCCAGGCCGCAGCCCCGCGTTTCCGGGTTGCGCTCGGTCTGCTCGACGACCCAGTCGTAAATCCGGATGGCCTTCTCGCGTTCGGAGGTCGCCCCGGCAGTGATGTCCTCGGCGGTCGCCAGTACGATGCCATCGGTCGGCAGCAGGCGCGTGGCGGCGGTGAACTGCGCGATTTCCGCGTCGGAGAGGGTCGCGGGGGCGGCCTGTGCCGGGTTGCGATCGCGGGTGCGGACGGTGGACACCACGGTCAGCTCCGCAGGGTCGTCCGATGCTGCCCAGGTGGCATGCACCATGGCATAGCCGTCTTCGGCGTTGCGCAGGATCTCGATGCTCGCGGCATTGCCGGAGGCCTCGCTGTCGCCCGGAACGATCCAGTCCGCATCTTCATGCACCGGGATCGGCACCCAAGCCTGCGCGGGCTGGCCATCGCGGGGCAGGGTCACACGGGTGGTCAGCCTGTAGCTGCGCCATGCGGCATTCTCCGGCTTGTAGGCGGCTTTCGCCAGCGCCGGGGCAAGGGTGAAGGCGGCAACGGTGCCGAGGAAGGTGCGGCGGGTGAGGGCCAAGACAGTCTCCTGGTAACGACGGGAACGGGGCTTTGGCTGCGGTTTAGCTTCGGGGTGCGCGGGGTGCAAGGCGGGGAACCGCATGGGGCGGAGCGGGGTTGGTCCAGTGACCGGAAAAGGAGCAGACCCATGCCGAACCCGTCCATCAAGGATGAAGACACCTACGAAGCCCTGCGCGACAAGGGTATGTCGAAGGAAAAGGCCGCGCGGATCAGCAACGCGCAGGCGAACGAGGACATGCACCCGTCACAGAAGGGCGGCAAGGCGGCCCCGTACGAGGAGTGGACGAAGGACGACCTTTACGAGCGGGCGCAGGAGATCGGGATCGACGGGCGCTCGTCGATGGACAAGGCGGAGTTGATTGCGGCGCTGCGGAGCCACTGAGCTGCTTATCCCTGAGACGATTTCCGCAGCACATCGGCGGCATCGGGCCGCGAGAGCAGGTGTTCGCCGATTTCCAGATCAGAGATGTCGGTGCGGCGGTGGCCGGGAATGAGCCTGCTCAACTCGTCTTGGACCTCCTGCGGCAGGACGGCGGAGGTGCTTTCGCTCATCAGCATGCTCTCGGCGGCGATGCCCTCGGCATAGATGATCTGATGATCGTCGAAGAGCATCTGGTAGTAATCCACGAACCCGCCAGTCGCACGGGTGATCGTGGTGCCGTTGACCAGGTGTTTCGCCCGGACCAGAAGTTCCGGACGCCCCGCGCCCAGCGCATCGCGGCGCTGGTAGATGAACAGGCGGAAATCCGGCGAGACGATCAGGTCGCGGGCATTGTTCAGCGTGCCGGCCCGAATGCAGACCGGGGCGAGGGCGCCGGTGGCCCGGACCGTCTGATGCCCGATCCAGCGGACCTCCTGCACGCCGGCGTCGCGGGTCAGCACCCGGTCCCCGGCGACAAGCTGCTCCACCGGCTTCTGTGCGCCGGTGGCCAGGGTGATGGCGGTGCCCCGCGTGAAGGAGACACAGGCGATCTGTGCAAAGCGCTGCAGCGCACTGTCCCGGTCGATGGTCACGAGGACGTAATCGGCCTTGGCATCCATGGTCCCGAGCGGGTGGGCAAAGACCTGCGCGACATTGCCATCCGGATCGGTCTCCACGAGCACGAGAACTTCCGTCGTCTCGCCCGTGCCGCACATGAAGGTCAGCAGGCAATCGAGGTGCAGCGCCGCGCCGGGGGTTCCGGTCTCGCTCGTCCCGGCAATGGTGAAGGGCGAGCGGGCAGCCCGCGACAGCGCCAGCGGCATCGGGTGCGCGATCGGTGACAGCCGGTAGATGTCTTCGAGTACGAGTTCATCGGCAAAGCCGAGGGGATCGCCAAGGTTCGCGCCATTCGCCACGCGCAGATGCTCGCCCCGCAGGACGGTCAACGTCTGGCTCGGACGGAAGACGGTATCGCTCATGCTCTCACCACGGGGCCGCTGCCCGGATTTTCAAGGCAACGCCCCATTGTGTACAGGGGGAATGTGTCATCATATGGCCCCGTATTCGTCCATTTACCGGCTCCCCGTGCTAGGGTTCGTTGCCGGTGTCCGGCGCAGGGGCCGGGGGAATAAATCAGGGAGAGACAAATGGATCTGGGAATTCGCGGCAAACGGGCGCTGGTGTGTGCGTCGTCCAAGGGCCTCGGGCGCGGCTGCGCGGAGGCTCTGGCGGAGGCCGGGGTGGACCTCGTGATGAATGCACGGGGCGCGGAGGCGCTGGAGCAGACGGCGCAGGCGATCCGGGACCGTCACCAGGTGAAGGTCACGACTGTGGCGGCGGACATCGTCTCCGAAGAGGGCCGGGCACAGGTGCTGGCGGCGGCGGGTGACGTCGACATCCTCGTCACCAACGCGGGCGGGCCGCCCCCTGGCATGTGGTCGGACTGGACACGCGACGATTTCATCAAGGCGCTGGATGGCAACATGCTGACGCCCATCGCGCTGATGACGGCGCTGATGCCGAAGATGATCGACAAGGGCTGGGGCAGGGTGGTCAACATCACCTCGCAATCGGTCAAGGCGCCGATCGCGGTTCTGGGCCTGTCCAACGCCGCCCGCACCGGCCTCACCGGCTATGTCGCGGGCACCGCGCGACAGGTCGCGCCCCATGGCGTGATCGTGAACAACATCCTGCCGGGCATCCACGCAACGGATCGCGCGGTGTCGCTCGACACCGGCGTGGCGCAGCAGCAGGGCGTGTCGCTGGAGGAGGCGAGAAAGCAGCGCGAGGCCACCATCCCGGCGCGGCGCTACGGCACGCCGGAGGAGTTCGGCCAGATGTGTGCCTATTTGTGTTCGCAGCATGCGGGCTTCATCGTCGGGCAGAACATCCTGATCGACGGCGGCGCGACTCTGGCGACGATCTGAGGCGTGGCGCGGGGTCCGGACGGCAAGGGCGGCGGCGCGGGGTTCTCCCTCGCCGACCAGCTGTTCAACGCGGGCAGCGTTGGGGACCTCGCGCAGGAGTTCGCCGTCTTGCCGGGCTTCGACGAGGGGCGTTTCCTGGAGACCTGCGTGCCCGGTCTGGCCGGGCGCGGCCTGCTGGAGCGGCTGGAGTGGATCGCCGATTGCCTCGAGCCGCAGCTGCCCGGGGACTTTCCAGCGATGGCGGAGGCCCTTGAGGCCGCGCTGCCCGCCGAACTCGATCCGGCCCGTCACGACGACGACTTCGGCCGCTTCATCCACGCGGTGCATGGCGTTCTGGCGGTGCGGCACGGGATGGAGCACCCGGAGCGGGCGCTGGACTTCCTGCACGCGGCCACCCGGCGCTTTTCCATGGAGTACTACATCCGCCCGTTCCTCAATGCCTGGCCGGAGGAGACGCTCAAACGGCTGGACCTCTGGTGTGAGGATGACAACTACCACGTGCGCAGGCTGGTCAGCGAAGGCACCCGGCCAAGGCTGCCCTGGGCGAAGAACATCACGCTCGATCCCGCCATTCCCCTGCGCTTCCTCGACGCGCTGCATGGCGATCAAACCCGCTACGTGACCCGCTCCGTGGCCAACCACATGAACGATCTGTCGAAGGTCATGCCGGACAGGGTGGTCGACCGGCTGAAGGCCTGGCAGGCCGATGGACGGCAAGATGCGAAGGAACTGGGCTGGATCACCCGCCACGCCCTGCGCACCGCCGTCAAACGCGGCGAACGCCCGGCGCTCGACTTGCTGGGATACAGGGCGGGAGCCGTCACGGCATTGCTTGAGATCACCACGCCCGACCCCCGTATCGGCACCGATCTGTGCTTCGCGCTGAGCTTGCAATCGGATACCGCCCTGCCGGTTCTGGTCGACTACCGCCTGCGCTTCCACCGACCGAACGGCACGGCGGAGAAGGTCTTCAAACTGACATCGGCCAACCTGACCGCTGGCGTTCCGCTGACCCTGACCAAGCGGCACCACCTCAAAGGCGACGCCACCACCTTCCGCCTCCATCCCGGGCCGCATGCCGTCATCGTGCAGGTTAACGGACAGGACGCCGCGGAGGCCGCTTTCACGCTTTGCCCGGCATAAGTGACGGAACGCCCCAACTTCTTTGGTCCGAAAATACCGCGGGGGAGGCTCGAAGAGCCGTGGGGGCAGAGCCCCCGCACGCGCCGCAGGCGCGTTCCGCACGCAATCGGCGCGCGTCGGTCGCCGCGCGTCAGCGCGGCGAAACCTCTCGCACTCTCCTCAAGCCTTCGACCATTTCGCCTCCAGCCTCTCCAGCGCCGCGATCCGCTCCTCTGTCTTCGGATGCGACATCAGCCAGGCCGGCACCGCCCCGCCGCGGGAATTGGTCAGCGCTTCGAGCTTGCGGAACAGCGATTTTTGAGGCTCGACCCCGATTCCGGATTTGACAAGCAGCGCAGCGGCATATTCATCCGCCTCGTATTCGTCCGCCCGCGACAGACGCGCGGCGAGCAGCGTCGTCAGGGCATTCGCGATATAGACCCCGATCCCCGGCAGAAACCGGGAGAACACCATCGCCATGGCGGTCCGCAGCGCGTTCTGCCCGGAAAAGTCGATCATCCGCCGCCGCGCATGGCCCAGTGCCACGTGACCCAGTTCATGGGCGATGACGCTGGCCATTTCTTCAGCCGTGACCTCGCCGGTCCGGTACCGGCCATAGAACCCGCGCGTGATGAAGATCCGCCCGTCCGGTGCGGCCAGCCCGTTGACAGGCTCGATCTCGTAGATGTTGACCCGGATGCGTGGCAGGTCGAGCGCCCGGGCCATGCGGTCGGTCAGTTTCTTCAGCTCCGCGTCGGCGAGTTCCGTCGATTTCGCGTCCAGCTCCTTCGCCGTGCGCCAGGCGGAGAAGTGGTACATGACCACGGCGTAGAGGATCGCCAGCAGGATCGGGGTAAACTTCAGCATGAAGGGAATATGGGGCGGGCGGGCGCGCTTGGAAAGGGCTGCGCGCGCGGACTTGCGCCGGTTCAGGGCGCGATGATCCGTGCCGGTCCGCCGCCCCCGATCGGTCGGACCGGGGCCATCGGGCGCAGCGCGGGCAGGGGGCCCAGGCGTCTGCGGCTGTAGGGCGTCACCAGCATCGATTCCACCCAGAGCCCGTTGGCGCGGATCAGCTCGTGCCGCGCCAGGAGCAGATGGAAATAGGTGTTGCGGCGGCAGGTGGGGCGCTCGCTGACCCCGGGCATCTCCAGCAGGCGGTGCGCGGCGAGAATGCGCTCCGGCGCCTGTGGCGGCAGGGCAACCCGGTGCTGCGGGGAGATCAGCAGTTCCCGCGCCGGATACCCCGGCCCCAGAGCGCCCGGTTTCATCCGGATCGGCTTCATCCGGTGGGTGCCGGGCGGGTAGCGATAGCGCGAGAGCGTCAACCGCAGCAGGGGTTGCAGCCCGTTGTCATGGGTGACGATCCGGTCGCCCGGGCGCAGGCTTTCGATCCGGCGCTGGCCCTGGTCCGTCGCGATCAGCGTCCCCTTTTGCAGGCAGACCGCACCCGGGTCGAAGGCGAAGTTGGACGCCGACAGGGAGCCATAGTTCAACCATTTCACCTGCGTCACCGACCCGTCGGGAAAGGAGATCAGGGTGCCCCAGTTGCCGTCGTCGCTCAGGTAGGGTTGCAGATCCGCGTAGCTGGCAATGCCCGGGTAGTCGATCACGAGTATGTCGCCATCGCCCGCGTTGTAATCTTCGATGGTGTCGATGCCGCTGTTCGCGGCGATCACGAATTGATCGGCACCGGAATGACCGTAAATCGTGTCGTTGCCCGCGCCGCCAGCGATGACGTCATCACCGGCGCCAGCGTAGATGAGATCGTTGCCGTCTCCGCCGACGACCGTGTCATGGCCATCGTCGCCATACAGCGTGTCCGACCCGTCACCGCCGTCGACGTAGTCATTGCCGCCGCCGCCGCCCAGACTGTCGGCCCCGGACCCGCCGAAAACCCGGTCATCGCCCAGATCGGCCTGAACCGTGTCGTTGCCCTCACCGGTGACGATGGTGTCGTTGCCGCCGGAAACGGTGTCGCCGTCGTCGCCGAAGACATAGTCGTCGCCCGCCCCGGCATCGACAGAGTCCGCCCCCTGGCCCGAATAGATCGAGTCATTCCCTGACGTGCCCGTCAGGGTGTCGTTGCCGCTGGAGCCGCTGATGGTCGCCATGGATGCCTGCGTTGGTGCCAGCGGGCATTACAGTCGAAAGGTCTTGCCAAATGGTTGACCGGTCCGAGGGCAAGACGAAAAGCGCCGCACCCCGGAGAGGTGCGGCGCTGTTATTCTCTGCCGGGCTGTGTCAGCCGAAGGTCTTGCCGAAGGTTTCGCGGTACAGCGCGGAGAGCTCTGCGAGCGGTGCTTCGCTGCCGCCCATCTTCACCGCCGTGCCGCCGAACTTGCCAACCGTGCTGATCGGCACGCCCGCCTTGCCCGCTTCGGTCATCAGCGCCTCGGCGGCGTCGAAGCTCGTGGCGATGAGGTAGCGTGCCTGATCCTCGCCGAACAGCGTCGCGGTGTCGCCGCTGTCCAGCTGGACACCCACGCCCGCCGCTTCCGCCATCTCGAAGGCCGCCAGCGCGAGGCCGCCGTCGGAGAGGTCCGTGCAGGAGCGGATCAGCGCCCGGTTCGCCCGGATGAACTCCCCGGCGGCCTTCTCTGCGGCAAGGTCCACATGCGGCGCATCGCCGTCCTCGCGGTGGAACACCTCCGCCAGCAGCGCGGATTGACCGAGGTGGCCGTTCGTTTCACCCACCAGCAGAGCCACATGGCCGTCACGGGCATAGCCGAGGATCGGGTCCTCGTCCGCCGCGATCAGGCCCACGGCGCCGATGGTCGGGGTCGGCAGGATGCCTTGCCCGTCGGTCTCGTTGTAGAGCGACACGTTGCCGGAGACGATCGGCATATCCAAGGCGGAGCAGGCCGCGCCGATGCCCTGCAGCGCGCCGACGAACTGGCCCATGATCGCGGGCTTCTCGGGGTTGCCGAAGTTGAGGTTGTCGGTGGTGGCGAGCGGCAGCGCTCCCACGGCGGTCAGGTTGCGATAGGCTTCCGCCACGGCCTGCTTGCCACCCTCGACCGGGTTCGCCTTGACGTAGCGCGGCGTGACGTCGGAGGTGAAGGCGAGCTTCTTCTCCGTGCCCTCGACCCGGATCACACCCGCGCCAAAGCCGGGGATGCGCACGGTGTCGGCCATGACCTGGCTGTCGTATTGCTCGTAGACCCATTCGCGCGAGCAGTAATTGGGAGAGGCCAGGAGCGCCTTCAGCCCGTCGATCGCGTCGATCTGCGGCACGTCGCCGAGCGGCGCGGCCTCGGGCGTCGGCTCCCAGGGGCGGTCATACTCGGGTGCGGAGGAGGAGAGGCGCGAGAGCGGAATGTCCGCCTTGCAGTCCCCGTTGTGCATGATGAGGAAGCGGTCCTCGTCGATGGTCTCGCCGACAACTGCGAAATCGAGGTCCCACTTGTCGAAGACCGCCTTCGCCTCGGCCTCTTTCGCCGGGTCCAGAACCATGAGCATGCGTTCCTGCGACTCGGAGAGCATCATCTCGTAGGCGGTCATGTTCGCCTCGCGCTGCGGCACCTTCTCGAGGTCGAGCCGGATACCGAGGCCGCCCTTGTCGCCCATCTCCACGGCCGAGCAGGTCAGGCCCGCCGCGCCCATGTCCTGAATGGAGATCACCGCGCCGGTCTGCATCAGTTCGAGGCAGGCCTCCATCAGGCGCTTCTCCGTGAACGGGTCGCCGACCTGCACCGTCGGGCGCTTCTCCTCGATGGTTTCGTCGAATTCCGCCGAGGCCATGGTCGCCCCGCCAACCCCGTCGCGGCCGGTCTTCGCCCCGAGATAGACCACGGGACGGCCGACGCCGGAGGCCGCCGAATAGAAGATCTTGTCCGCATCCGCGAGGCCCGCCGCGAAGGCGTTCACGAGGCAGTTGCCGTTATAGGCGGCATGGAAGCGCACTTCGCCGCCAACGGTCGGCACGCCGAAACAGTTGCCATAGCCGCCGACACCCTCGACCACGCCATGCACCAGTTGCCGCGTCTTCGGGTGATCCTTCTCGCCGAAGCTGAGCGCGTTCATCGCCGCGATGGGCCGGGCGCCCATGGTGAAGACATCGCGCAGGATGCCGCCTACGCCGGTCGCCGCACCCTGGTAGGGTTCGATGTAGGAGGGGTGGTTGTGGCTCTCCATCTTGAAGACCACCGCCTGACCGTCGCCGATATCCACCACACCGGCATTCTCGCCGGGGCCGCAGATCACCTGCGGACCGGTGGTCGGCAGGGTCTTGAGGTGGATCTTGGAGGACTTGTAGGAGCAATGCTCGTTCCACATCGCCGAGAAGATGCCAAGTTCGGTGAACGTCGGCTCGCGGTTCATGATCCGAAGGATTTCGGCGTATTCGTCCGGCTTGATGCCGTGGGAAGCGATAAGGTCTTCGGTGATGGCTGGGTCTTGCATGTCGATCCCCCGGGATTGGCGTCGCGCCCCCTTTACGACAAGGCACGGGGAGGGGGAAGGGTTTCGGCAGCGAAAAGCCTGGGCGTTCTTGACCGTGCTGCACAAATCGGGCTGTCATGGGGCCACACAGAGGAACGCCATGCAGATCATCGACAATCCGCACCGGGGGCAGGGCATCGGCATCCCGGATATTCCGTTGCCGGGTTCCGATGCGTCCGCCCCGCTTGGGCTCCTCAACCGCTGCCCGGCGCATGCGCAGACGCCGCTGGTCGACGCGCCCGGACTGGCGGAGGCGTTCGGCGTGGCGCAGGTCAGGGTCAAGGACGAGCGCACGCGCATGGGGCTGGGAAGTTTCAAGGCGCTTGGCGCGGCTTACGTGATTGCCCATGCGGCGCAGGCGGCGGGCGGCAGGCTGGATGGCGCGTGTTTCGTGACCGCCAGCGCCGGCAACCACGGGCTGTCGGTGGCCGCGGGCGCGAAGGTGTTCGGGGCGCGGGCGGTGATCTACCTGTCGGAGACGGTGCCCGAGGGCTTCGCGATCCGGCTTCGCGACAAGGGCGCGGAGGTGGTTCGCTCCGGGCACGATTACGAAGCGAGCATGCAGGCCGCCCATGACGCGGCGGTGACGCAGGGCTGGACCCTGCTCAGCGATTCGTCCTGGGAGGGCTACGTGGACGCCCCGCACCGGCTGATGGAGGGGTATCTCGCCCTGGCCTCGGAATGCGTGGACGCGATGGACGCGCCGCCGACCCACATCCTGCTGCACGCCGGTGTGGGCGGACTCGCGGGGGCCTGCGCGGCCCTGTTCCGCGACCGCTGGGGCGACGGGCCGCGCATCGTGGTGGTGGAGCCGGAGGCGGCTCCGTGCCTGTTTGAGAGCATCCGCGCCGGGGAAGCGGTGGAGACCGTCGGCCCGGTGTCGTCCATGGGGCGGCTCGACTGCAAGGCGCCGTCGCTGATCGCGCTGCGCGGGCTGGCCCGGGACGCCGACGATTTCGCGCTGATTTCGGAGGCCGAGGCGGCGGCGGTCCTGCCGCTGCTGGCGGAGGCGGGCCTCGAAAGCACCCCCTCCGGCGCAGCGGGACTGGCGGCAGCGCTGGCCGATCCGCAACTGCTCGGGCTGGCACCGGACTCGCGGGTGCTGGCCATCCTGAGCGAGGCGGCATGATCTTCGACGTCGCGGAATTCGAGACCCGCGTGGCCCGGGCACAGGCGGGCATGGCGGAGCGCGGCCTCGGGGCGCTCTTACTGACCACCGAAGCGGAGATGCGCTATTTCTCCGGTTTCCTGACCCGGTTCTGGGAAAGCCCGACGCGGCCCTGGTTCCTCGTCATACCGGCATCGGGCAAGCCGGTGGCGGTGATCCCCTCCATCGGGGCAGCGCTGATGCGCAAGACCTGGATCGACGACATCCGCACATGGACCTCCCCCGATCCGGAGGACGACGGTGTGAGCCTTCTCGCCGAGTGCCTGCGCGCAGTGGCAGGCTCCGGGCTGATCGGCATGCCCATGGGGCGCGAGAGCGTGCTGCGGATGCCGCTACGGGATTTCGACCGGCTGGAGGCGGAGCTTGGGACACTGTCCATCGTCTCGGACGGCGGGCTGGTGGCGGGGCTCCGGGCGATCAAGTCGGAGGCGGAGATCGCCTGCATCCGCGAGGCCTGCGCCATTGCCGGGCGGGCCTTCGATCGAGTACCCGAGATCGCCCGCGTTGGCGTGCCGATGGCGGAGGTCTTCCGCCGGTTCCAGATGCTCTGCCTTGACGAAGGGGCGGACTGGGTGCCGTATCTTGCCGGAGGGGCCGGTCCCTTGGGCTACGACGACGTGATCTCGCCTGCCTCGGAGGCGCCGCTTGCGCCGGGTGACATCCTGATGCTCGACACCGGGCTGGTGCGGAACGGCTATTTCTCCGATTTCGACCGGAACTGGGCCATCGGACAGGCCGCGCCCGAGACGCAGGACGCGTGGCGCCGTCTGCTGGACGCCACCGAGGCCGCGCGTCAGATCGCGAAACCCGGCACCACGGCGGCGGAGCTGTTCCATGCCATGCACGCCATCGTCGGCGGTGGCGAAGCCGGGCGGCTGGGGCATGGACTCGGGATGCAACTGACGGAAGGGCTGTCGCTGATCCCGGGCGATCACACGGTGCTGGAGCCGGGCATGGTCATCACGCTGGAGCCGGGGATCACGCTGACCGGCGGCGGGATCATGGTGCACGAGGATGTCTTTGCCATCACCGCGGACGGCTGCACGCAATTGTCCCCGCCCGCACCGTCCGACCTGCCGGTTCTCACATGAGCCGGGTCTTTCCCTTCACTCTCGGACCGTGCCTCGGGGAGAGGGCCAATCTTGGGCTGGTGGTGCTGCAATCGGACGAGACCTTGGAGCACGATTTCCGGCGATTGCTGCCGGAAACCGGCGTTGCGCTCTATGTCTCGCGTATCCAGTCCGGCGCGGAGGTCACCACCGAGAGCCTGTCGGAGATGGAAGCCCGGCTGCCCGATGCGGCGGGGCGTCTGCCGCGCCCCATCGGGTTCGACGTGGTCGGATACGGCTGCACCTCCGGTACATCGGTGATTGGCGCGGGCAGGGTGGCCGAGCTGGTTCGGGACGGCGTGACCACGCGGAGCGTGACGGAGCCGGTCACGGCCTTGGTTGCCGCCTGTGCGGCCTTGGGCATCCGGCGGCTGGCTCTGCTCTCACCCTACGTGGCCGAAGTCTCGGACGGGCTGCGGCGCGTTCTGGCTCAGGCGGGGATCGAAACGCCGGTCTTCGGCAGCTTCGACGAGGCGGAGGAGACGCGGGTGGCCCGGATCGACGCGGCATCGCTCATGGCGGCGGGGCAGGCCTTGATGGAGGACACCCGCGCCGAGGCGTTGTTCCTGTCCTGCACGAACCTGCGCACGCTCGACGTCATTGCGCCGCTGGAGGCGGTGGTCGGGCGTCCGGTGCTGTCGAGCAACCAGGTGCTCGGCTGGCACATGATGCGACAGGCCGGCTTGCAGGACCGGGTCACCGGGCGCGGACAGCTGTTCGACCGGGCGTAGCGGGCCTAGCGGCCTTCCGAGACAATCATCGGCGCCACGATTGGCTTGCCCGCGTCGTCGAAGAAGGGAGAGCGGCCTCGGCCGGTGAGCTTTGCCATCAGGCCGCGCCGCAGGATGCCGAAGCCGGTTGCGTTGAACCCATGCTCCTTGACAGGAACCTTGGCGGATTTGGTCATCACTTCCGCTTCCAGCGGGCCGAACCCTTCCGCGCCGGAAGGCAGAACAAGGCCGACGAAGGGGAACCCCGGGGATTTCAGCGTATTCGCGACAGGGGTGTTGCAGCATCCGGAGTACCAGCGGAACAGCCCCTTGGACGTCAGCCGCAGCAGGCGCAGGTTTTCGGCTCCTCGAATGAAACGCAGCGCCGAGGGCACCGTTTGCAGGAGCTCCGTACCACCCGCGGCGTTGAGGTAACCGTCCCCTTGGCCAAGGTGATTGACATAAGCCTGACAGTCCGAGCAGTAACACGCCAAATGCGTCGGGCGCGGGGTGAACTCAACCTTCCATTGTGTTTCACCACACTTGCACTGCAATTTCCGGGTTTCTGTCATGAAATGCCCCTTCGATGTCCCTGCGCGACCCTAGTACACCCCCCGATTCCGCCGAAGCAAAAAAAAGGCCGAGCAAAAAGCTCGGCCGTAGTCCAACAGGGAGGTATGAAGATGCTGCGCCATCGGGCGCTTCATCATCCATATGCCAGATATTGCATCAGGAATGATTCCATCAAGGCATAACATGTCGCATCCGCAGCATTGCCGCTATGCGTTGTGTGCATATCACACCCTTAAGGAGAGAGATCAGTCGGCTCCCATCGCCCTGCGGGAGCGACGGTGGGCGATGATTTCCTCCTGCACGAAGTCGCGGAAGGCCGCCACGCGCTTCGACGTGCGCAGCTCCTCCGGGTAGGCGAGGAAGACCGGCACCTCGCTCGACTCGATTTCCGGCAGGACCCGGACGACATGAGGGAAATCCTCGATGATGTAGTCGGGTAAAACCCCGATGCCGAGGTTCGACAGCACCGCCTGCAGCACGCCGAAATAATTGTTCACTGTCAGAGTCGCCTCGATGTCATGGGACAGCAGTTCCTGGACAAGCTGCATCCCCGCACTCACTTGCGCCGATTTGACGTTCTGCGAGATCAGCCGGTGTTTGGCCATGTCCGACATCCGCTCCGGCGTGCCGTGCGAGGCGAGGTACTCGGGCGAGGCGTAGAGCCGCATCTTCACCGACATCAGCCGCTTGCGCACCAGGTCCGCCTGGCTTGGCTCCTTCATGCGGATGGCGACGTCGGCCTCGCGCATCGGCAGGTCGAGCACGCGCTCTTCGAGCATGAGGTCGATGTTCAGGTCCGGGTACTTCTCGTAAAGCTTGGCCAGCCGCGGCGCCAGCCAGAGCGCCCCGAAGCCGTGGGTCGTGGTGACCTTGAGTTCGCCGAAGACTTCCTCCTCGCTGTCGCGGATACGCGCGGTGGCGGTGTCGATCCGGCGGACCATCGACTGCGTGGCATCGAAGAGCAATTCGCCCTGTTCGGTGAGAATCAGGCCGCGTGCGTGACGGTGGAACAATGTGGTGTTGAGCGACTCCTCCAGCGCCCGGATCTGCCGCGAGACAGCCGATTGCGACAGATGCAGCGAGTCGCCGGCATGGGTGAGGCTGCCGGCATCCGCGACCGCGTGGAATATTCTGAGCTTGTCCCAATCCATGACGACACCATCTTTCGAAAAGAATGCTTCGATTTGAAATGAATGCATAGTTGCTATGAATTGATAATGTAACCTTCCAAATTATTGAAATTTACCTTGTGAAGGTCAGCAATTGTGACCTAAAATCGCCCTATGTTGCATGCATAATCAGCGTTGGGAGGCGTCGATGGGCACCGCGAAGATCTCACTGAACGACCGGTTCGATCTGGAAAAGGACACGGTTCTTCTGAATGGCACACAAGCGCTGGTGCGGCTGATGCTGATGCAGAAGGACCGCGACCGGGCGGCGGGTCTGAACACGGCCGGCTACGTCACGGGCTATCGCGGCTCTCCTCTGGGCGCGGTCGATCTGCAGATGACCAAGGCGCAGAAGCTGCTGACCGAAAACGATGTTCTCTTCAAGGAAGGCTTGAACGAAGACCTCGCCGCGACGGCTCTCTGGGGCTCGCAACAGGCAGAGTTGCGCGGCGAAGGCAAGTTCGACGGCGTCTTCGGCCTGTGGTACGGGAAGGGTCCGGGAGTCGACCGCACCGGCGACGTGATGCGGCACGCCAACATGGCCGGCACGTCGAAACACGGCGGCGTCATCATGGCGATGGGGGACGATCACACGGGCGAATCCTCCACGGTACTGCACCAGTCCGAATGGGCGCTTGTCGACGCCTACATGCCCGTCGTCTCCCCGGCTGGCGTTCAGGAAATCCTCGACTACGGCATCTACGCCTGGGCGCTGTCGCGCTTCGCCGGGGTCTGGGTGGGCCTCAAGACCATGAAGGACACGGTTGAGGCCACGGCGGTTGTCGATGGCCGCCCGGATCGGGTGTCGCTGGTCGAGCCGGATTTCCCCATGCCCGAAGGCGGGCTGAACATCCGTCTGGTCGACACGCCCCATGCGCAGGAGACACGCATGATCGACCACAAACGCTTTGCCGCGGAAGCGTTTTCGCGGGCAAACGGCATGGACAAGCGGATGTGGGGCAAGCCCGGGGCGAAGATCGGTTTCGTCTCTGCGGGCAAGAACTGGCTGGATCTGATCCACGCCTTGAGCCTGTTGGGGATTGACGAGGCGGAGGCTGAGAAACTCGGCATAACCACTTATAAAATCGGGCAAACCTTCCCACTGGATATGGTCGGATTCCACGACTGGGCAGAGGGGCTGGACCTGATCGTCATCGTCGAGGAAAAGCGCAAGCTGATCGAAGTGCAGGTCAAGGAAGCCATCTTCGATGACCGGCGCGGACGGCGGGTTTATGGTTGGTACAAGGGCGGCTCCGGTGCGCTGCACCGCGAGGAACTCTTCCCGACCCGCGGCGCGCTCGATCCGATCTGGATCGCACGCAAGCTGGGCGAGATCCTGATCGAGGAAGGGCGCGGTACGGATCGCGTGAAGGCCGGTCTGCAAGCTATTGACCAAGCGACGAAAGCTGACAATGCGGAGGAGATCGCCGCGCGGGTTCCCTACTTCTGTTCCGGCTGTCCGCACAACTCCTCCACCAAGGTGCCGGAGGGCAGCCGTGCCTATGCCGGTATCGGCTGTCACTACATGGCGCAGTGGATGGACCGCTCGACCATCGGCTTTACCCACATGGGCGGCGAAGGCGCGAACTGGATCGGCGAGGCGCCGTTCTCCAAGAGACCTCATGTTTTTCAAAACCTTGGCGACGGAACCTACAACCATTCCGGGGTGCAGGCGATCCGGGCGGCGTTGTTGAATGACACGCGGATCACCTACAAGATCCTGTACAACGACGCCGTTGCCATGACCGGCGGCCAGCCGAACGAGGGCGGTCTGTCGCCGCAGAGGATCGCCGCCGAAGTGACGGCGATGGGCGTGAAGAAACTCGCGGTTGTCTATGATGAGAAAGAAGAAATCGACCTGAAAGGGTTCACGTCCGGTGCCGAAATCCATGAGCGGGCGGAGCTGGAGCGGGTGCAGAAGGAGCTTGCGACCTATGAGGGCGTTTCGGTCCTGCTTTACATCCAGACCTGCGCAGCGGAGAAACGGCGACGTCGCAAGCGGGGCAAGTTCCCGGACCCGGACAAACGGGTGTTCATCAACACCGACGTCTGCGAGGGCTGCGGCGATTGCGGGGTGCAGTCGAACTGCGTGTCCATCGTTCCGGTCGAGACGGAACTGGGCCGGAAACGGGCCATCGACCAGTCCAGCTGCAACAAGGATTTCTCTTGTCTGAAAGGGTTTTGCCCGTCGTTCCTCACCGTCTCCGGAGCCTCTCTCAGGAAGGCGGAGACAACGGCGCTGGACCTGCCGCACCTGCCGCTCCCGACGCTGCCGCTGATCAAGGGTACGCATAACGTCGTCATCACCGGGGTCGGTGGCACGGGTGTCGTGACCATTGGCGCGGTGCTGGCACAGGCCGCGCAGATCGACGGCAAGGGCGCGGCGATGATGGAGATGGCAGGCCTCGCACAGAAGGGCGGCGCGGTGCATATCCATCTGCGCATTGCTCAGAAGCCCGGCGATATCAGCGCGGTACGTGTGGCTACCGGCGAGGCGGACTGCCTGATCGGGGGCGACATGGTGGTGTCCGCCGGGGCGAAGACGCTGGGCCTGATGACCACGGGCCGCACAGGGGCGGTGGTCAACAGCCATGAGATCATCACCGGAGACTTCACCCGAAACACGGAATTTTCCTTGCCATCCGACCGTTTGCAGGTCGCTCTTCAAGCGCGGTTGCAGGATCGGCTGAGCCTGTTCGATGCCTCGGAACTGGCGCGGGTCGTGATGGGAGACTCGATCTTCTCCAACATGATGATCCTCGGCGCCGCCTGGCAGAAGGGTCTCGTGCCGCTCAGCCATGAGGCAATCCAGGATGCAATCCGCCTCAACGGCGCGGCGGTGGATCGCAACCTGCGCGCCTTAGAGGTCGGTCGTTGGGCGGTGCTGCACCCGGACGACGCCGCTCGCATGATCCAGAAGACTGTAACAACGCTTCCGAAGTCTCTGGAAGATAAGGTGAAATTCCGCGCGGATCACCTCGTGAAATACCAGGGAAAGCGGCTGGCGAAGCGGTATCGCAAGTTCGTGGACGGCGTCGCCGACCCGCGCCTTCGGGAGGCTGTTGCCAAAGGCTATCACAAGCTGCTGGCCTACAAGGACGAATACGAGGTCGCGCGTCTGCATCTCGACAGCCATGCCAAGGCAAAGGAGGTCTTCGACGGCGATTTCGAGATGACGTTCCATCTCGCGCCGCCGAGCCTGTCAAAGGAGGGGCCGGACGGAAGACCTGTCAAGAAAACCTATGGTTCCGGCATGTTGCGGGCCTTCAAGCTCCTCGCGATGCTCAAGGGGCTGCGCGGCACGCCGTTCGATCCGTTTGGTCGGTCCGAGGAACGCCGGATGGAGCGGGCGCTGATCCGGCAGTACGAGGCGGATCTGGCCGAGTGGTTACCGAAGGCCGCGCCGGAGACCATGGACGCGCTCGTGGCCCTGGCGGAGTTGCCGTTGCAGATCAGAGGCTTCGGGCCGGTCAAACAGGCCAACGAGGCGAAAGCCGCGAAGCGGCGCGAAGAATTGATCGCTGTGCTTAGGGCGGGTGGCGCACCGTTGCGTCAGGCGGCAGAGTAACCGCCGCGCAAACCCATGCACAAAAGATAAGGCCGGAAACACTATTCCGGCCTTATCTCATTGATACAGAACAGGTATTCCGTCTGATTTATTCGCCGTAGGACAGGGTTGGCGCCGCCGGGTAGCTGTCGCATACCCCGTGCGAGCCCGCCGGGCTCTGGCAAGCCGCGTTCAGGATGCCCCAGACGAAGTCGATCTGTGTCGCGACCACGCCGGGTCCGCCGTCCACCAGGCCCATCTGGTAGAACCAGTCCATGTCGGGGGCGCCCATCGCGACCTGGCCATAGCCGAGCACGTTGGGCCGCCATGTCGCGCCGACACCGGCGTTGGCGGTGGTGCCGTTCAGGTCTGCGGCGGCCTGGCTGTGGCAAGTCGTGCAGGAGGCGGAGTTGACGAAGCCGCCTTCGGTGACCGTGGCCCCCATGCCCGTCGGCACGCCGCCAACCGTGTTGAACCCGGTCTGCGTGCCCTTGAGATAGTAATTCTTCCAGGCCGGGTCATCGACGGAAATCACTTTCGGATCAGGATCCTCTGCGGCAGACCCGACACCCGTGGCCTCGAACAGTGCAGTCAGGGCAGGTGTGATCGCCTCGCCGGTTTCGGAAGGCAGGTACACGCCGCCGGTCAGGAACAGCGGGTCGTTGCCTTCGGTCTTGTCGTCGTTGAACTGGATCGCGGGCGGCACGTAATGGGTGCCGAAGTTGGCACCGGGCTGGGCGGCGCCGTTCGCGGTGCGGCCAAAGCTGTCGTTGCAGCCGAGATAATCGCAGCGCCCCTGGTTGGCGACATGTTCCATGGCGTACCAATGCCAGCTGGGCAGATCCTTCGACGCGTTGGTCATGGCGACGGCGTAGTAAAAGCCGGGCACCTGATCCTCGCCGCCGTCACCATCGAGATACACGGTGAGATAGGGGAAGTCCGGATTGTTGGGAACCGGACCGCCATACTCCCGGATCAGCCCACGGTCGAGCATGATCTGCTGGTGGATGAAGTCCACCTTGACCATGACCGCGTCCAGCGGGAAGCGCACTTCGAGGGCATGAGCCGCGCCGACATTGCCGTCTTTCAGTGCCGCGTTCTGCGCACGGTTCCGGCTGCCAAGCCCTTCTCGCGAATAGAGATCGTGGCGGTAGATATAGTCCGTCATGGCCCGGTTGCGGAACACCAGTTCGAGTTCGAGATCGCGCAGCAGGCGGCCGGGGTCGACGCTGTCATCCTCGTTGAGGCCATTGTGCCCGACCACCGCGCGCGAGGGCGTGCCGTTCGGCGTCGCGGGCAGCGGGCTGATCGGGATGTAATCGGCCCGGAAGACCGGGCAGTTTGCGGGCTGGTTGCCGGGCTCGATCGGGGCGTCGGGGTTGCAGCAGTTGGTGGTGAGCGTGGCGGTGCAGAGCGGCAGCGGCGCAGCCGGCCAGATGGTCTGGTCGATTCCCCAGGTCCAGAACTCGTCCGAGATCGCGTTGACGAACTGCGTCCAGGCAAAGGCGTCGGGGCAGGAGGCCGCGCCGGAGGGGGCGTTGCGTCCCGTGATGACCGCGCGGCCATTCACGACGGAGGCTTCGCAACCGGCATCGTCCTGGATGAAACTGCGGAACAGCATCAGCTGTTGCAGGCCGTTGATCTGGGTGTCGGCCTGGGCCGGCGCGGCCAGTGCCAGCGCAACCCCGGCGAGGTGAGCGGTTCGGATATGCATGGAATGTCCCCTTCTGTCCTGCGCGACGCGGCCTGTGCCGCTGCGTCGCCATGCGTACTTATGGTTGTACACCTCCAAATCGACTCGCCAAAGTGACGGGGATCACAATGATGCAATCTTTATGTTGCAGCGTCGCGGGATGCGCTATGTCGGGCGTATCGTCAGGTGGAGGCGCGGTCATGGCGGACCGGGGGCGGATAGCCCGTGACATTTCCTACAGTTACTCGGCCAGCACGCGGGGCGGGCGGGCGCTGATCCGGCTCATGGAGAACGCCACCGGCCGCATCGGGCTGATTCGGCGGGCGGCAGGCTACGAAGATGAGGTCGCCGCGGGGCGCGACTTCTGGCAGGTCATGGTGGAGCGCTACGGCCTCGGGCTGGAGGTGCTGGGCGGCACGCTCGACGACATTCCGCGCGACGGTCCGCTGGTGGTCATCGCCAATCACCCCTATGGCATCCTCGACGGGCTGATGATGGGGCATATCCTGTCCATCGTCCGGGGCGATTTCCGCATTCTGGCGAACAGCGTGTTCCGCAAGGCGGAGGAGCTGAACCGCGTGGTCCTGCCGGTGGATTTCGACGGCTCCAAGGAGGCTCTGAAGCTGAACCTGGAGACGCGCAGGGTGGCGCTGGACTACCTCGGGCAGGGTGGCTGCATCGGCATCTTTCCGGGCGGCACCGTGGCGACCGCCGCCACGCCTTTCGCCCAGCCGATGGACCCGGGCTGGCGCAGCTTCACCGCCAAGATGATCGCCAAAAGCGGCGCGCAGGTGCTGCCGATCTATTTCGACGGCCACACCTCGCGGCTGTTCCAACTGGCGAGTCATCTGCACGTGACGCTGCGCATGGGTCTGCTGCTCAAGGAGTTCCGGAAACGGGTGGATACGCCGGTGCGCGTGGTGATCGGCCAGCCCATCGCGCCGGAGCGGATTGCCGAACATCAGGGTGACCCGCGTGCGCTTATGGATTTCCTCAGGAAAGCCACCTATGAGTTGTCTCCGATCCCGCTCAAATCCTATGCCTACGGATTCGAGTTCGAGGAGAAGCACAGAAGCGCGGATGCGCCGACGAAACGGTTTTATTGAGGCGCCGGAGCAGGGCGCGTTGCAGGAGTGACGGACCATGGCAGTGGGGGTTTTCGATTCGGGGCTCGGCGGGCTCACGGTGCTGGACGCGGTGTCCAAGCGTCTGCCAGATGTGCCTTTTGCCTATTTCGCGGACAGCGCCCATGCGCCCTACGGCGTGCGCGATTCCGATGATATCTACCGGCTGACCTGCGCAGCGGTAGAGCGGCTATGGGACGAGGGCTGTGATCTTGTCGTCCTGGCCTGCAACACGGCCAGCGCGGCGGCGCTGCGGCGCATGCAGGAGAGCTGGATTCCCCGGGAAAAACGCGTGCTGGGCGTCTTCGTGCCGCTGATCGAGGCGCTGACGGAGCGTCAGTGGGGCGACAACTCGCCACCGCGCGAGGTGGCGGTCAAGCATGTGGCCCTGTTCGCCACCCCGGCCACGGTCAGCAGCCGCGCGTTCCAGCGCGAACTGGCCTTCCGTGCCATCGGTGTCGACGTGGAGGCGCAGGCCTGTGGCGGTCTGGTGGATGCCATCGAAGAAGGTGACATGATCCTGGCCGAAGCCCTGGTGCGGTCCCATGTGGATGCGCTGAAACGCAAGATGCCCAAACCAGAGGCTGCGATCCTCGGTTGTACCCATTACCCGCTGATGGAAGAGATCTTCCAGGATGCGCTCGGCAAGGATGTGGCGGTGTATTCCCAGGCCAATCTCGTGGCGGAATCGCTGGCGGACTACCTTGTGCGCCATCCGGCGATGCTCGGGACCGGGCAGGACAGCTGCTTCCTGACCACTGGCGATCCGGCGAAAGTGTCGCGCCATGCGACGCAATTCCTCAAGCGGAAGATCGAGTTCACGAAGGCCTGAGACCGGTGGCGCGGCGGCTGTCGCGCCACGGCGCTTTCCCGGCTGATTACAGCATCCCGCCTTCTACCTGAGTCAACCTGCGCCACAAATGTCCCGACAGCACCGCAGGTGCGAAAGGGTATTTGTGGTTCAGGTTCAAGGCGGGGCAGATTACCGCAGCCCTTGCCGCGCGACGAACTCCGCAAGTTGGCTGACAGCCGTCGCCCGGGCGGCGGCGATGGAGCCGGGCGTCATGTCTCCGGTTACCGGAACCTCGATGTCAAAGCGCTTCGAGCGGTCGGTGCCGTAGTCCTCGGGCGCCACGAACATCTGGCCGGAGATCCGGAAGGCGCCGCTGCTGACTGCGAAGAAGTCCTCGACCCGGATGTCGACCTTGACGTCCGGCAGATCGCGGAACGGCCAGGGTTCCGGCGCCACCAGCCTGCCGGTGATGGCGTCGAGATCGCGGGCGAGTTGCAACGTTACCGCGCGGCCCGGCTCGTCGGCCCAGAGCCCGCCGGACGGCGCGATGGAGCCATCCTCGCCCCGCACCACGATCTCTTCTTCCTGCGCGTAGACCGGCAGGGTCACCGTGGCCACCTCGATCCGGCCATAGCTCACCCTTACCCGCGCGTCGGGCAGGGAGGCGCTGCTGCCCACCGCTCCCGGCGGCGCGTCGAAGCGCAGGTCGTCACCGCTGCAGGCGGCGAGCAGGAGGGTCAGGGATAGCAGGGCAACAGATGTCTTCATGTCATCAACGTCCGGTCAGAAGGGAATTGGGGTTGCGCGCGATCTGCCGCGCGAGGCGGTCGAAGGATTGCGCGGCGGCCTCGATCTCGCGCAGGGCGGCGCTCATCTCGCGGCCAAAATCGGACCCGCGGGAATAATCGCCCAGCGTCACGCCGGCCTGCGCCGCGACCCGGCTGATGCGGTCGGCGAGAGCGGGTAGAGAAGTGGATGCCTGCGCCAGCGCTTCCGCCGCCGAGCGGGCGGAGGCCAGCGTGGCATTGGCATTGTCGACAAGCCCGCCACGGCGGACCTCCTCCAGGGTGCCGCGCAGTTCGGCGAGCGTGGCGTTGAGCTGCTCGGGCACCTGCTGAGTCGAAGGCTGCGCCAGCAGCGCCTCGGCGGTGTCCATCAGCTCCGTGGCGCGGTCTGCCATGGTCTGCAAGGACAGTTCCTCCACGTCGCTGAGGATATTCTTCGCCTGCTGCGAGATTTCCGGCAGGTCGCCCGCCGCCGCGTCGATCTTGGCCACGGCATCGCCGATCTGGCGCACGATCTCTTGCTGGTCCACCTGCTGCAGGAGCGTGTTCAGGCGGTCGGAGCTGTCCAGCAACCCCTTGGCCAGGGAAGCGATCTGGCCGGGCAGGGCGGTGATCTCCGGGCTGCCGACGATCTCGTTGACGGAGGCAATCGCGGTGCGCAGATCGCCCGGCATGGCGTTCAGATCCGGGTTGGAGACCAGCGTATCGGCATTGCCCAGCATCTGCGACAGCTGTGCGGACAGGTCCTCCAACGGCAACGCCTGCGCCTTGCCAAGCACCGCGCCAGCCTGTTCGGTCAGCCCCGGCAGTGCGGCTGCGGTCTCGTCGATGGAGGCGATCAGCTCGGAGACGGATTGCACCACGGCGCGGTCCTGCACATCCTTGAGGAGTGTGTTCAGCGTTGCGGAGGCCTCCTCCAATCCGCTCGCGACCTGTCCGATCTGCCCCGGCAGCGCGGCCACCTCGGCGCTCTGCACCAGGTCGTTCACCGAGGCAATCGCCGCGCGCAGGTCCGCCGGCATGGCATTCAGATCCTCGTTCGCGATGAAGGCATCGGCGTTGTCCAGAACGGAGGACAGCTGCGCGGAAAGGTCCTCCAGCGGCAGGGCCTCGGCCTTGGCCAGCACCGCGCCCGCCTGCTCGGCGATGCCCGGCAGGGTCTGCGCAGTCTCGTCGATGCGGGCAATCAGATCGGAGACCGCCGTGACGATGGCCTTGTCCTGCACATCCGTCAGCAGCGCGTTCAGCTGGACAGAGGCCTGTTCCAGCCCATCCGCGACCTGGCCGATCTGCGCGGGCAGGCTCGCCACCTCGTCGCTTTCGGCAACGGAGCGGATGGCGGCCAGGGTCGCCCGCAGCTCCTCCGGAGCCTCCTGGATGCCATCGCTGTTCACCAGCGCCCTCGCGTCGGCGAGGAAGTTGACGGCGTTTTCGAGCAGTTCCTCCACCGGCAAGGCATCGACACGGCTCAGCAGGCCCTGCGCGGAGGCGGCCATGTTGGCCACGTTCGACTCCGTGGTCGGGATCAGCGGGTAGGGCTCTGCCGTCCGGTCGAGCAGCGCCTCGGGGGCGTTCGGCAGATCGACGAGGTCGATCTTCAACCCGCCGGTGAGCAGAGACGCATTGGTCAGCTGGCCCCGCAAACCGCGCCGGACGCGGGTTTCGAGGTAGTCGAGGAAGCCTTCCTCGGTGGAATCCTCAAGCCCGATGCGCCCCGGGTTGAGGCGGATCGTCGCCACCAGCCGCACCTTGTCATCGCCGAAGCGGGCCTCGTCCACGAGGCCGGAGATCGTCACGACCTCGCCCATGCGCAGGCCGCCGAGTTGCACCGGCGCACCGGCGGAGAGGCCCGAGAGGTTCTCGTCGAAGACCATCATCAGATCGACACTGCCGCCGTCGCCTTCGAGGAAGAAATTCTCGCGCGCGGCCTCCTCGCTCGGGTGCAGGTCATAGGTCGCGCCGTCCGCGATCTGGGTGCCGCCCGAACTGAGCGTGGCAAAGGTCACGCCGCCGCTGATCAGCGAGGCGAGCGAATTGAACTGCAGCTTGGCGCCGCCCGCGTCGAGCGAGAAGCTGAAACCGGAGATGTCCCAGAACCGCGTGTTCTCCGTCACAAGCTTGTCGTAGGGTTCGAGGATCACCGCCTCGGCTTCGACCGTCAGACCGTCCGGCGAGACCTCGGTTTCGCCAAGGCGGCCGACCTTGACTCCATGGTAGAGGATGGGCGTGTTGCCCGCGGGCAGCTTGTCGTCCGAGCGCAGCGTGAAGGTCGTGCCCTTCTCGCCAAGCTCCAGCATCGGTGCCTTCGGTGAGCCGGTGAACCGGCTTTGTGCCTCGCCGGTGGTGCCGTCCCAGGCCCCCTCGATGTAGACACCCGACAGCACCGTATCGAGGCCGGAGACGCCCTGCGCCGTCACCTCCGGGCGCACGACCCAGAATTGCGACTGGTCGTCGACATACCGCGCGACATCCTTGTCGAGCCGGATCGAGACCACCACCTCTTCAAGGTTGGCGGAGAAGCCGACCTTCTCCACCAGTCCCACCGCGATGTCGCGGTAGCGCAGCTCGGTCTCGCCGGCGTGGACGCCGTCGGCATTGACGAAGACCACCTCGATCAGCGGGCCGCGTTCGGACCAGTTCTGGAACGCCACGCCAAGCGCCACCAGCAGCGCGAGGACGGGGATCAACCAGACGAAGGAGAACCGTGGGCCCTTCTTCGGCTTCTCGACGGGCACTTCGGCCAGCGGCTCGTATTCGGTATCGGACGTCATGCGGACTTCGCGCTTTCAAGGCTCTTGCCGTCCCAGATCAGCCTCGGATCGAAGCTCTTGGCGGACAGCATGGTAAAGATCACCGACAGCGCAAAGGTGAGCGCGGCCGGGCCGGGATGGATATTGGCGACAACCGACAACTGCACGAGGGCGCTGAGGATGGCCACCACAAAGACGTCGATCATCGACCAGCGGCCGATGAATTCGACCGCCTCGTAAAGGTGCAGCTTCTGCAGGGCATTGCGCGGGCTCTGCCGCCAGGCGGACCAGCTGAGATAGGCGATGGCGACGAATTTCGACACCGGGATCAGCACGGAGGCGATGAGCACGATGGCCGCGATGGCCCATTCGCCGTGCTGCGCGATTTCGATGGCGCCGCCGACGATGGTGCCCTGCTGCTTCGAGACCAGGGTCTCGGTCACCAGCATCGGGTAAAGGTTCGCGGGCACGTAGCAGATGAGCCCAGCGACCCACCAGGCCATGACCCGCTGCAGGCTGGTCTCGTCGCGGGATGACAGCGTGCTGCCGCAGCGCGCGCACTCCTGCGTGCCCATGGGCCAGACCCGGGCGCAGGACCGGCAGGCGACGAGGCCTTCGGCGCGGGCGGTGGTCACCGAGGCGCTGCTCATTCGGTGTCCTCGATGGCGGCCCAGATCGACCAGGTGCAGAGGTATCGGTCGTTGATGATGACGAAGACCGACAGCGCGGTGAACATCCAGAACGCCGGGCCGAAGTCCAGCCGGGCGAGATCGGATACCTTGACCAGGGCCACGGCGCAGCCGATTGAGAAGACCTCCGTCATGGCCCAGGGTTTGAGTTCCTGCGCAAGGTGGAACGCGCCACGGGCATGACGCAGCGGCGGGCGGTTCAGCTCGATCGGCGCGATGACGTAGATCAGCAGCGCGGTCCGCAGGAGCGGGACCAGAACGATGACCATGACCGTGGCGACGGACACCAGCACCAGCGTGCCGGAGCGGAAACTGGTGGCCACGTCGAGCAGCGACACCCGGTTGCCGAGACCCGCCGCATGGATTTCCAGGAAGGGAAAGAACACCGCCGCGATGACGAGGATCAGCACCGCGCCGGACAAGGCAAGCACCCGCGCCCCGGCGCGCGCGCGCGTCGAGATCAGGACCGTGTGACAGCGACCGCAGACCGCGCGCGCCCCTTCTTCGGGCAGCACGGCCTTGTAGAGCGCATCACAGTTCGGGCAGGCGATGTATCCGGCCAGATCGTCTGGCGGCGCGCCATGCGGCATGGGCTCTCCCGTTCAGCGGCAGCGGCCCGCAGCGGACCAGTCTTCACCATATTTGTCATGCATGTAGCCTGCAAGGGCGCGTGCGCCAGTGCCGGCGGGCGACAAATACAAACGCGCCGTGTGAGCCTGCGCGGGTGGCGGTCTGCGGGCGGAGCCGGGGCGGGTTGGCTCAGTCCTTGCGCGGCCCGACATCGCCCTCCCAGAAGGCACGTTTCAGGCCGTGGTAGATCGTGATGCGGTGGCCGGGCGGAAACGGCAGAAGCGCATCCTTGGGATACATGAGGCTGTATCCCTCGCGCCCGTTCGCCTCGCGCCATTTCAGCCGGTAGCGGCGCTTGCCGTTCACCGAAACCGCCGTCTGGTAAAGCTCGCCCACCGCCACGCGCTCGGTTCGGCCATAGCGCCGCGCCCGGATGGCGGCGACGGCGCGGCGGCCGGAGAACCAAAGCGCGCCCAGCGTCAGCGCCCCGAAGACCAGCGCGATGACCTGCATGACGACACCCGCCGTGCGGTTGGCGCCGAAGCTGGTCTCGATCCGCGCCGGATCCGAGTCGAGATAAAGGATGGGCAGCCTGCCGCCGATGTCGATCGCGTCGTAGAGCGACGAGGACACGATGTCGTCGATCTGCATGTCCCGTCCCGCGTTGGTACGGTAGGCGAGGGTGAACCAATGGGTGATCGTACGGTCGCCGTCGCTGTCCGTGCTTTCGGTCCAGTATTTGTCCAGCACCTTTGCCACGGTTTCCCGCCCCTCCGCCTCGAAGCGGTCGGCGAGGCCATGGGCGAAGTGGCTGCCGATCGTCGGCGCCACCATCATCACGAAGAACGCGATGCTGAACCAGCCGCCGAAGCGCAGGTAAAGTCGCCAGAACGGCACGGGTCTGTCGAACGAAGGCTGGGCCATGGCGCCAGAATGAGCGGCGTCGCGCGTCCGATCAAGAGCATTGATTCCATACCTGCGCGCTGCTATCCCGCAGCGCATGAAGACAGCCATGCATCAGATTTGCCGATCAGACCTGCGACGATGATCGTTCCGGCGGCGCGAGGATCGCGCCGTGGTCTTGTGCCTTCCTGCCAAACCCTGTCTTAATGACCCCGTGCCGAGCGCACGTTTCCCGGTCCAGAGGATCCCGACATGCCCCATTCCATCGCCATCATCGGCGCGTCCGGCTATACCGGCGCCGAGCTTGTCCGCATCATCGCGACGCACCCGTCCTTTGAAATCAAGGCGCTGGCCGCCAATTCCAAGGCCGGGCAGTCGATGGCGCAGGTCTTCCCGCATCTGCGGCACCTCGATCTGCCGGACATGGTGACCTGGGAGGAGATCGATTTTTCCACGATCGACCTGTGCTTTTGCGCCCTGCCGCACAAGACCTCGCAGGAGGTGATCTCGAAGCTGCCGAAGACCGTGAAGATCGTCGATCTC
Organism: Tropicibacter sp. S64; assembly: GCF_049803835.1. NCBI lineage: Bacteria > Pseudomonadati > Pseudomonadota > Alphaproteobacteria > Rhodobacterales > Roseobacteraceae > Tropicibacter > Tropicibacter sp. S64. The sequence continues at coordinate 43,838 of NZ_JBNAGK010000002.1, read as the reverse complement.
AGCGCCGATTTCCGGCTGCGCGATCCGGCGGATTACAAAAGATGGTACGGCAACGACCACGCGGCGGTGGAGATGCAGAAGGAGGCCGTCTATGGCCTCACCGAATTCTACCGCGAGGAGATCGCCGGGGCGCGACTGGTGGCCGGGACCGGCTGCAACGCGGCGACGGGGCAGTTCATCCTGCGGCCGCTGATTTCCGCCGGGGTGATCGACCTCGACGACATCATCCTCGATCTGCAATGCGGCGTCTCCGGGGCGGGGCGCTCGCTCAAGGAGAACCTGCTGCACGCGGAGCTGTCCGAAGGCACGAACGCCTATTCCGTGGGCGGCACGCACCGGCACCTCGGCGAGTTCGATCAGGAGTTCTCGAAACTGGCGGGGCGGCCGGTCAAGGTGCAGTTCACCCCGCACCTCGGACCGTTCAACCGCGGCATCCTCGCCACCTGCTACGTCAAGGGCGAGGCGGATACCATTCTCGCGACCCTGCAGGCGGCCTATGCGGACGAGCCGTTCCTGTCGGTCCTGCCGAAGGGAGAGACGCCAAGCACGCACCACGTGCGCGGCTCCAATTTCTGCCACATCGGTGTGACCGGCGACCGCATCCCGGGGCGGGCGATCATCGTCGCGGCGCTGGACAACCTGTGCAAGGGGTCGAGCGGGCAGGCGGTGCAGAACGCCAACCTGATGCTGGGAGAGGCGGAAATCGCCGGGCTGATGCTGGCACCCTGCTTCCCCTGAGGGATTTCGCCCGGGCTGCGCCCGGGCGACCGGCGGGGGGGGGCGGGGCCCCCGGTTTTGAGGGTTTTTTAAAAATAAAAAAAAGCGGCGGGC
>NZ_JBNAGK010000002.1:0-42997 GCF_049803835.1 Tropicibacter sp. S64 | reverse complement strand
GGGCTTCGGGGGGCACCGGGCTCCCCCTGAGGTTTTCCGCCCGGGCGGCCCCCGGGCGACCGGCGCGGGCCTGCGGCCCGCGTTTTTCGAGTATTTTAGAAGAGAAGAAACAGGGGGCCGTCCTTCGGCGCGACCGGCGCGGCAAATCGCGCAGGGGCTTCGTTTTGCACGCGGTATCGCGTATATGATGCTCAGGTATGCGGATCGGGACGGGAGGCCGGAACATGGCTCTTAAATCGCTCAAGAAGAAACGCCGGATCCAGGTGATCGCGCTGGCGGCGGTGGCTTTGCTCGTGTCGACCTCCCTCATTGGCTATGCCATGCGCGATGGCATCAATTTCTTCCGCTCTCCCAGCCAGGTGATGGAGACTCCGCCGGCACCGTCCGAGACTTTCCGCATCGGCGGTCTGGTCGAGGAAGGCTCCCTGGTGCGCGGTGACGGGCATCAGATCCGCTTCAACGTGACCGATGGTGGCGCAACGGTTCCGGTTGTCTACAGCGGGGTTCTGCCGGACCTGTTCGCCGAGAAGCAGGGCATGGTCGGCACCGGGCGCTATGTCGACGGCGTCTTTGAGGCGCACGAGATCCTGGCCAAGCACGACGAGACCTACATGCCGAAGGAAGTCATCGACGCTCTGAAGGAGCAGGGCACCTACGTCGATCCGGGCAGCTGAGCCGGTCAGGCACGGGGCAGCAGCAGCGTCGCGCAGAAGCCGCCGCCGTCGCGGTTGGCGAGCAGCAGGGCGCCGCCGGATTGCCCCGCGAACCCCTGCACGGCCGAGAGGCCGAGGCCCGAGCCCTGACCGACGGATTTCGTGGTGAAGAACGGCTCAGCCAGCATCTCCAGCGAGTCGTCCGCAGCGCCTGGGCCGTTGTCCTCGACCGTGATGGCAAGGTAGGGCGGCGGTGCGTGCGGCGCACCATCCGTCGCCGGGCGTTCGAGCTGGCTGCGGGAGTGCAGCCAGATGTTGCCGCGTCCTTGCAGCGCATCCTGCGCGTTCAGGCAGAGCTGGATCAGCACGGTTTCCAGCATGTCCCGATCCACGAAGGTCACGAAGTCCGGTTCCCGTGCGGCGGATTGCAAGGTTATGCCGGGCTCCAGGAGGTCGTGCAGGACGGCCTCCATCTGCCGGTGCAGCTCGCGCGCGGTGATCGGTTCCGGACGCAGCCGGGAGCGACCGCTGGTGGCCAGCAGCTGGCGCACGGTGATGGCTGCGCGTTCGGCGGCCTTGTGCGCCTCGGACAGTGCCTCGTCCCGTTCCGCCTTGCTGCCCAACATGCCGGCGAGTTCGAGATTTCCCATGATCGCCGTCAGGATGTTGTTGAAGTCATGCGCCACGCCGCCGACGAACTGGTTCAGGGCACGGGCCTTCTGGGACTGGGCATAGCGTCGGCGCGACTCCCGCAACGCCGAGTCCCGGGACAGCTGCGCCGCAACGCCCATGCCGTAATAGGCGCAGAGCGCGACGGCGGCGGCGATCACTGCGATCCGGTTGATCGTGCCGTCGACATGCGGCAGTCGCATGGCGACGATGCTCAGCACGGCGAGCACGAATTGCAGTCCGTTGATGACGGCGATCGCGCGGTCTTCCTGCCAGTGCTGCATCTTGCACAGCAGCGTCGCCACCAAGGTCAACGCGCCGGTCAGGACCAGACCGGGAATGCCGGACCAGATCAGGTAAAGTGGCCCTGTGATGAAGACCATCAGGGCGAGCGCATAGAGTGCGAGCGAAATCCGGAAATGCACCCGAGCGGTGCGCGCGGTCCGGCGCCACCTCAGCGCACAGGCCAGTGACCCCTCGCTGACCAGCATGCCGGCAAGCCAGGCAAGCAGAACCCGTTGGTCCGAAAGCATGCCCAGCATGACCGCCGCCAGGGAGACGAGTGTCAGCCGGAAGGCGACTTCGATCCGCGAACCGAACTCGGCTCGCATGAGGCTGTCGAGGCGCGCATGGATCGGGTGTGTGACCATCGAAATTGTTCAGCAATTAAATTACGTACAAGCCGAGAATACGGGCAAACAAGCAAAAAAGAAGGGGAATGTCGCACAAACACGCATCACTCGGCGATGCGACGCGACTGTCAGCAAAAAAGGGCCACCTCAATGCGGCCCTTTTCTTCCGGTCTTGCTCGTCCGGTTGCGCGGTGCGCCGGAAGTCCCGGCGAACCGTGCGTTCACTTGAGGATCGAGCGTCCCGCGTATTCTGCCGTCTCGCCCAGCATCTCCTCGATGCGGATCAGCTGGTTGTATTTGGCCAGCCGGTCGGAGCGGGCGAGGGAGCCGGTCTTGATCTGGCCGCAGTTGGTGGCAACCGCGAGATCCGCGATGGTGCTGTCTTCGGTCTCGCCGGAGCGGTGCGACATGACGTTGGTCATCCGCGCCCGGTGCGCCATCTCGACGGCCCGCAGGGTCTCGGTCAGGGAGCCGATCTGGTTGACCTTGACCAGCATGGAGTTGGCGCAGCCGCGCTCGATGCCCATGGCGAGGCGGGCCGGATTGGTCACGAAGAGGTCGTCGCCGACGAGCTGGATCTTGTCACCGAGCGCGTCGGTGAGCAGTTTCCATCCCTCCCAGTCATCCTCGGCGCAGCCGTCTTCGATGGAGATGATCGGGTAGTCATTCACCAGCGCTTCGAGATAGGCGACGTTTTCGGCGGAGGTCAGGGACTTGCCTTCACCCTTCATCTCGTACTTGCCGTCCTTGAAGTACTCGGTCGAGGCGCAGTCGAGCGCGAGGTAGATGTCCTCGCCGGGGGTGTAGCCTGCCTTCTCGATGGACTTCAGAATGAAATCAAGCGCTTCTCGGGTGGAGGCGATGTTCGGGGCAAAGCCGCCCTCGTCGCCGATTCCAGTGGAGAGGCCCGCGGCGGACAACTCCTTCTTCAGCGTGTGGAAAACCTCGGAGCCCATGCGGACTGCCTCGCGGATGTTCTCCGCGCTGACCGGCATGATCATGAATTCCTGGATGTCGATGGGGTTGTCCGCGTGCTCGCCGCCGTTGATGATGTTCATCATCGGCACCGGCAGGACGCAGGCGGAGGTGCCGCCGACGTAGCGGTAGAGCGGCTGACCAGTGTATTCGGCTGCGGCCTTCGCCACGGCGAGCGACACGCCGAGGATGGCGTTCGCGCCGAGGCGACCCTTGTTGTCGGTGCCGTCCAGCTCGATCATCGCGAGGTCGATGGCGACCTGTTCGGTGGCGTCGAAGCCGACGATGGCCTCGGCGATCTCACCGTTCACCGCTTCCACGGCCTGCAGCACGCCCTTGCCCATGTAACGCGACTTGTCGCCGTCGCGCTTTTCGACGGCCTCGTGCACGCCGGTCGAGGCACCGGAGGGCACCGCGGCGCGGCCCATGGTGCCGTCTTCGAGGGTGACGTCGACTTCGACGGTCGGATTGCCGCGGCTGTCGAGAATCTCGCGGGCGTGGATGTCGATGATGGTGCTCATGGGATTTCCCCTTATGGCGGTGTGATTTGTCCGCACTCATATCAGCCGGGGCGGGAATGTAAACAATTCTGTTACCGCTAACGGCCCCTTTGTTTTATAGGGTTGCGCTAACCGTTTGCGATAACGGCGGCTTTTGCGAGGCGGCGCTCGCGCAGGAAGCTGTAGAGCCCGGCCCCGAGGATCATCGCGCCGCCGATCAGCGTCCAGCCATCCGGCCAGACGTCGAAGATCACGATGGAGAGGATCGTGGCGAAGATCAGCCGGGTGTAGCGGAACGGCGAGACCACGGAGGCCGGCGCCATGCGCATGGCCGTTGTGATCGCGAGATAGCCGGAGGTTGTCACGAGCACCGCGCCGAGGATGTACATCGCGGTTTTCGGCTCGCTTGTCAGGGGCTTGTCAGCCATGGCGAGCAGCACGAGCGCCGGCAGGATCGTCGCGGCGAAACCCCAGGTCGAGATCGAGAGGGCGGTGATATGGGCGGGCGCAAGGCGGGTGATGAGGTCGCGGGCGGAGAGGGCGGTGATCCCGAGGACGGCGAACAACTCCCATCCGGTGAAGGACGCGCTCCAGGGCCGGATGACGATCATCATGCCGGTCAGGCCGACAAGCACGGCGAGCCAGCGGCGCAGACCGACCTGCTCCTTGAGGAACAGCGCCGCACCCATGGTGACGATCAGCGGCCCGGCCTGGGTGATCGCGGCAAAGACCGGCAAGGCGGTGTAGGTGACCCCGACGATCATGCCCACGGCGGCGACGATCTCCGTGGCATTGCGCAGCAGGACCATCGGGTGCAGCGCGTCGCGGGTGAAGACGGGAACGCGGCGGACCCGGGCGAGCAAAAGGAACAGGATCGTGCCGCCCAGGCTCATGCCGAGCATGGTCTGCCCGATGGAGGCCGTGGCGGTGGCGAGCTTGATGAAGGCATCTGTCCCGGCGAGCAAGGCCATGGACAGGATCATCAGCAGAATGGCGCGTATGGTTTCCAAGGGGTCCGGGCGGGCCTTAGGTGATCACGTCCGGTTCCGCGCGTCCTGTCTTTTCCCGGATCCCGGCCAGCGCTTCGGCCGCTGCGATCACCGGCGCGAGGGCCTCCTGTGCATCCATGTGCAGGTTTTCTGTCTCAAGGGTTTCGAGGTAGACGCGCAAGGTCGCGCCCACGGTTCCGGTGCCCGACAGGCGCAGCACAAGCCGCGCGCCGGTCTCGAAGCCGATGCGGATGCCTTGATGTTCGGTGCGCGAGCCGTCGATTGGATCGTCATAGGCGAAGTCGTCGGCGGTTTTCACCGTCAGGCCAGCCACCTGCGTGCCGGGGAGGGTGGCCATCCGGGCGCGCAGGTCGTCCATCAGTGCGTTTGCAGCCGCCGCGTCGACGCCTTCGTAATCATGCCGCGAATAGTAGTTGCGCCCGAACTCGGCCCAGTGCTGCGCCATCAGCTCCTTCACGGAAATCTTTTTCTGTGCCAGGATGTTGAGCCAGAACAGTACGGCCCAGAGACCGTCCTTTTCGCGCACGTGGTCGGAGCCGGTCCCGGCGCTTTCCTCGCCGCAAAGCGTGCAGCGCCCGGCGTCGAGCAGGTTGCCGAAGAACTTCCAGCCGGTCGGTGTCTCGAAGCAGTCGATGCCCAGAGAGGCGGCAACCCTGTCCACGGCCTGGCTCGTGGGCATCGACCGCGCGACGCCCTTGAGACCGCCGGAATAGGCCGGAACGAGGGTAGCATTCGCGGCCAGCACGGCGAGGCTGTCGGAGGGGGTGACGTATTGATGCTTGCCCACGATCATGTTGCGGTCGCCGTCGCCATCGGAGGCGGCGCCGAAGTCCGGCGCACCCTCGGACATCATCTCATCCATCAGGGGCTTGGCCCAGATCGGGTTCGGATCTGGGTGGCCGTTGCCGAAATCGGTGGAGGGTATGCCGTTGATCACTGTGCCCTTTTCCGCGCCGAGCGTGTCTTCCAGGATGGCGTGGGCATAGGGGCCGGTGATGGCGTGCATGGCGTCGAAGCGCATGCGGAAACCGGAGGCGAAAAGCGCCTTGAGCGCGTCGAAATCGAAGATCGACGCCATCAGGTCGGCATAGTCGGCGACCGGGTCGACGACCTCGATCACCATGTCGCCCATGGTCTGCTCTCCCAGGGCGGAGAGGTCGGCGTTCTGGGTCTCGAAGATCCGGTATTCGGTAATGTCCTTCGTCGCCGCAAAGATCTTTTCCGTCACGCTCTCCGGCGCGGGGCCGCCGTTGGCGGTGTTGTACTTCACGCCGAAGTCGCCCTCCGGACCGCCGGGGTTGTGGCTGGCGGAGAGGATGATGCCGCCGTCGGCGTGGCGCTTGCGGATCAGGTTGGAGGCGGCGGGGGTGCTGAGCAGGGCGCCCCGGCCGACGATCACCCGCGCGGCGCCGGAGGCGGCGGCCATGCGCAGCACCACCTGCGCCGCCTCGGCGTTGAAGTGCCGCCCGTCGCCGCCAAGCACCAGCGTCTTGCCCGCGACACCGCCGATCCCGGTCCAGATCGACTGGATGAAATTCTCAAGAAAATGAGGCTGTTGGAAGACCCTGGTCTGTTTCCGCAGGCCTGAGGTGCCGGGTTTCTGACCTGCGATGGGCTGCGTGGCGACGGTGTGGATGCTCATTGGATCGACCTTGCTTGCGGTAACAGTCCCCCATGGTATCGCGTGTAACCGGGCCTCGTGCAAGCGGCGTGATGCGCCGCATCACCACTGCTGCGCGGACTGCCCGGTTAACGGAACGCGCGGTCCGGTTAACGGGGCGCACGGCGGGGGCTGCATGGCCGATGGTGTGTGCGCCGCTTGCCATTTCACAAGGCTGTCCGGTCCGGAGGCCCGGGTGCCGCGCAGGTCTTCACGGAGTTTGGTGCGATTCTGGCCAAGTTTCGTACATATTCCCGAACGTGACTGACGCGTGGTACCGATACCATCGGGTTTCAGGCGGTGACCTTGCGTCAGATATGGTTAATGCAGGCGGTTTCGCGTGTCGGCGGCCTGCGCCAGCCCCACCCCAACCCTCCCCACGGGGGAGGGCGCGGCACCCGGACAGGAGCGGCGACGCGGGAGGATGGCGGGATTCCCTCCCCCTTGGGGAGGGGCAGGGTGGGGGTGATTCAGGGTGGGGGTGTGACGCGGCCGGTCTACCCGGCCACCGCCTTGACCTCGGCCACGATCCCGTCGACCACCCGGGTCAGCAGCCCCTCGTCCTCGCATTCCGCCATCACACGGATCAGCGGCTCGGTGCCTGATTTGCGGATCAGAAGCCGCCCCTTGCCGGTCAGGTCCGCCTCGGCGCTGGCAATGGCCTGCTGAACCGCCAGCGTCTCCAGCGGCGTCTTGCCCGCGGCGTAGCGCACGTTCTTCAGCAGTTGCGGCACCGGTTCGAAGTTGCGGGCGAGGCGCGAGGCCGGGTGGCCGGTGCGGACCATCTCGGCGAGGAACTGCAACCCCGCCATCAGCCCGTCGCCGGTGGTGGCATAATCGGTCATCACGATATGGCCGGACTGTTCGCCGCCCAGGTTGAAGCCCCTGGACCGCATGGCCTCGACCACGTAACGGTCGCCCACCTTGGTGCGCTCCAGCCGGAGCCCGCGGCTCTGCATGAACCGCTCCAGCCCAAGGTTCGACATCACCGTCGCCACCAGCGCACCGCCGCGCAGACGCTCTTCCTCGGCCCAGCGGGCCGCCATCAGCGCCATGATCTGATCGCCGTCCGCCACCGCGCCGGTCTCGTCGATCAGGATGATGCGGTCGGCGTCGCCATCGAGGCAGAGTCCCACGTCCGCGCCATGGGCGATCACGGTTTCCGCGGCGATCTGCGGCTTGGTCGAGCCGCATTCGGCGTTGATGTTCAGGCCATTCGGCGTGGTGCCGACGGGGATCACGTCCGCGCCCAGTTCCCAGAGCACCTCCGGCGCGGTCTTGTAGGCGGCGCCGTTGGCGCAATCGATCACCACCTTCACCCCGTCGAGCCGCATGCCGTGCGGCAGGGTGGACTTGACCCGCTCCTGGTAGCGGAAGCGGCCGTCGTCGACGCGCTTGGCGCGGCCGATGTTGCCGGGGGCCGCGGGTTGCGGGCCCTCGTCCACCAGCTCCTCGATCTGCGCTTCGACCGCGTCCGAAAGCTTGAAGCCGTCCGGGCCGAAGAACTTGATGCCATTGTCATCGGCGAGGTTGTGCGAGGCCGAGATCATGATGCCGAGGTCGGCGCGCATCGAGGTGGTCAGCAGGCCCACGGCGGGTGTCGGAACCGGACCGAGCAGCAGCACGTTCATGCCGGTGGAGGTCAGCCCGGCGGTCAGGGCATTCTCGAACATGTAGCCCGACAGGCGGGTGTCCTTGCCGATGACGACGCGGTGCACGCCCTGGTGCTCGCGGCGGAAGTGCCGGCCCACGGCGGCGCCGAGGGTCAGCGCCAGTTCCGGTGTCATCGGGTAGGTGTTGGCCTTGCCACGCACGCCATCGGTGCCGAACAGTTTGCGGGTCATGACGGGTTACTCCTGGAATCCGAGGGTGATCGCACGCCAGAGCGCCAGCGCCTGGGCGGTCTCGGCAACGTCGTGGACGCGGATGACCTGCACGCCCTGGGCGGCGCCGGCGAGGGCGGCAGCAATGGAGCCGGGCATGCGGGCATCGGCCGGGTTCGCGCCGGTGATGGTGCGGATGAAGCCCTTGCGCGAGGCCCCGAGCAGCACGGCGCAACCGGTGGCATGGAACAGCGACAGGTTGCGCATCAGGGTGAGGTTGTGCTGCAGCGATTTGCCGAAACCGATGCCGGGGTCGACGAGGATGCGGGCGCGGGGGATGCCGCGCGCCTCCAGCAGGGCGATCTGCGCCATGAGGAAGTCGAAGACATCGAGCAGCACATCGCCGTATTGCGGGTTCAGGTGCATGGTTTCCGGCAGGCCCTGGGTGTGCATGACGCAGACCGGCAAGGCGGTTTCGGCGCAATAGCCCGCGAGGCAGGGGTCAAAGGTGAAGCCGGAGACATCGTTGACTAGCGCCGCGCCTTCGGCGACGGCGACGCGCGCCACGGCGGTCTTTCGGGTGTCGATGGAGATCGGCACGCCAACCTCGTGGCGCAGAGCGCGGATAACCGGCTCGATCCGGGCGATCTCTGCCTCGGCGGGCACTTCCAGCGAGCCGGGACGGGTGCTCTCGCCGCCGACGTCGATGATGTCCGCGCCCTGGCTTGCCATGGCCAGTGCGTGCTTGAGCGCGAGGGCCGCGATGTTGTGCCGGCCGCCGTCGGAGAAGCTGTCGGGGGTGACGTTGAGGATTCCCATCAGGTTCGGATGGTCGAGCCTCATCCCGGCGATGTCGGGCCGCGGCGCACTGATCCGGTCGCGCCAGTCCTGCGGGACCGCGTCGAGCGGAACCTCGGTGGCAGGCGCGCCGCGGCGCAGGTGATCGGCATGGGTGAACCATCCCGGGCCGCCCGCGACAGGCAGGGCATGGTCCGGGCGGGGCGCGTCGAAGCGGATCAGCGGGCGATAATAGTCGGTGTTCATGGCGGTTGACTGGCGCATCGGGTCTGACTTGGCAAGATACAACTGCGGACATGGACGGTTCCGGCGGCGGATTTCGCCCGATGCCCTTCGGCGCGGCAGGGGCGGCGGGAGCGCTGTCCCGGGCTTCTTTGGTCCATAAATACCTCATTCGGACCTCTGCAAACGCGCCTCCCTCCGAGGCTGCAAAGACCGGGCGACCGCGTGCCTGCTGTAAGACTGTGCAACAGATCCGTGATCGGCGGGACGCTGCGTAGCCCGGGGCTGTGCCCCGGGCCGCCTGCGAAGGGTTCTGCGCTCTGGTGTCTGGCCAAGCCACGTCCCATATGAAATACCCCAAGCAGAGACAGGTAAAGGACACGTCATGAGCGAATTCGACTACGATCTCTTCGTCATCGGCGGCGGCTCCGGCGGCGTGCGTGCGGCGCGGGTCGCGGCGGGAGAGGCGGGCGCGAAGGTGGCGCTGGCGGAGGAGGATCGTTACGGCGGGACCTGCGTGATCCGGGGCTGCGTGCCGAAGAAGCTGATGGTCTTTGCCAGCGAGTACCGCCATGCGGCGCAGGAGGCGCGGGCTTATGGCTGGGACATGGCGGACGGGGATTTCCACTGGGATCGGTTCAAGGCCAAGCTGGAGGCCGAACTGGACCGGCTGGAGGCGGTCTATCGCAAGCTGCTCAAGGGCTCCGGGGTCGAGACCTTCGACGCCCGCGCCCGGTTGAAGGATGCCCACACGGTGGAGCTGTCCACCGGCGAGGTGAAGACCGCCCGGCACATCCTCATCGCCACCGGCGGGCGGCCGGTGCGGCCGGATCTGAAGAACGCGCATCTGGGGATGGTGTCGGACGACATCTTCCATCTCGACGCGCTGCCGAAACGGGTTCTGATCGTCGGCGGTGGCTATATCGCCTGCGAATTTGCCTGCATCCTGCACGGGCTCGGCGTCGAGGTGACGCAGTATTACCGCGGCGCCCAGATCCTGCGCGGCTTCGATGACGAGGCGCGGGGGTTGATCGCCGACAGCATGGAGCAGCGGGGCATCAATCTGCACCTCGGCACCGACATCGTGGAGATGCATTGCGGCGACGAGGACGAGGACGACGGGCTGATCGCGCCGGTGGAAGACCTGCAATACGGCGGCGCGCCGAAGGACTCGAAGGTCCAGCCCGGCAAGCCGATCCACGTGAAGGCCACCAACGGCCAGACCCGGGAATTCGACGCGGTGTTCTTTGCCACGGGCCGCAGGCCAAACACCGATGACATGGGTCTGGAGGCGCTTGGCATCGAACTGGGCCGCAAGGGCGAGATCAAGGTGGATGGCTACAGCCAGACGACGGTGCCTTCGGTCTATGCCATCGGCGACGTGACGGACCGGGTGAACCTGACCCCGGTGGCGATCCGCGAGGGCATGGCCTTCGTCGAGACGGTGTTCAAGGGCAACCCGACCGAGGTCGACCACGACCTGATCCCGAGCGCGGTGTTCACCCAGCCGGAACTGGGCACCGTCGGTCTGAGCGAGGAGGCCGCGCGGGAGCAGGAGGAGATCGAGGTCTATGCCACCTCCTTCCGGCCCATGCAGACCGCCTTTGCCGAGGGTGAGGGGCGCGTGTTGATGAAACTGATCGTTTCCAAGGCGACGCGGAAGGTTCTGGGCTGTCACATTGTCGCGCCCGGCGCGGGGGAGCTCATCCAGATGGTGGGCATTGCCGTAAAGATGGGCGCGACCAAGGAGGATTTCGACCGCACGGTCGCGGTGCATCCGACCATGTCGGAAGAACTCGTGACCATGCGAAACCCGGTGAGAACCGCTTGAATCTCCCGAATATATGCACAGATTAGGCATCAAGCCTGACAAAAAACCTACACTGATCGGGCAGCGTCCCGGGTAACGATCAAAGACCAAGAAGGAAGGAACGGACTTCATGGCAGGAAACAGCGGCGGCCCCTGGGGGGGCGGCGGTGGTTCGAACGGTGGCGGTTCGCGCCCCCCGTCGGGCGGCGGAGGCGGCGGCGGACGCCGTCCCGAGGACAGCCAGATCCCCGAGATCGACGAGCTGATGAAAAAGGGTCAGGAGCGCCTGCGCGTGCTGATGGGCGGCAAGGGCGGCGGCTCCGGCCGGCCCGGCGGCGGCATGGGCGGCGGCGGACAGGGACCGGGCTTCGGCAAGGGCACCGTGGCACTGGGCGTGCTGGCGCTTGTCGTGCTCTGGGGGTTCGGCAGTTTCTACACGGTGAAGCCCGAAGAGCAGTCGGTCGAGCTTCTGCTCGGCAAGGAGTACGGCATCGGCGACCCGGGTCTGAACTTCGCGCCCTGGCCCTTCGTGACCTATGAGGTCGTGAACGTCACGTCCGAGCGCACCGAGAACATCGGCGGCGGCCGGGCGGGCAACGACGGGCTGATGCTGACCACGGATGCCAACATCGTGGACATCGAGTTCCAGGTGGTCTGGAACATCAACAACCCGGCGAACCTGCTGTTCAACATCCGCGACCCGGAGCTGACTGTGCAGGCGGCTTCGGAATCGGTCATGCGCGAGATCATCGCCGCCAGCAATCTCGCCCCGATCCTCAACCGGGACCGGGGGCTCATCGCCGATCAGGCCCGGGAGCAGATCCAGGCGACGATGGACGAATATGACAGCGGCATCAGCATCGTGCGGGTGAACCTCGAAGGGGCCGATCCGCCCCGCGAGGTGATCGACGCCTTCCGCGAGGTGCAGGCCGCCGAGCAGGAGCGCGACCGGCTCGAACGGCAGGCCGACGCCTATGCCAACCGGGTCGTTGCCGAAGCGCGCGGTCAGGCGGCGCAGACCGTGCAGGTGGCCGAAGGTTACCGGGCGCAGGTTGTGAACGACGCGCTGGGTGAGGCCAGCCGGTTCAGCGCCGTGCGCGAGGAATATGCCAAGGCGCCGGAGGTGACGCGGCGACGCATGTACCTGGAGACGATGGAAAATGTTCTGGGCAGCGTCGACAAGATGATCCTTGACGAGTCGCTGTCCGGGTCCGGCGGGAGCGGGGGTGTCGTGCCCTACCTGCCGCTGAACGAGCTGCGCCGGGGGGAGAACTGAGATGCGGAAGACAACCTATATCCTGCCCGCCCTCGTGATCCTGCTGGTGGTGTTCCTGTCGTCGATCTTCGTGGTCGACGAGCGGGAGAAGGCGCTCGTGCTTCAGTTCGGCCAGATCAAGGCCGTCAAGGAAGAGCCGGGCCTCGCCTTCAAGATCCCGCTGATCCAGGAGGTCGTGCGCTATGACGACCGCATCCTGTCGCTCGATACCGAGACCATCGAGGTCACGCCCTCCGATGACCGTCGTCTGGTGGTCGATGCCTTCGCCCGCTACCGCATCTCCGATGTGGTGCAGTTCCGGCAGGCGGTTGGCGTCGGTGGCCTCAGGACGGCGGAGGACCGGCTGTCGTCGATCCTGAACGCGCAGATCCGTGAGGTTCTGGGCGCTGATCAGGTGACGTCGGATACGATTCTGTCGGAGGACCGGCGCGAGCTGATGAACCGCATTCGCGACCAGGCCCGGGCCGAGGCGCGGTCCCTGGGGCTCGACGTGGTGGACGTGCGGCTCAAGCAGACCAACCTTCCGGCGCAGAACCTCGAAGCCACCTTCGCCCGGATGCGCGCCGAGCGCGAACGCGAAGCGGCGGACGAGATCGCCCGCGGTAACGAGGCGGCGCAGCGGGTACGGGCTCTGGCCGACCGGACCGTGGTCGAGACCCTGTCCGAGGCCGAGCGCGAGGGCAACGTGATCCGCGGCGAGGCCGATGCGCAGCGCAACGGCATCTTTGCCGAGGCCTATGGCGCAGATGCGGAGTTCTTCGCCTTCTACCGCTCGCTGCAGGCCTACGAGACGGCGTTGAAAGGCGGCAATTCGACGATGGTGATCACGCCGGACAGCCAGTTCTTCGAGTATTTCGCCAACGAGAATCCGGGCGCGACCCCGCTGTCGGCGGCGCCGCCGCAGGTGCAGACCGAGGTGACGGCGCCGGAGGCTCCGGCGGCGGAAGGCGGCGACGGAGCGCCCGCGCCCGGTTCGCAATGAGCGGATCGGACATCCTGGCCGGGATCGGCATGGTTCTGGTGATCGAGGGGCTGGTGTACGCACTGGCCCCTTCGCTTGTGGAGCGCCTGCTCGAGGCGCTGCGTGCCATGCCGCTGGAGGCGCGGCGGTCGCTGGGGTTGCTGACGCTGGTGACCGGGGTGATCGTGCTCTGGATCGCGCGGGGGTGAATTCAGACCGAAATTATCCGCCCTGTCCGGGCTGGCCGGTGCGCCAGTCTTCGACAGCGGCGCAGTCGCAGCTGTCCCAGGTGCAGAGCGCGGCGGGGGGCAGCAGGTCGTCCCGGGGGTCCACGGATTGCAGCGCCGCCCAGGTCTCGCCGGGCGCGAGCAACCCGGCGGGCGGCCAGGACGGATCGCCGCCGCGCTGTCGCCACGCCCGCCAGGCACCGAGAAACGCGGCATCGTCGTTGATCAGCGTGTCGCCGGGGCGGGTCAACCAGTGGCAGGGGCGGTCCACCCCGTCCGGCAGGCGGACCTGGGCATCGCCGAAGCTGTTGCGCAGCGCCTTGGCGTAGAGCAGCCTGTCGAGTTCCGGCTTGCCGGTGATCGGCGCGGCGCTCCGCAGGTCGAGCCCGGCGAGCGCACTCCCCGCGAAGGCGGCTGTCGGCAGGTCATTGACGATCTGGGCCAGCAGTTGCGGGCTGGTCGGCCCGTTCAGCAGGTCGGAATATTGCCTGCCTGCCGCTCCGAGCCTGACGCCATGCAGGGCGTCCGACTCGTAGGGCAGCCAGATCAGCGCCGTATCGAGACGCGCGCCGGACAGGTCGGCGTTTCGCATCGAGAAGAACTGTTCGCTGGCGTTGCCGAAGCGGCCGCGGAGGGTTCCGCCCAGCGTTGCCAAGTCCATCCGTGCGCCCCGGAAGTCGCCCTCGATCGCCTCGCCCCGATCCGGGTCCGAGGTCAGCGCAGCGCCGCGCAGGTCGCTGCGGCGCAGGTCGAGCCGGGCCATGGTGCCTTCGGCGGGGGAGAGCCGGGCGGCGATGAGGTTGGCCTGGGACAGGGCGGTGCCGTCCAGCCCCGCGCCGGTCAGCGTGGCCTCTTCCAGCGTGCTGCCGGTCAGGGTCGCGCTGTCGAGCCGTGCGCCGTGCAGGTTTGCCCCGGTCATTTCGCTGAACGCGAGGTTGGCGCCGCGCAGGTCGCGCGGGCTCGGGCCGGTCTTCGGCAGCGCCTTGATGCGGGCGCTGCGCTCCTGCGCGAAATGGGCGAGGAACGCCGGGTCCTGCAGCGCCGCTCTCACGGCGTCCGGGCCGACGGGACAGTCCTGCGTGTCGGCGCGCTTGCACCAGGTGGTCAGGTGATCGCGCTGCGCCGTATCGCGGTCGCGCCAGTCGGCGGGCAGGGTGGTGAAGGCCGATTGCGGCAGATCGGCGGTGCGCATCGGCGGGGCCAGCCACACCGGCAGGGCCGACAGCCCGGCGGGCAGAGCGCCGATGCGCGACAGGCTGATCGTGGCGATGGCGGCCGCGGCGAGCGCGAACACCAGCACCGAGACGCCATAATACGCCAGCTGACCGCCGGGCAGGCGCGTCGCGTTGGCCGGGTCCGGGCGGACCATTTCGACCGTTCCCTTGCCAAGGATCGTTTTGGTGTTCTGGGGGCGTTGCGGCGTCTGCGACCAGAATCTCGGCTTGATCCTCATGTGTCGGCCTCCGGGTCGGGCAACATCGACAGGACCAGCGATGAGGCGCTCAGCCAGGCCGTGAGCAGGCAGTAGAAGAAGAACGCGCCGTTGAGCAGCACGGGCACGGGGGCGTGGACGATCGCGGCCTTGGCCCAGTAGACGGCGACCACCGCCGGTCCGGCGGCCCAGATCAGCAGCGCAATGCCGAGCGATCCCATGATGCCAAGAGGCGAGAAATGCGAGGAGGGCGACTCCTTCGGCCGCAGCCAGCCGCGCAGAGACAGGGCGAAGTCGATCAGCAGCCAGACCGGCAGCTGCGCCGAAATGGCCAGCCCGTCGTCGCCGGTGGGCGGCAGATCCGCCAGATCCTGCCAGAGCTGTTCGATCAGGTTGTGCAGGTAGCCATAGACCACGGCGATCAGCGCCGGGGCGAGCACGACGAACCACGTGAAGTCGACCGAGAAATTCAGGATCGGCAGCTTCGTCTCCGCGCCGCCGGTGAAGAAGGCGCGATCCTCCAAACCCATGATCGTGATCACTGCATAGGCGAGTACGCCGAAGAACCAGAACCAGTTGCTCCGCGAGGCGGCAGAGACTTTCTCGATGCGCTTGATGCGGGCGGCGGTGGCGTCCGATTCCGCTTTCTTTCGCGCCTTTTCCGCCTGTTCGGCCTCGCCCAGCTCGGGTTGCCAGCGCTCCAGCGCGGCAACGAGACGGGTGTTGAACTCGGCTTGATCCATGAATTTTGCCCGGCTGTGGGGTCAGAAAGCAATTCTCGTTACAGGCGAGCGCAATTTCCCGCCTGCGTCAAGCCTTCCGGTCGGCGGATGTTCCCTCACAGCAGGATCACTCTTGCTTGAGATGCGCATTTCGCGGCTTTGGTGTTGCGCGTAAACCCCTATGTTTGCCACACTGGAAAACAGGAGGCAGGCGGCGGTGTATGGGAGTGCACGCCCTCTGGCACAAACGAAGGAGTTCCAAGTGAAACCTCAATCCGAAGCATTGATGCGGGACCGGGCCACACCCCTGCGGGTGTTCTGGCTGTCCACGCTGTCGATGGTGCTCATTCTTTCGCAATCGCTCATGGCCCACGCCCGTGGTGCCCCCGAGACGTTCGCGGACCTCGCCGAGGCAATCAGCCCCTCCGTGGTCAACATCACGACCTCGACCACCGTCGCGGGCCGCACGGGTCCCCAGGGGATCGTGCCAGAAGGCTCGCCCTTCGAGGATTTCTTCCGCGAGTTCCAGGACCGTCAGGGCCCGGGTGACCGCCAGCCGCGCCGCTCGTCCGCGCTCGGCTCCGGGTTCGTGATCTCCGAGGATGGTTTCATCGTCACCAACAACCACGTGATCGAAGGTGCCGACGAGATCGAGATCGAGTTCTTCGAAGGCATGACGCTGCCGGCGCAGCTGATCGGCACCGACCCGAACACCGACATCGCGCTCTTGAAGGTCGAGGCGGACAAGCCGCTGAAATTCGTGAGCTTCGGTGACAGCGACAAGTCGCGCGTCGGCGATTGGGTCATGGCGATGGGCAACCCGCTGGGGCAGGGCTTCTCGGTCTCCGCCGGGATCGTCTCCGCCCGCAACCGGGCGCTTTCGGGCACCTATGACGACTACATCCAGACCGACGCCGCCATCAACCGCGGCAACTCCGGCGGCCCGCTGTTCAACATGGACGGCGAAGTGATCGGCGTGAACACCGCGATCCTGTCGCCGAACGGCGGCTCGATCGGCATCGGCTTCTCGATGGCGTCGAACGTGGTGACGAAGGTTGTCGATCAGCTCAAGGAGTTCGGCGAGACCCGCCGCGGCTGGCTCGGCGTGCGCATCCAGGACGTGACCCCGGACGTGGCCGAGGCGCTTGGCCTCGACAAGGCCGAGGGCGCGCTGGTTTCCGACGTGCCGGACGGTCCCGCCAAGGACGGCGGCATGCTGGCCGGTGACGTGATCGTCAGCTTCGACGGTGTCGATGTGGTCGATACCCGCCAGCTGGTGCGCGTGGTCGCGAACACGCAGGTCGGCAAGACCGTGCGCGTGGTGGTGAACCGCGAGGGCAAGACCGAGACGCTGAAGATCACCCTTGGCCGCCGCGAAGAGGCGGAAGGCGCGGTGCCCGCGTCGATGTCCGGGGATGACCTCGAACAGGAAGCGCCCTCCAGCCTGGAGATCATGGGTCTGACCCTGTCGCCGCTGACCGAGGACCTGCGCGGCGAGCTGCAGCTCGACGAGAGCACCAAGGGCCTTGCCGTGGTCGGCGTGGACGAGACCACGGAGGCCTTCGAGAAGGGCCTGCGTCAGGGCGACGTAATCACCGAGGCGTCGCAGAGCCAGGTTCTGACGCTGGACGATCTGCAAGCCCGCATCGACGAGGCCCGCGAGGCGGGACGCAAGTCCATCCTCCTGCTGGTCCGCCGCGGCGGCGACCCGCGCTTCGTGGCGCTGACGCTGGATGAGAGCGAATAAGCCTGAGAGAAGGCCGGTCTGACAGGACCAACGGGGCGTCCCTTCGGGGGCGCCCTTTTTCGTTTCGGGATTACGGCTGCGTGCGCGGCAGATACAGGGCGGCGGCGTGGCGGAGGGCGTCGAAAGCCGGGCCAGAGCCAAGGTTGCGGGTGGCGATGGCGCGCGCGTCGTAGTCGGCATTGCCATCGCAGGAGAGGCTGTATTGCCCGAAGAAGCCGCCATTCCTCAGGGTCGTCTCGACATACGCGGCGAAGGGCAGGGCGACGGGTTCGATGCGCAGGGCCTCTGGCCGCAGGACTTGCAAGGCAGGCAAGTCGAGGTCCGGAAAGAGCAACTGGTCCGGTTGGGGCGGGTTGCTGTGCTCCTTCACCGGAAGCCAGAAGCCATAGCCGGATCCGCCGGAGACATCGGCCTTGTGACAGGCATCCATGGCGAATTCGATGAAGACCGCGCCGTGGTCGGCACGCTGCTGCTCGAAGATGTCCGGGTCGGCCATGTCAGCGGCGAGGTAGTCGGGTTGGAACACGAAAGGGTCGAAGGTGGCCAACGCCCGAAGCGGCGCGGAAGGGTCGTGCGGGCGGGCGTGGCGCAGGTCGACATTGCCCAGCGTTTCCACAGCCGAACGGTAGTGTTCTGGCAGTCGGCCGAGGGAGTCGACTGTGTCGAGCGCACGTTTGGCGGCGTCGCTGGCCGGCTCCATGGGTTCGCGGCCTTCGGTCTCGGCGGCGAAGGGAAAAGCGTGGCTGCGCAGGGTGTCGAGGATGGCAAGAAGCGCCTCGCGCCAGTCGGATACCGGGTTGGTCATCGTCCGCGTCTCACAGGGGTGTCGTTTTGCAGATGAGAGCGGTTTGCGGGAAGGGTGTCAATGAACCGGGAGGCGTTGAGGGTGCCGATTTCCTGAAAGGAAATCGCCCCGGATTCTTTGAAAGAATCCGGGTCCGCCCCCGGTGAAGCCAAGTCACGCCGTTACACGGTTCGCAAGGTCAGCGCGAGCGCGCTGGTCGCGGTCATGTTGAGCGAGGCGGAGGCGTAGTGGTCATATGTCTGGGAGAAGGCCACGGTTGTCCCCCGCGCCTTCGACGCATCGACCGAGACCTGTTGGTCGGCCCAGACCGTCTTCGTCGTCACCGTGGCGGCAATGCGGCCCGCCTTGTAATCCTGCATCAGGCCATCGACCATGCTCTTGCGCCGGGTCTGCAGCGCCAGCCGTCCGGTGGCGCGGCGCAGGGACAGGGCGCGGTCGACCTGGTCCCGGCTGGCGCCGGTCATCTGCAACAGCGCCGCGCCGCGCAGGGCGTCGAGTTCCATCCGGACCTTTTGCGGCTCGATCTGCGCGTCGACAAGCATGCCGACGGCACGCTGGACATGGGCGACGGTCGCATCGCCGGTGTCGGGGCCTTTCAGGTTGGTGAAGGTCCGTTCCAGCTTGTCCAGCGTCTTGTGGAATTTCTCCGCATGGCGGGTGAAGGTGTCGGCGGCGCGGACCAGATCGGCCTGCCCTTGCTCCCCGGCGAGGTCGCGCAGGGCGGCGAGGGTCGGGGCTTCGCCATCCTCATCCGTTGCGGGCACCCCCAAAGCCTCCGCCATGACCAGGGTGAGGTCCGCCTCCGAGCGGGCGAGCACCTCCGCGCCACCGCTGCGCAGGTGCGCGACCATGGTCAGGCCCATCTCCGCGCCGCTCATCGGATTTTCCGCAAGCGTGCCAAGAAGCGGGTTGTCGTAGGTCCGCAGGGGCTTGTCCGTGACGGTGATCTGCGCGCCCCTGGGGGCGGCCTGCGAGGCGGGCGAGGTCCGGGACAGGGTGACTGCGGTGACCTCCTTGGCCGCCCGCCCGGATTGCAGCCCGAAATAGCTGCCGGGGGAGGCGCTCAACGCGGTGTTCAGGGCAAAGGCGAAAGACATGGCGCGGGTTCCGGCACGGTGACGACCGAGCGTAGCGCCGGAGGCGTTAACGGACCGCTAGGCCGGATCGGCGACTTGCGTCGGGTTGTCGCGATTTCGGTCGCTGTCCGGGCGCACAGGCCCGGTGTCCGGCTATCCCGCGTCAGCGTCCACGGCCACCAGCCCAAGCGACCGCGCGGTTTCCAAGGACAACTGTGCGCTGGCGAGGCCGCGGTCGGATTGGTAGCGCTCCACGGCGGCGGCGGTGGGGGCATCGAAGGTGCCGGTGACATTGCCCGCGAAATAACCCCGCGCCCCGAGCGCCCGCTGCAGCGAGGCGATGAAATCGGGGGTCAGGGCCTCGGGGCAGGGCGCTTCGAAACTGATCTCGGCGCGGGGGCGGACGACCCTGGGCACCGGGGCCTTGCGGTAGATGGGTGGGCGCAGGACGGTGCCGTCGGGGGCGATCTCGGCCTGCACCACCTGAACCTCGCCCATGACCTGTTCGTAGACCGCCGGGGTCTGCTCGCTGGCGCGGCAGATGCGGGGAGCAGACTGGACGGCGGGTGTGGCCCCGGCGGCCCGCACCGGGTTGAGCCGCACCGGCGCGGCTTCGGAGAGCGGGCGCAGGGCGCTGTCGACCGAGGCTTCGATGGCGGCGATGTCGAGCGAGTCTGATGACACCGGCGCAGCCGTTTCGGTGCGGCTGACCGCGTCTGTCCGTCCTCCGGGCGCACAGGCCGCGAGGGCCAGCGCCGCGAGGGGGGCGAGGGGAAACTTCATCTGCCCGGGGCCTCTTGCGTGCCTTTTTGTCCGGACAAGACTAGCCTGTAACGGGAGCCGTGGGAAGCGCCGGATCGAGAAGACGGTCGAGCAGTTGCGAGATATCCTCAATCTCCTCGGCGAGAACATGCACGACGTCGTTCTCGCGCTGCAGCCGCCCGGTGACGCGCAGCAGCCGCCCGGCGATCACCGCGCGGCGAAAGCGCTCGTAGAGCTTGCGCCAGACGATGACGTTGACCACGCCGGTCTCGTCCTCCAGCGTGAGGAAGATGACGCCTTTGGCGGTTCCGGGCCGCTGGCGCAGGATCACGAGACCGGCCACGGTGACCCGCGCGCCGTTCGGCGGCAGCAGGATCTGCGCGGCGGTGAGCGCGGCGGGCGGGCGCGGCCAGTCGGGGGGAGAAGGGTAGATCATGAGAACAAGTGTAGAACATTTGCGATTGCAAGGGAAGCGCGCCACGCGGCGCTGCAAAAGGGACTGGCGGTGCCGCGCGCGCGCGTTTAGGTAATGGCCCGAAGACGAGACAGGAGCAGCTGGCATGGCGAAGATCACCTATATCGAGCACAACGGCACCGAGCACGTGGTGGAGGTCGCGAATGGCCTGACCGTGATGGAAGGCGCGCGCGACAACAACATTCCGGGCATCGACGCGGATTGCGGAGGTGCCTGTGCCTGCTCGACCTGCCACGTGTACGTGCACCCGGACTGGGTGTCGAAACTGCCGGCGCGGGAAGACATGGAAGAGGACATGCTCGACTTCGCCTTCGAGCCGGACCCGGCGCGCTCGCGCCTGACCTGCCAGCTGAAGGTGTCGGACGCGCTGGACGGGCTGATCGTCCAGATGCCGGAAAAGCAGATCTGATGGCAGGGGCGCCGCGTCTGCCGCTGCGTGCGTGGCACGGGCGGGTGCGCGGCGCGGTGCTGACGGCGGCGCTCGTTGTGGTGGCGGCAGGGGCGTCCGCCTGCGAGGCCGTGGGCGACGGATACGGCCTGCCGGGGCGGTTTGCCGAAACCGAGGTTGCGAATGCGACGCCGGGCGGCGGGCGGCACGAAGGCTGGGCCCCGCGCGGGGCTCGGTTCGTGATGCATGCCGGCTATGATGTCGAGACCGACGAATACGGCCACGGCGTGCTGGGCGGGCTGCGCGATGCTAAGGTGCTGACAATCCACCTGAGGATACCCGGCGACGCCCGCATCACCTGCCCGAAAGGCGTGAGGCTGCCGGAAGGGCAGGTCTTCGAAGACATCGCCCCGCGACTCGCCGATCTCGACGGCGACGGCATGCCGGAGATCCTCGCGGTGCGCTCTACCGTGAATGGCGGTGCGTCACTGGTTGTCTACGACCGCTTCGGTCGCGAACGGGCGGCCACGCCGCCGATCGGCCAGCGCAACCGCTGGCTCGCGCCGGTCGGGGCGGCGGATCTGGATGGCGACGGCGCAATGGAGATCGCCTATGTCGACCGCCCGCATCTCGCCAAGGTGCTGCGCATCTGGCGGTATGACGGCGTGAGCCTGCGGGAGGTTGCAGCCGCCGAAGGGGTCAGCAACCACCGTATCGGCCGGGAGCACATCGCCGGCGGGGTTCGGAACTGTGGACAGGGTCCGGAGATGATCGTCGCGGATGGCGATTTCGACCGGCTGCTGGCGTTGCGTTTCACGGGGACGGCTCTGAGTCGCCGCGATCTTGGCACCTGGTCGGACGGCGCGGCGCAGGCGGCCCTGGCTTGCCGGTAGGGCGTTGCCCACGCCGCCGTGAGACTCCACCGCGGTATGTGTAGAATCCGAGAAACAAGAGGATCGGGCCCGGCCATTGGCAATCCCTCCGGTGTCCGGATTGAATGTTTGCCCAAAGCCCTCTCCAAGGGGCCAAAGCACCTGCCAGGACGCAACCCAGGCTTCTTTGGTCCCCAAATACCTGGGGGCTCCGGGGGCAAAGCCCCCGACAAAAATTTTGCGAAGACAAAATTTTCCCCCGCGCCGCAGGCGCGCGGGTCGGTGCGCGCAGCGCACCGAAACACCTCTTCGGCGCTTTTCCTCTTCAATTCCGCGCGGCACATCTCTAATCCTCGCTCCCCATGAGACTACTCTTTCTTGGCGATGTGGTGGGCCGCTCCGGGCGGCAGGGGATTCAGGACCGGCTGGCGAAGCTGCGTGAGGACTGGCGGCTGGATTTCGTCGTGGTCAACGGCGAGAACGCTTCCAACGGGGCGGGCCTCACCGCGGCCCATGCGAAGCTGCTGTTCGACGCGGGTGCCGATGTGGTCACCCTCGGCGATCATGCCTTCGACCAGAAGGACATGCTGACCCACATCGAGAGCGACAATCGCATCATCCGCCCGATCAACTTCGCCAAACAGGCGCCGGGGCGGGGCGTGGCGCTGTTCAGCGACCGGCGCGGGCGCAAGGTGCTGGTGGCGCAGGTGCTCGGGCAGGTCTTCATGAAGCGGGCCTTCGACGATCCCTTCTCCGCGCTCGATGACGTCTTCCGCCGCCATCCGCTTGGCGGGCAGGCGCAGGCGATCATCGTGGACATCCATTGCGAGGCAACTTCGGAGAAGATGGGCATCGGCCATTTCAGTGACGGCCGGGCGAGTCTCGTGGTCGGCACGCACACCCATGTGCCCACGGGCGATGCGCAGATCCTGCCCGGCGGCACCGCCTTCATGGCCGATGCGGGCATGTGCGGCGATTACAATTCCGTCATCGGCATGGACAAGGCCGAGCCGCTGCGCCGGTTCGTGACCGGCATGGCCAAGGGCCGCTTCCAGCCGGCGGAAGGCGAGGCGACGCTCTCCGGCCTCTTCGTCGAGACCGACGACCGCACCGGCAAGGCCCTCTCCGTCAAGATGGTCCGTCAGGGCGGGCGGCTCGAACAGAGCGGGCCTGCGTGAGCGCGGTCGGGCCGCGCTGGCTGCCGTTTGCGGCGCTGATGGTGATCGGCGCGGCCTGGGGCGCGACGCAGCCGATGAGCAAGATCGCGGTCTCCGAAGGCTACCGCCATTTCGGTCTGCTGTTCTGGCAACTGGCGCTCGGCGCGGTCATCCTGCGCACGATCATGGTCTTTCGGGGTACGACCCTGTCGCTCCGCCCGGAGCATCTGGCGCGCTATCTCCTTATTGCCCTGCTCGGCTCCGTCCTGCCCGGCATCGCCTCCTACAGCGCGGCGGCGCATCTGCCGTCCGGCGTGCTGTCGATCCTGCTCAGTTCCGTGCCGATGCTGGCCTTTCCCGTGGCGCTGGCCCTCGGGCTGGAGCGCTTCGCGCTGCGTCGGCTGCTTGGCCTGTCGCTCGGCATGCTGGGTGTCGCCCTGCTGATCCTGCCGGAGACTTCCATGCCCCGGGCGGTGCAGCTGACCTGGGTGCCGATCGCGCTGCTCTCCTCGCTGTGCTACGCCTTCGAGGGTAACCTCGTCGCGAAGATCGGGCGCGGCGGCATCGGCCCCGTCGCGCTGCTGGCCGGGGCCTCCCTCGTCGGCGCGGTCATCTGCCTGCCGCTGGCGCTCCTCACCGGGCAGTTCATCGACCCGCGCGGGCCCTGGGGCGCACCGGACTACGCCTTGCTGACCTCCTCCGTACTGCATGCAGGCGCCTATACTGGCTATGTCTGGCTGGTTGGCCTCGCCGGGTCGGTCTTTGCGGTGCAGGTGAGCTATTTCGTCACGCTGTTCGGCGTCGGCTGGGCGATGCTGATCCTCGGTGAAGGCTACGGCGGCTGGATCTGGACGGCGCTCGCGCTGATGCTCGGCGGCATGGCCCTTGTGCAACCGCGTCTGCAGGCTCTTGCTCCGCCGCCGCCAAGCGGTCAGAATGTGGAGCCGCAGTAAAGAGGCAGGCAGGGGCAGCAGACACCATGAATTGGTTTGAATTGAGCCAGACGGGGCAGGCCGGTGTGACGCTTGCCGTCGTCGCGGTCATGTTCGCGCTCTTCGTGCGCGAGGTCTATCCGGTCGAGGTGACCGCCATCGGCGGGGTCTCCGCCCTGCTGCTGCTCGGCGTCTTGCCTTATGACGCGGCGCTTGCGACCCTGTCGAACCCGGCCCCCTGGACCATCGCGGCGATGTTCATCGTCATGGGCGGGCTGGTGCGCACGGGCGCACTCGACGTCTTCACCCGCTATGCGCAGGACCAGGTGGTGAAGCGGCCAAGGCGGGCGATGATCGGAATCATGGCCGTGGTGGTGCTCGCCTCCGCCTTCATGAATAACACGCCGGTCGTGGTCGTGATGCTGCCGGTCTTCGTCCAGATCGCCAAATCGCTCGGGATCGCGCCCTCCAAGCTGCTGATCCCGCTCAGCTATGCCGCCATTCTGGGCGGCATGACCACGCTGATCGGAACCTCGACCAACCTGCTTGTGGATGGCGTTGCGCGGAACGCGGGGCTGGAGCCGTTCTCCATCTTCGAGGTGACGCCCATGGCGGTGATCCTGGTCGCCGTGGGCATGGGATACCTGGCGCTGGCCGGGCGCGTGCTGTTGCCGGAGCGGGCGTCGATGGCAGGGATGCTGTCGGACCGCTCGAAGATGAAGTTCTTCACGGAGGCCGTCATTCCGCCGGAATCAAACCTGATCGGCCGCGAGGTTCAGGGCGTGCAGCTGTTCAAACGGGAAGGCGTGCGGCTAATCGACGTGATCCGTGGCGACGAATCCCTGCGCCGCAATCTTGCCGGCGTGACTTTGGAGGTCGGGGACCGGGTGGTTCTGCGCACCCAGATGACGGAGCTGCTGTCGTTGCAGCGGAACAAGTCGCTGAAACGGGTGGACCAGGTGTCCGCGAAGGAGACCAACACCGTCGAGGTGCTGATCACGCCCGGGTGCAAGATGGTCGGCCGGTCGCTCGGCGCCCTGCGTCTGCGGCGGCGGTTCGGCGTCTATCCGCTGGCGGTGCACCGGCGGAACCAGAACATCGGGCGGCAACTCGATCAGTTGGTGGTTCGGGTCGGTGACACTCTGCTGCTCGAAGGCGCGCCGGACGATATCCAGCGACTGGCGGAGGAAATGGACCTCGTCGACGTCTCGCATCCCTCTGCCAAGGCCTTCCGGCGCGGGCATGCCCCCATCGCCATCGCGGCGCTGGTCGGCGTGGTCTTCCTCTCGGCCATCGAGGTGGCTCCGATCCTGCCGCTGACAGTCATTGCCGTCGCGGTGATCCTCTTCGCCCGCTGCATCGACGCCGAAGAGGCATTTTCCTTCATCGAGGGTCGCCTTCTGGCGCTGATCTTCGCCATGCTCGTGGTCGGCGCGGCGCTGGAAAGCTCCGGGGCGGTCAACCTGATCGTCAATGCCATCGCGCCGCACCTGGCGGACCTGCCTCCGGTGCTGCTCGTCGGGGCGGTGTTCTTCCTGACCTCGGCACTGACGGAAGCCATCAGCAACAACGCGGTCGCCGTGGTGGTTACGCCGATCGCGATTTCTCTGGCGAATGCCGTGGGCGTCGACCCGAGGCCGCTTGTGGTGGCGGTGATGCTGGCCGCCTCCTGCGCCTTTGCCACGCCCATCGGGTACCAGACGAACACGCTCGTCTACGGCCCCGGCGGGTATCGCTTCACGGATTTCGTCAAGGTGGGGATCGGGATGAACCTGATCATCGGCGTGATCGCCTCGATCCTGATCCCGGTGTTCTGGCCGCTGTGAGGCGGCGCGACACGATCCCGGACCTGATCCGGGATCTGCTGCCATGAGGCCCCGGGTCAGGCCCGGGGCTGCGGCGGGCAGGCGTTCAGCGGACGATCTTGCCGCCCGCCGCTTGCCAGTGTCCCAGTCCGCCGATGTTGTGGACCTCCTCGTGGCCCATACGCTGCAGCAGGCCCTTGGCCATGGCGGAGCGTGCGCCGGAGGCACAGTAAACCGCGATCGGCTTGCCCGCCTTCAGCGCGTCGAGGCACTCCGGGCTGCGCGGATCGGCGCGCATCGCCAGCGTGGCGGAGGGGATCGAGACGGCACCCTCGGCCATGCCGGACGCGCGGATTTCCATGGGATCGCGGATGTCGATCAGCACGATCTCGCCGCTTGCCACCAGCGGCAGCGCCTCGGCGGCAGTCATGTCGCCCCCGCGCAGGGCGTTCGAAAGAAATGCAAACATTGGGCGTCTCCTGAAGACTTGCTCGATTCATATACATTCAGAAATGGGAATGTAAAGGGCACGGTGACGTGTTCTTGTAAAGTTCTCATTTTTCAATTGGCGATCCGGATGGTATCGCCTATCTGTTAAGCGGTCTTTAACCCCGGGGGGCGTCATGCCTGAGCTGAAGTACATCGAGGTGCGCGGTGCGCGCGAGCACAACCTCAAGAACATCGACGTGGACATTCCGCGCGATGAGCTTGTGGTGATCACCGGGCTGTCCGGCTCGGGCAAATCCTCG
Organism: Tropicibacter sp. S64; assembly: GCF_049803835.1. Lineage (NCBI taxonomy): Bacteria > Pseudomonadati > Pseudomonadota > Alphaproteobacteria > Rhodobacterales > Roseobacteraceae > Tropicibacter > Tropicibacter sp. S64. The sequence goes on along the minus strand of NZ_JBNAGK010000002.1, from coordinate 16,859 downwards.
CTGGCCTTCGATACGATCTATGCCGAGGGGCAGCGGCGGTATGTCGAGTCGCTCAGCGCCTATGCCCGGCAGTTCCTCGACATGATGGAAAAGCCTGACGTGGACCACATCAGCGGTCTTTCCCCGGCGATTTCCATCGAGCAGAAGACCACGTCGAAGAACCCGCGCTCCACCGTCGGCACGGTGACGGAGATCTACGATTACCTGCGCCTGCTCTTCGCGCGCGTCGGCACGCCCTATTCGCCCGCCACCGGCATGCCGATCGAGGCGCAGCAGGTGCAGGACATGGTGGACCGGGTGATGGCGCTGGAGGAGGGCACGCGCGGCTATCTCCTCGCGCCCATCGTCCGGGACCGGAAGGGCGAGTACAAGAAGGAGTTTCTGGAACTGCGCAAGCAGGGTTTCCAGCGGGTGAAGGTCAATGGCGAGTTCCACGAGCTCGACACGCCGCCGACGCTGGACAAGAAGTTCCGCCACGACATCGACGTGGTGGTCGACCGCATCGTGGTGCGTGAGGGTATGGAGACGCGGCTGGCGGATTCGTTCCGGACGGCACTCGACCTAGCGGATGGGATTGCCATTCTGGAGACGGCCCCGAAGGAGGGCGACCCGGAACGCATCACGTTCAGCGAGAATTTCGCCTGTCCGGTCAGCGGCTTCACCATCCCGGAGATCGAGCCGCGCCTGTTTTCCTTCAACGCGCCGTTTGGCGCTTGCCCGGAGTGTGACGGCCTTGGGGTCGAGCTGTTCTTCGACGAGCGGCTGGTGGTGCCGGACCAGACGCTGAAGATTGCGGACGGGGCGCTGGCGCCCTGGCGGAAGGGCAAGAGCCCGTATTTCCTCCAGACCATCGAAGCCATCGCAAAGCATTACGAATTCGACAAGAAATCCCGCTGGAAGGATCTGCCCGCGCATGTGCAGCAGGTTTTCCTCTATGGCTCCGGGGACGAGGAAATTCAGTTCCGTTACGATGAGGGCGGGCGGATCTATCAGGTGTCGCGGACCTTCGAGGGGGTCATTCCGAACATGGAGCGGCGCTATCGCGAAACGGATTCGAGCTGGATTCGAGAAGAGTTCGAGCGCTACCAGAACAACCGCCCCTGCGGCGCCTGCGGCGGCTATCGTCTGCGGGAAGAGGCGCTGGCGGTGAAGATCGGGCCTGCGAAGGACAAGGAGCATCTGCTGCATGTCGGGCAGGTGGTGCAGATGTCGATCCGGCAGGCCTATGACTGGTGCCAGACGGTGCCGGAGAACCTGACCAACCAGAAAAACGAGATTGCCCGGGCCATTCTGAAGGAGATCCGGGAGCGGCTTGGATTCCTGAACAACGTGGGATTGGAATACCTTACGCTGTCCCGTTCAAGTGGTACGTTAAGTGGTGGCGAGAGCCAGCGCATCCGGCTTGCCAGCCAGATCGGCTCCGGCCTGACGGGTGTGCTTTACGTTCTGGACGAGCCGTCCATCGGTCTGCACCAGCGCGACAACACGCGCCTGCTCGACACGCTGAAAAACCTGCGCGATCAGGGGAATACGGTGATCGTGGTGGAGCACGACGAGGAGGCGATCCGCGAGGCGGATTATGTCTTCGACATCGGCCCGGGCGCCGGTGTGCATGGCGGGCAGGTGGTGGCGAAAGGCACGCCGTCGGAGATCATGGCGGACCCGGCGAGCCTGACCGGGCAATACTTGAGCGGCACCCGCGAGATCCCGGTGCCGCAGCAGCGGCGCAAGGGAAACAAGAAGAAAATCAAGGTGGTGAAGGCCACGGGCAACAACCTCAAGGAGGTCACGGCGGAGTTCCCGCTGGGCCAGTTCGTTTGTGTGACGGGCGTCTCCGGCGGCGGCAAGTCGACGCTGACCATCGAGACGCTGTTCAAGACCGCCTCCACGGCGCTCAACGGTGCGCGGCAGACGCCTGCGCCCTGCGAGACGATCAAGGGGCTGGAGCATCTCGACAAGGTCATCGACATCGACCAGCGCCCCATCGGCCGGACTCCACGTTCGAATCCAGCCACTTACACCGGGGCCTTCACGCCGATCCGGGACTGGTTCGCGGGTCTGCCGGAGGCGAAGGCGCGGGGCTACAAGCCGGGGCGGTTCAGCTTCAACGTCAAGGGCGGGCGCTGCGAGGCGTGCCAGGGCGACGGCGTCATCAAGATCGAGATGCACTTTTTGCCGGATGTCTATGTCACGTGCGAGACTTGCAAAGGCCACCGCTACAACCGTGAAACTCTGGAAATCAAGTTCAAGGGCAAGAGCATAGCCGACGTTCTTGATATGACGGTCGAGGATGCGCAGGAGTTCTTCAAGGCGGTGCCGTCGATCCGGGACAAGATGGATGCGCTGATGCGCGTCGGCCTTGGCTACATCAAAGTGGGCCAACAGGCGACGACGCTGTCCGGCGGCGAGGCGCAGCGGGTGAAACTGTCGAAGGAACTGGCGAAGCGGTCCACGGGACGCACGCTCTACATCCTCGACGAGCCCACCACTGGCCTGCACTTCGAAGATGTGCGCAAGCTCTTGGAAGTGCTGCATGAACTGGTCGATCAGGGCAACACGGTGGTGGTCATCGAGCACAATCTCGACGTGGTAAAGACAGCGGATCACATCATCGACATCGGTCCCGAGGGTGGTGACGGTGGCGGCGAGGTCGTGGCTGTCGGCACACCCGAAGAGGTGGCGGCGGTGGAGCGCTCGCATACGGGCCGGTATCTCAAACCGATGCTGAAGACGGGGAAAGTGGCGGCGGAATAGCCGGGATTGTTGACGTTTCGGCAGTTGCCCGGTTCGTGATTTGGATCGAATCGCCGATTTTGTTAATGTTCTGCTTTGGCCTTCTGCTTGGCCTGTCCTTGTACACGGTGCAATTCATGCTGCGTTTCAAACTCATGGCGGCCCTGCTGCTGGGCCTGCTGCCTGCTTCCCTCAGCGCTCTGACGGTCATCCCGGACACGGATGAGGGCGGCGTTGCGCCCACTGCCGTGCTGACAGTGGCCAAGGGTAATGACGTCAAGGCCGGCGAGATCAATGCCGCGCTGCTTGACTTCATCAACCAGTTCACCAGCCCGGAGTTCTCGGTGATCCGCGCGGGTGACGTCTACAAGGTCGACGATCCGGTGACCGCCTCCGGTTTCGATTTCACCGCGCTCGATGGCGCGCCAAAGGGCGAGTCCCGCAATTTCAGCTGGTCGACCGACGATGCCTACCAATTCGTGGTTTTCAAAGCGGGCCAAGGGTTTGTCGCGCATTACTACGCAGGGGGCATCACCGGAAACGCGGTGACCCTCGACAAGGGCATCAGCCATCTGAGCTTCCTCGTTCCGCGTGGCTATCCGGGGATCGTGGTCTCGACGCCGGTCCCCGTACCCGCCAGCGGCCTGCTGATGCTCGGTGCGCTCGTCGCGCTCGGTGCACGGAGACGGTGGCTAACCCGATAGAACGCATCGGCGCAATCCCGGCCAGCGCAGGCGCGTGGGCCGGGTGCGGTTCGCGGCTCCGTCGGCCCGGGTCAGTCCTTCGTCTTGCAGGTGTTGATGCCGAGCAGACTGTACGGCGGGCAGGAGCCCATGGCGGCTGTTGCCAGCATCGCCACGCCGACGATGAGCGCGAGCCATTTCAGGATGCCTCCGGCCATCGAGAAGAAGACGATCAGCAGCACGATACCGATGAACGTGCGGATGAAGCGGTCGGATTGACCCATATTCTTGGCAAACATGTTTGATCCCCTTGGTAAAGTTCAGTTTCCGGGCAATGTTTTCACCATACAACGCATTTTGAATATGATTTGTATCAAATTTTCCGGAGCGGGCGCGAAAAGACCGCCGGGGAGACGGTCTTTCGGTCAGTTGGTCAGCGCCTCGAACGCGCCGATCAGTTTCATCACGGCGTCGGTCTTCGGGTTGACCTGGTAGACGGTGCCATCGACCCGGTAATACGTCAGGTTTGGATTGAGCCTGTAAAGGGAGGGGTCGCGGATCAGCACGTAGGGACGCTCGATGCGCTCGCCGATCTCGTAAAGCCCGCTGTGGCGCTCCTGCTCGGGCGCGGTATTCTTCGCGAGGCCCGGCGGCATGCAGGCCGGATCCTTCTTGGCCAGGCCGGGCGGGCAGGCTTTCGGGCTGGCGGTTGCGGCAATCGGGCCGGTGGCGGTGATCAGGCCCAGCAGGGCCAGTGTGACAAGGCGTTTCATTGGTCTGCTCCTTTCTGTAGGCGGTTAACGCTGCAGAGCAGAAAAGGTTCGGCGGGCCAGCTGCGACAAGCTGCCGCCGAACCCGACGTCAGCCGCGACCGCGCTTTTCGAACCGGGGGAGCATGGCGGAGAAGTCCATGCCTTTGCCGTCTTCCTGCTCGACGAATTGCGCGTAGAGGTCCATGGCGGCCCGGCCCATGGGGGTATCGGCGTCGGCGCTCTCCGCGGCCTGCTGGGACAGGCGCAGGTCCTTGAGCATCAGGTCGGCGGCGAAACCGGGCTTGTAGCCGTTGTCGGCAGGTGATTGCGGGCCGATGCCCGGCGCGGGGCAGTAGGCGTTCATCGTCCACGAATATCCGGAGGAGGTGCTGACCACGTCGAACATCGCCTGCCGGTCGAGGCCGAGCTTGTCGGCCAGGGCGAAGGCTTCACAGGTGGCGATCATGGTGACGCCAAGGATCATGTTGTTGCAGATCTTCGCCGCCTGTCCGTTGCCGGAGGGCCCGCAGTGCACCGCCTTCTGGCCCATGATGTCGAAGAGGGGTTTGGTCTTGGCGAAGGCCTCTTCGGAGCCGCCGACCATGAAGGTCAGCGTCCCGGCACTGGCCCCGCCAATGCCACCCGAGACCGGGGCGTCAAGGGCACCGAGGCCCGCTTCGGCAGCCTGAGCCGCGACGGCGCGGGCGCTGTCCACGTCGACGGTGGAGCAATCGAGCAGCACCGCGCCCGGGGTCATGGCCGGGATGACCTCTGCCGCCACATCGCGCAGGATCGCGCCGTTGGGCAGCATGGTGATGACCACATCCGCGCCGCTGGCCGCCTGCGCCGCGCTGCTTGCCACAGCGGCGCCCTCCACGGACACGCCTGCCACGTCGAAGCCGGTCACGTCATGCCCCGCCTTGATGAGGTTCGTGGCCATGGGGCCGCCCATGTTGCCCAGTCCGATGAATCCGATCTTCATGCCTCTCTCCCTGAAAGTCAGCGCGTCCTTGCCAAGCGGCGTCAACATGCGGCTGACGTCCACAGCCGGCACCTTGCTCAGATCATGCCGCCATTTCGGCGTCTTGTCCTTGTCGATGATCGCCGCGCGGATGCCTTCGAGGAAGTCGCCCTGTTCCATGATGCGATGCGAGACGCGGTATTCGAGTTCCAGCGCCTTGCGGATGGACAGGTCCAGAGCGGTGCGCAGGCGGTGGATCATCTCCAGCGTGACGGCCATCTCAAGCGGCGCGTTGCGCTGCAGCGTTTTCAGCGCCTTCGCGGCGAAGTCGCTGCTCTCGGCACTCAGCGCGTTCACGATGTCCTGCAGGCTTTCGCCACCGAACAGCGCGTCGATCTGCGCTTGCTGCTCCGCCAGCGGGCTGTGCGGCGCGGGCAGGGCGCAGGCGATGACATGGCCGGCATCGCCGGTCTCGCACAAGAGGGTCTTGAGCGCGGGCCATTCCGGCGCGGGGATGTAGCAATCGGCAAAGCCCGCGTGGATGGCATCGCCGGGCCCCATGCGGGCGGCGGTCAGACCGAGATACTCGCCCAGCCGCCCCGGGGCCTTCGCCAGCCGGAAGGTGCCCCCGACGTCGGGCACGAAGCCGATGCCGACCTCCGGCATGGAGATCTGCGTGTCGTCACAGACGATCCGGTGCGAGACATGCCCGCCAAGGCCGACGCCACCGCCCATGACGAAGCCGTGCAGGAAGGAGACGATCGGCTTGTCGTATTCCGCCAACTTGGCGTTCATGCGGTACTCGTCGCGCCAGAAGGTGCGGCCGTAGTCGAAATTGCCTTCGATGCCGGTCTGGTACATCTCGGCAATGTCGCCACCGGCACAGAAAGCGCGGTCGCCCTCCGCGTCGATCAGGACAAGATCGACTTCCGGATCCTGACGCCAAGCGTCGAGCGCCTTTTCGGTGGCGAGGCACATGTCGTAGCTGAGCGCGTTCAGCGCCTTGGGCCGGGTCAGCGTGATGTGCCCCGCGCGGCCGTGTTTTCGGATGCGAATGTCAGTCATTTGGTTCCTGTTCGGTGCGTCTGGAGGAAAGTCCGTCGACGGACCTTCCGATGTCTTCCAGGACATTTGGGCGCGTCAGCCTTTGAGCAAGTGCCGGGCAGTGATCATGCGCATGATTTCATTGGTGCCTTCGAGGATCTGATGCACCCGCAGATCGCGCACCAGCTTCTCGATGCCGTAGTCGGCGAGATAGCCATAGCCGCCGTGCAGCTGCAGGCACTGGTCGACGATCCGGCTGCCCGCCTCGGTCACGAACTTCTTGGCCATGGCACAGAATTTCGTGGCGTCCGGCGCCTGCGTGTCGAGTTTCCACGCCGCCTGCCGCAGGAAGGTCCGTGCGGCCTGCAGCTCGATTTCCATGTCGGCAAGACGGAATTGCAGCGCCTGGAACTGGTCGATCGACTGGCCGAAGGCCTTCCGTTCGGACATGTACCGCAGGGTCATGTTGAGCGCCGTCTGCGCCGCGCCGAGCGAGCAGGCGGAAATGTTGAGCCGACCACCGTCGAGGCCCGCCATGGCGTAGCTGAAGCCCTTGCCTTCCTCTCCAAGGAGGTTCTCCGACGCCGTGAAACAGTCGTCGAACTGCACCTGCCGCGTCGGCTGCGATTTCCAGCCCATCTTATCCTCCAGACCGCCGAAGGACAGACCCTCAGCGCCATCTTCGACGTACAAAGCCGATATGCCTTTCGGCCCGTCCCCGCCTGTGCGGGCCATGACAACATAGGCGTCGGAATACCCGCCGCCGGAGATGAAGGCCTTGGTCCCGGTGAGCCGGTAGCCCTCGTTGCTCCGCTCCGCCCGCGTCTTCAGCGCCGCCGCGTCGGAGCCGGAGCCGGGTTCGGTAAGGCAGTAGCTCAGCACCGTCTCCATGGTCATTGCCTTGGGCAGGATGCGCGCCTTCATCTCGTCGGAGCCGAAGCTGTCGATCATGCGGGCGCACATGTTGTGGATCGACAGGAACGCCGCGACGGAGGGGCAGGCCATGCTGAGCGCCTCGAAGACAAGCGTGGCGTCGAGCCGCGTGAGACCGGAGCCGCCCGCCTCCTCGCTGACGTAAAGCCCGCCGAAGCCCAGTTCGGCGATGCGTGGCCAGAGATCCTTGGGGATCGTGCCCTCCGCCTCCCACTGACGGGCAAACGGCGCGATATGCTCCTGCCCGAAGGCGTGGGCCATGTCGAAGATGGCAGTCTGCTCTTCGCTCAGCGCAAAATCCATGGTCGGTCTCCTCCCGTCCGAAATTGAACACTTGTTCAGATTGTGCCGGGAAGGGCCGCAGGATGCAAGCCGCGCAGGTGCAAGGCGGTTTTGCAGAAATGCAAAACTCTGCGTCTGTTTCCGGTCGATTGTTTGCGATAACGCAGGGTTTTCAGAGCGCTTGGCGGATCACCGCTTCGACCCGCTTCAAGCCGACCTCGTTGTCGAATTTCGTCTCCGCCGTGGCGCGGGCCGCCGCAGCCATGGCGCTGCGGTCGCTCAGGTCGAGAATATCGGCGATCTTCCGGGCGAACCCGGCTTCGTCCCATTCGTCCACGAGAAGCCCGTTCACCCCGTCCTCGACTGCCTCGGGAATGCCCGCATGGCGGGTCGAGAGCGTGATGCAGCCGCAAGCCAGCGCCTCCTGGATCGCTGTGGGCAGCCCTTCGGTGTTGCCATTGGCCGCCGTCACCGAATGCTGGAGAAAGACTTCGGTGGTCAGCAGGTGCTCGCGCACCTCAGCATGCGGCAGGGCGCCGGTGAAGGTCACCTGTCCGGCGATGCCGAGCGCCTCCGCCTGCGCCTTCGACGGCTCCAGCAGGGGGCCGTCCCCGATGAAGGTCAGATGCGCCGCGCGTCCCTTCGCGGCCTCGGCAAAGGCCCGGAGCGTCACCTGCGGCGCCTTCTTCTCGACCATGCGGCCGACGGCGAGAAAGCTGCCGGGCACCTTCTCCCCCGGGGAGAAGCGGCGGATGTCGACGCCGGAGGGCACGACATGGGCGTTCGGGTGGCTGATCCCGTGCCGGGCGAGGTTGTCGAGCAGGAATTGGCTGACCGAGAACATCCCCGCAAGACGCGGCATCATCAGCCGATAGGACCGAACCCTCTGGCGCGAGGTCAGCGCGGCGGAGGCGTCCGTTCCGCGCCAATAGGTGAAGACCGGAAGGCCGAGATCATTACCGAGTTTCGCCACCACCAGCGCCTGCGTGCCGAATTCGGCGAGGATCGCCTTGACGCCATGCGCGCGCAGGAATGCCGCCATTGCCGCGCGGTTGTCGCCGTAGGGCAGGCGGGACGTGCCATGCAAGGCCGCCCCGAACACCGCGGAGATGGGCGCCAGCACCTTGTCCTTTGCCGAAAGCCGCCCGCGCCGCTCGAAAATCGGTTTGCCATAGGGATCGCTGCCGTTGAACCGCCCGCAGACCACAACGGTCTCCCCGCCGAACATGTGCTCGATGTGCCGGTTGATGAAGGTCTCCCCCGGCACGAAATAATCGGAGGTGGCGATGGCGATGGTCATGGGGTGCTCCCGAAGTCTGCCCACGGTCCTAAACCGACGTCCAAGGCAAGCCAAGGGCGCGGCCTGCATCTTCTTTGGTCCGAAAATACCGCGGGTGAGCGCCGCAGGCGCGAGGGCAGAGCCCTCCCGGCGCTACAGGTCCGCCATGAATTCGTCGACGAGATGCTGCACCACCGCGCGCATCTGTCCTTCGTGATCCTTGCCCTCCGCCTGCGCTGCGGCGAGGACGGCCCGTTGCCGCGTGCTGCCGTTGCCCCGTTCCGCGATGCCGCGCACCCGCTCGACCTCGCGCAGGCAGCGCAGGATGCCACCGTCCTGTTCGACGATCTCGACCAGGTCCTCCATGAGTTGCGGGAACGGCACGATCTCGCCCGCGCCGAAGTCGATCAGCCCTTCCGAGACGCCATATCGTTGCGCCCGCCAGCGGTTCTCGCCGATCAGGAAGGGATCGTAGATGCGCCAGCGCTGGTTCTTCACCCGCAATCGCCAGAGCATCCGCAAAAGGCACTGGTTCAGCGCCGCCAGCGTCAGCGTGTCCTCCAGCCGGGGCTGCACATCCATGATCCGGCTTTCCAGCGTTGGAAAGCGCGAGGAGGGGCGCAGGTCCCACCAGATCCGGCTCGAATCCTCGATCACGCCAAGGTCGATCAGGATCTGCACCGAGCGTTCGTAGTCCTGCCAATTGGCGAACTGCGGCGGCAGGCCGGTGCGGGGCAGGTTGTCGAAGACCGAGATGCGGTAGGATGCCAGCCCGGTGTCCTCGCCCTGCCAGAACGGCGAGGAGGTGGAGAGGGCCAGAAGATGCGGCAGGAAATAGCTCATCTGCCGCATCAGGTCCGCGCGGAGGGGATCGTCGTTCAGCCCGACGTGCACGTGCATCCCGCAGATCAGCATCCGCCGCACCACGCCGCCAAGGTCGCGGCTGAGCTCGTTATAGCGCTGCTTGTCGGTGTGATGCTGGGTTTTCCAGTCAGCCAGCGGATGGCAGGAGGCGGCGATCGGCGCGAGACCGCGGACGCGGGCGTGGCGGGCGACGGTGCTGCGCAGCCGCTTGAGGTCTTCGCGGGCGGCGGCGATGTCGGCGCAGGGCTTGGTGCCGATCTCGATCTGGCATTGCAGAAATTCCGGGCTGACCTGTCCTTCCAGCTCGGCGGCGCAATCCTCCATCAGCCCGTCCGGCGCCTCGGCCAGCGCCATCGTCTCGAGATCGACAAGCAGGTATTCCTCCTCGATGCCGATCGTGAATTCCGGTTCGGTCATGCTCCCTCCACCGCGCTGCTGCGGACAGTTGAGCGCAAAAGGACCGGGCAGGGCAACACCAGTTTGGTCGGGAATGCCGTGCGACGCGTGCGTTCAGCTGCCGTCGTCCGGGACCCGGACCGCGTCCAGCATGTCCTTCAGACGGTCTTCGGGCAGCCCGAGCACCTCTGCGGCGGCGCGCACGGTTCGGGTCAGGTGCAGGCTGAACGCCACGTTGTTCTCGACGATCTGCTGGTACATGCGGGCCATGCCGAACTGCACGTCGCGCTCGCACAGGACAACGTAACGGACTGTCTCGGGCATCTCCGCATGGACGTCGCGCAGCCGCGAGGCGAGATGGGCGATGCCACGGTAGTCGGCATCGAAGAAACGCACGTCGCGCAGGTCCGTCACAAAGTCGAAGTCCGGCGAAAAGGCTTCGTCTGCCATGATCTGCCGGGTTGCGCTCAGGCACATGTCAGGATGGTAACGCCCACCGAGTCGGTACACGATGCATCTGTTTTCGCTGTATATTCGATATCGGAAGGCCATGCATCAGATCCACCGGTTTGATCGTTACGCGCGTACTGTGTGACGTAGTTGGAGTGCCGTCTTCATAGCACAATTTGGGCGCACTTGTGCAATTTGTCATACTTATAATGCAGGTCCGTGCGACGTTCCACGATACAGTCATCCCACTGTTTCGGTCTGGGCGTTTGCGGCCACAATGTTGCCGCAAAGTGTTTCGAAACGATTCTCCTTCTGCCCGACCAGCCGGAGCGCTTCGTGTTCGTCCCGGGTCACGACGATGCGAATCTTCGACAGAGGGTTCTGCAACTGCTCCAGCAACCGGCCAATCCCGAAGAACAGATCGGTCCGGGTGTAAATCACGCTGATCACCGGGCGCGGGAATTGCCGCAAGGATTTGTGCAGAGAGAACAGGTGCGTCATCATTCCGCGGCTGGAGGTGTCCACGGAGGCGAGGGCGCGTGTGTCGCTCAGCATCGGAAAGTCCGGATCGAACGCGGGATGTCGGACATACCGCTCGAATATCTCCGCGCCTTCGCGGGTGTCGACGGTTTTCTGGAACCGGAACAGGGTCAGTCTCCGGTCAGGATGGATTGAAAACGAAATGGTCACGACGGCCCCATCAACAAGAAATGTGCGACTCCGTAGTCTCAGCGTTGCAGTTGGTTGACGCTAGGGCAAGGGCGGAACACGCAAAAAATCATCCCCCGCAGGACGAAGATCTCATTTTGCAATTATCCGTTGTTCCCACCCGGGGAGTTAAATCGCCCGAGAGTTGCACGGTATGCCTGCCTCGCCGGCGGAAAGTTACAGTTGGGGGCAATAAAAAAATCCCCCCGACGGATATCGGGGGGAGTGTTGCCTGTTTGGAGGGGCGATTCAATCAGTCCATCGCCTTGAAGTTGAATTCGCCGCCTTCCTTGATGCCCGAGAACCAGCGGGCGGTGACCGTCTTGGTCTTGGTGTAGAAGCGGAAGGCGTCCGGGCCGTATTGGTTCAGGTCGCCGAAGGCCGACTTCTTCCAGCCCCCGAAGGTGTGGTACGACAGCGGCACCGGGATCGGGAAGTTGATGCCGACCATGCCGACGTTGACCCGATGGGCAAAGTCGCGGGCGGTGTCGCCGTCGGCGGTGTAGATCGCCGTGCCGTTGCCGTAGGGGTTGTCGATCACGAGGTTCAGCGCATCCTCATAAGTGTCGCGGCGCACGGTCGACAGGACCGGGCCGAAGATCTCTTCCTTGTAGATGTCCATGTCGGGCGTCACGTTGTCGAAGAGCGACGGGCCGCAGAAGAAGCCGTTCTCGTAGCCCTGAAGCTCGAAGCCGCGCCCGTCGATGAGCAGGTCCGCGCCCTGTTCCACGCCGGAAGCGATGAGGCCCTCGATGCGCGCCTTCGACGCCGCTGTGATGACCGGGCCATAGTCCATCTCCTGATCGGAGGTGTAAGGCCCGACGCGCAGCTTCTCGACGCGCGGCACAAGCGCCTCGATCAGCTTGTCGGCGGTCTCCTTGCCAACCGGCACCGCAACGGAGATCGCCATGCAGCGCTCGCCCGCCGCGCCATAGCCAGCCCCGACCAGCGCGTCCGCCGCCTTGTCGATGTCGGCGTCGGGCATGATGATCATGTGGTTCTTCGCCCCGCCGAAGCACTGGGCACGCTTGCCGTTGTTCGCAGCGCGGCCATAGATGTACTGGGCGATCGGGGTCGAGCCGACGAAGCCCACCGCGGCGATGTCCTCGTTGTCGAGGATCGCGTCGACGACTTCCTTGTCACCGTTGACCACCTGCAGGACGCCGTCGGGCAGGCCGGCCTCCTTGATCAGTTCCGCAAGGCGCAGCGCGGTGGAGGGCACGCGCTCGGAGGGCTTGAGGATCATGGCATTGCCGCAGGCCAGCGCCGGGGCCATCTTCCACAGCGGGATCATCGCCGGGAAGTTGAACGGGGTGATGCCGGCGACAACGCCGAGCGGCTGGCGCATGGAATAGAGGTCGATGCCAGGGCCGCCATCATCGGTGAATTCGCCCTTGAGCAGGGACGGCGCTCCCATGCAGACCTCGACCACTTCAAGACCGCGCTGTACGTCGCCACGGGCGTCCGGCAGGGTCTTGCCATGCTCGCGGGAGACCAGCTCGGCCAGCTCGTCCATGTGCTGGTTGATGAGCGCCCCGAAGGCCATCATCACGCGGGCGCGGCGTTGCGGGTTGGTCGCGCCCCAGGCCTTCTGGGCCTCGACGGCCTTGGCCACGGCGTCGTTCAGCTCGTCCACGGAGGACAGCGGCGTTCTTGCCTGTACCTCGCCGGTTGCCGGGTTGTAGACGTCCGAGAAACGTCCCGACGCGCTCTTCACGCGGGCGCCGTTGATCCAGTTGGTGAGTTCGGTCATGGAATCCTCCTGTCTCCAGTTGGCGCGGACCGTATCCTTGCAAAAATGCCGAATAAAGAGGTAATCTGGCAAAAGGGTTTTGCGTTTATGCAAAGACCCTGCGTCAAGGGGGCGCGTGATGTCGGACAGTTGGGATGACCTGCGGATTTTTCTGGCGGTGGCCCGGGGCGAGAGCCTGTCTGCTGCGGGGCGTGTGCTGCGCATGGACCCGGCGACGGTGGGGCGCCGGATTGCGCGGCTGGAGCAGACCATGGGCGCATCGCTTTTCGTCAAGAGCCAGCAGGGTTATGCCTTGAGCGAACCCGGCGCGCGTATGTTGCGCCACGCGGAGGCGGCAGAGCAGGCGCTGTCACTGGCGACGGAGGCGGTGCAGGGTGAGGCGGAGGGGCTGTCCGGACAGGTCCGGATCGGTGCGCCGGACGGCTGTGCCAACTTCCTGCTGCCACAGGTCTGCGCCGCGATCGCGGATCACAACCCCGACCTCGAAGTCCAGATCGTCGCATTGCCGCGCGTGGTCAACCTGTCGCGGCGCGAGGCGGACATGGCCATCGCCGTCAGCCCGCCCACCGCTGGGCGTCTCGTCGTGCAGAAAATAACCGATTACCGGCTGCATCTGGCCGCGTCCGAGGCTTATCTTGCACAAAATGCCCCAATTCGTGCGGTTTCTGACCTGCACGGCCATCGCATCACTGGCTACATTCCGGACATGATCTTCGACAAGGAGCTGGATTACCTCGGCGATCTGGGTCTGACCCGCGTGCCGCTCGCATCCAACTCGGTTTCGGTCCAGTTCAACTGGGTCCGGCAGGGGGCGGGCCTCGGGATCGTGCATGACTTTGCCCTGCCGACCGCCCCGGACCTGCGCCGCATCCTGACCGACCAGGTCAGCCTCAAACGCAGCTTCTACCTGGTGCGCCATACCGATGACCGCAGGCACGAAAGGATGAACAGATTTGCAAAAGCGCTGACCCAGGGCATGCGCATGGAGCTGGCCCGTCTCGAGGCACTCTGCCTAAACGTCTGACTTGACAAATTGCCGCACCCTGATGGACGCTTGACGTTACGGAGCACCAAAGGAGGCCATCGATGCAAGTGCAGAACATTCTGAAAAGCAAGGGATCTGACGGCGTGGTGACGGTCAAGCCCGGCACGCTGATCGAGGAAGCGGCGAAGATCCTTGCAGAAAAACGCATCGGGACCGTGGTGATTTCCGAGACCGGCAAGGACGCGCTCGGCATTCTGTCGGAGCGCGACATCGTGCGCGTTCTGGCCACCCGCGGCGCATCCTGCATGGGCGAGACCGTGGACAGTTACATGACCCGCAAGCTGGTCACCTGCACCCGGTCAGACCTGTCGGACAGCGTGCTCGAACAGATGACCGAGGGTCGCTTTCGCCACATGCCCGTGGTCGAGGACGGTGTCATGATCGGCCTGATCACCATCGGCGACGTGGTCAAGGCGAGGCTGTCCGAACTCGACATGGAAAAGAAAGCGCTCGAAGGCATGATCATGGGGCACTGAACCCGTCCGGAGATTTCCGGGTTGCAATCCGACGCGCAATAATGTTGCGTGCGCTGGAACGTGACACAGGGGGCCAAGACCCATGCGCATCGCTTTGTATCCCGGAACCTTCGACCCCATCACGCTGGGGCATATCGACATCATCCGGCGCGGCGCGGCGCTGGTTGATCGGTTGGTGATCGGCGTGGCGATCAACCGCGACAAGGGGCCTCTGTTCTCTCTCGAAGAGCGCGTGGCGATGATCGAGGACGAATGCGCGGCGCTGTCGAAAGAGACCGGCACACAGATCGTGGCGCACCCTTTCGAAAACCTCCTGATTGATTGCGCCCGCGATGTCGGGGCCCAGATCATCGTGCGCGGCCTGCGGGCCGTTGCAGATTTCGAGTATGAATATCAAATGGTTGGCATGAACCGGGTGCTCGACAGTTCGGTCGAGACCGTGTTCCTGATGGCGGAGGCGCGGCACCAGGCGATTGCGTCCAAGCTGGTCAAGGAAATCGCGCGGCTGGACGGGGATGTGTCGAAATTCGTCACGCCGCCGGTGCGTCAGGCGCTGCTCGCCAAGCTCGGCAAGACGCCGCGGTGAGCGCCGTCCGGGGTCGTCAGACCCGCGATCGGCGCTCGGTGTCGAAAAGGTCGGGCAGGGCCCGTTGGACGGCGATCACGGCTCAGCCGTAGACGGCTTCATGGGCGATGCGGCGTGCATCGGCCGGATAGATACCGAGATCCTGGGCCACGTCCTGCGGCATGCTCTGCAGTTCGCGCAGGGTGCGGTTGTACTTCGCGCGCTTTTCCATCCGGATGCGCAGGGTGTCAAAGAAACCGTTCATGGGTTCTCTCCTTGGGTTGTCCAGCAGGGCACCATACCTTGCTGATAGCGCCAACATAGGCGTTGCTGCGGTGCAGAACAATTGTCGGGATGGTCTTGCCGCGTTGCAGAAACTGCATGGGCAAGCGCGGTATCGTTAACGTCTCGATACGCCGGTCCGGGCTTCCGGGCCTGATTTCAAAGGCGCTAACCTTTTCTTTACCTGATTCTGGTTAACCTCGCTGCATCACGAGGCTGTCCAGTGCCGCCAAACCGGCGAAACGGACCCTCGCAAGGACGGAGAGTCACATGCGTATCGGATATGCATCGGCGCTTCCCTTGACCAGCACGCCGGGCCGGGGGGCGGCTATGGTGCAGGAAGTGTCTGCGGTGAAACCCGTGGCATCGCAGCCCGGATTTCAGCCACCCACCCCGGTGTCCACCCAGTTTCTGCCGCCCGGCGCGGTGCAATCCCTGCCAGCCGCCGCGGCGCAGGCCGCCTCTGCGTACAAGGCCGCAAAGGGTGCGGTCGCCGCGACACGGGCAACGGCAGACCGCTGAGGCCCCAGGTCAACCGGCAGTGCAGGTGAAGCGGATGGTCACGTCCTGAAGCGCGACGCGACGGTGTGTGACCATGGTGCCGGTCTGGATGACGTCTGTAACGTAGCGGATCCCGCCGCGGGTGACGTCGGTCACGGTATAGCCGGACGGACAGGTCTTCCGGGCGACCGGCTCGCAGGCATAATACGCCGTCACAGGTTTCCCGGCGTTTGGTCCGATCTGCGCCCGGCGCCCGATCACCGTCGGGTCGATGTCGCAATCGGTCTCAAACAGGGGGTTTCCGTCCTTGGTTCCGATAGCGGTCGCGGGCCGTGCCAACGCTTCATAAAGGCAGCCAGACAGGGCGAGACAGGCGAGGGGTATCAATAGCGGTTTCATCGTTACGATCCTGACAAGACAAGAAAAACCCCGGCCCGAGAGGAGCCGGGGTTCGCGCACGGCGCGTCCTGTCCAATGTCAGATCAGCTTGCCCATGGCAACCGCCGTGTCGGACATGCGGTTGGAAAAGCCCCATTCGTTGTCATACCAGGTCAGGATGCGGACCATGGTGCCGTCCATGACCTTGGTCTGGTCCGTGTGGAAGACCGACGAATGCGGGTCATGGTTGAAGTCGGAGCTGACGAGTTTCTTGTCGGTGTAGCCGAGGATGCCCTTGAGCGGGCCGTCGGCGGCATCGCGGATCGCGTCGTTGATCTCCTGCACCGTGGTCGCGCGGGACGCCTCGAAGGTCAGGTCGACGACTGAGACGTTCGGCGTCGGCACGCGGATCGCGACACCGTCGAGCTTGCCGTTCAGTTCCGGCAGAACCAGCCCCACGGCCTTCGCCGCGCCGGTGGACGTCGGGATCATCGAGAGCGCGGCGGCGCGGGCGCGGTAGAGGTCCTTGTGCATGGTGTCCAGCGTCGGCTGATCACCGGTGTAGCTGTGGATCGTGGTCATGAAGCCTTTCACGATCCCGACGGTATCGTTGAGCACCTTGGCCACCGGCGACAGGCAGTTCGTGGTGCAGGAGGCGTTGGAGACGACGATGTCGACGCTGGTCAGCACGCTGTCATTGACGCCGAAGACGATGGTCTTGTCGGCACCGTCGCCGGGGGCGGAAATCAGCACGCGCTTAGAGCCATTCTCCAA
>NZ_JBNAGK010000001.1:625878-682484 GCF_049803835.1 Tropicibacter sp. S64 | reverse complement strand
TGAGCTCCTCCCCGAAAATCGGACAGTGACGGAAGCTACTATCTGACGTCTGCTGGTCTCTAAGAACGAGGAGATCAGAACATGTCGAAACGCAGGAACCATGACGCGGGCTTCAAGGCTCGCGTGGCGCTGGAAGCCCTGAAGGGCGAGCGCACGGTGTCGGAGCTGGCCGCGGAATACGGCGTGCATCCGACCATGATCCATCAGTGGAGCGAGCCATTGTGCGCCATTGGTTCAAGAACAATGGCGAGCGCGCTGCTTGAAGGCGCATCTGACATTTTCGAGCGCGGCGGGAAGAAGAAGGCCGAGGTCGACGAGGAGACGGTGCGGTCGCTTCACGCCAAGATCGGGGAACTGGCCGTCGCCAACGATTTTTTGTCCAGAAAGCTCAAGCCTTGGACCGGCAAGTGAGGCGCGGGATGATCGAACGCTCTCACCCCACGCTGTCGGTCGGGGCGCAATGCCGCCTGCTGTCGATCTCGCGGTCGTCGTTCTACTACGCACCGCTGGGCGAGACCGCAGTGAACCTGGCGCTCATGCAACTGATCGACCGGCAGTTCCTCGAAACCCCGTTCTACGGCGTCCAACAAATGACCTGGCACCTGCAGAACGAGGGCCACGCTGTGAACGTGAAGCGTATCCGGCGGCTGATGCGGCTCATGCGTTTGATGCCGATTTATCAGAAGCCGAACACCAGCAAACCGGCCAAGGGGCACAAAACCTACCCCTACCTGTTGGGTGGCCTGCGGGTGGAACGGCCCAACCAGGTCTGGTGCGCCGACATCACGTACCTTCCGATGCGGCGGGGCTTCCTCTACCTGGTTGCCATCATGGACTGGTTCACCCGCAAGGTGCTGACTTGGCGCATCTCGAACACGCTCGAAGCCGACTTCTGCGTCGAGGCGCTGAACGAGGCGGTCCACCGCTTCGGCCCGCCCGAGATCATGAATACCGATCAGGGGTCGCAGTTCACGTCCTTCGCCTGGACCGACCGGCTGAAACGGATCGGCACCCGGATCTCGATGGACGGCAAGGGCCGGTGTCTCGACAACATCTTCATCGAACGCCTCTGGCGGTCCCTGAAGTATGAGTGCGTCTATCTGCACGCCTGGGAGACGGGCTCGCAGGCGAAGGCCGGGGTTGGCCAATGGATCACCTTCTACAACCACCAGCGGCCTCACGCCGCCCATGGCGGACAGCCGCCCGCCGTGGTCTACTTCAACCAGATCGAAACCGACCAGCAGGGGCAGAGAGTAGCTTAAACCACCCCGGAAACTGGCCAAAAGATGGGGAGGAGCTCAGTCGGCAGTCGGGAAATCGAGGATGGCTTTATCAAGATACGAGGGCAAAGCCCAAACGTAAAAGTTTTGCTCGCCAAGGGTACGTGGCTGAGAGTGTACGCCAAAACAGACAGACGCGTGCGTTTTGAAATCCTACTCGAAAGCACTGCCATTGAAAAAATTACTGGTGCCCGCGGCGCTAACCGTTTTCAATCGATTGCCCAAAAGCTTGGCGATTTACGTGCACATGCAGCTCTTAAATTGAACGAAGTACTACCCATTCTCAATCAAGGCCCGCCTACACCTTCCACGGCAACAGCTTTGCAGTTGATTTCAGAAATACAGCGGGCAAGCCCCGATCACCACCTTGCTGAGATGGTCGTGTCGGCTTTGGTCGCGTTTGGGAGAATTGCCCCACTTAACAACGATCCCCTACGAGAAACAGTGGATCGACTAAAGAAATCAGGATTGCTGGAACCAATCAAGCCCCGCAGTCGTGTCTGCATAGTTTCAAATCAATACCGTTTACCCTTGGAGCAACTACGCCAACTTCTCGCTTGCCAAACCCCATTGGCCCCAGAAAAACTACAGAAGTAACCAAAAGTAAATCACAGAACGATGGCACAATCGACTAGAAAAATCCCTTAAGAGTTTCGATAGCCTTACTCACAGCCGTGATTAGCCCAGAGGACTCTTTTATCGCGCCAAGAATCATCTTTCCACTGAATTCAATTTTTTCCTTTCTCGGCTCGCTGGAAGCGGCCTCATCCGCCAACTCGCCAAAGTCACGAGAAAGGGCATCCGGCTTTTCAACTTCACCTGCCTCGATTGCCTGATCCAACAACTCTTTCAAATCGGCAATCGACTGCACCAACTCAGTATTAGACGTATTCTCCTGAAATCCATTGAACGATTTGTCTATTTTTACTTGAGCGTCCCGGCCAGCCTGCGTCAGAACTACCCCGGTTGAATTGGATACGCTTTGCCTATTGTCCACGTTCAACTCCCTTACGTAAAAGTTGGTTACTGCTGATCGAGCCTGCCATGTCTCAGCAAAGCTTTTCACCTGCTTCTCATTGCTCGTCCAACTAAATTTTGCTCTACTAAGTGCGATCCGGAGTTGTGCATGCAATGAGGGATCCAAGTCATGAATCGACACGCTTGCCAACTCTACCATACCTGCACCGTCATGGCTATGATCTGGTGAGAACTTTCCCTCTCTGGTCAACCGTTTTTCTGCCGCGCGAACTCGCTTCAAAACCTCTCGGAGGTACTCCTCAAATCCTTGCGGCAGGAACCCGTCAATGACCTCCACGCCACCTCTCTCAACTTCCAGCAGAAGCTTCTTAATGCACTCATACTCCGAATGAAGTCGACGCAAATATAGACAAAGGTCTCGCAAATCCCTCTCATTGTGCTTCGGTTTTTTTCGAACAACCCAGACTGGCACATCTATATTGCTAAAAACTCGAACTCGGTCGTGAAGTACTTCGAGGTATCGCGTAATACTGCTATTTACTTTCGTGAACTCCGGACCTGTTTCCAGCGGCTCGTCGCAGTCAATTACGTGCAGTATCGCTGGCCGCATAAACTTGATGTGTCGGCGAATTGTATGAAGGTCGACGAATCGAGCAGACGGAACCGTACGCGCGGCGAGAGCTTTGGCATGAAGAAGCCCCGACCGGCCAAAGTCAACTTCATCAAATGTGTGCAACTCTTCGCCTTCATGTCGACGCAACTTGATACGAAGATTGCAAAGATAGTCGTTTATGGTATTGAAATCGACTTCAGCATCAAACTTTGAAAGATCGCAGGAGAAATGATACTCAACCCTAGCGGAACACATGCCGTCAAAAAAGAGTAGTCTTTTGTCCACTTTCCACTGCACGTACTTCCCGTTGCAGGCCATTGCGGGCATGTCGTGAAATTTTGGACCTTGTTTTGCATCGCAGACAAACGGTTCAACTACCCAACCATCCAGTCCTTTCAGAGAAACGCCGCACTCTCGTGTTTCCTTGATACCGCCCAGCGCTCTAACGAAGTCCCGATTTCGTTCCGGAAGCGCCCACGAGGGCCTATTTAAATACATCTGTTCGGCACCAACAAAACGGCGCAGGTCAGCAATCGGAAAAATCACGATAGTCTTCATGGCGGGTGGCTCCCAAACAACCATTCAAGAATAGAAGCCACCCTTCCAAAAATAAAGTGGGGACGAGCCGACCAATCGGCCCGCCCCCCGCCTACTTAGAAGCAGGCGTCCATACTATAGAGTATCATAAAGCATGATCCCTATAGCCAACATCGTCTATGAACGACGTTGTCGTACACTGGTTCCATTGATTTAAGCACGTTTTGTACTCCTTTCTATGGTTACAGTGACTTGCATCCTTTGCATCTGAAGTCGCGGTAGAAGATGCTAACTACAGACTTTTTTGAACGCAGCGACGGATATACCGAACACAACGGACGACGTAACTACATGCCGGGCTAGGGATGCGGCTACGCGCCAATGAGTTTGGACCCCATCGGCGCGAGTGTACGTTAGTCCCTCTGCGGTTTGTTGGCAACTTCTGGGTCACTACCGAAGTGGTGCGCAAGGTACTTTGCTAACGCACGGAAGAATGGCCGCATTATCGACAGCCAATCACGTCCTATGCACGTCCTAGAAAGTCAAAGGGCCTAGCCATCGCTGGCTAAGCCCTTGGAATGAGTGGTGAGCCGTGCAGGATTCGAACCTGCGACCCACTGATTAAAAGTCAGTTGCTCTACCAACTGAGCTAACGGCCCACTGTGGCGGCGTCTCTAAGTGGAAGCCGGGACCGGGTCAACCCACTCTTTGCATTTTTCCGGCAAGTTTTTTCCGCCCGCCCCAAGTCGCACCCATAGCGGGAAAAATTGCCGTCGTTGCCCGCCCGGCGAACCATCGCGCACTGCCTCTGGATTCAGGGCGCAGGCAGGCGTATATGCCCCGGATGGACCAGACACGCACAGCAGCATTGCCCTTCATGAAGATGCATGGGCTGGGGAACGACTTCGTCGTGATCGACGCACGCGGGCGCACGGTGGAGATTGTGCCGGCGCTGGCCATTGCCGTCGCGGATCGGCATCGTGGCGTGGGATTCGACCAGATGGCTGTCATCTCCGAAACCGAGAACGCCGACGCCCATCTGACCTTCTACAATGCTGACGGCAGCACCGCCGGAGCCTGCGGCAATGCCACGCGCTGCATTGCGCGGCACCTGATGGATCAGACGGGCAAGGGCCAGCTGACGCTGACCACCGAGCGTGGCACCCTTTATGCGAAGGACGCGGGCGACAGGCTGACCTCCGTGAACATGGGCCATCCGCAACTGGCCTGGGACGAGATCCCGCTGGCGGAGGAAATGGACACGCTGGAGTTGCCCATCGAAGGTGGCCCGACCGCCACCGGCATGGGCAACCCGCATTGCACCTTCTTCGTGCCTGACGCGGAGGCCGTTCCGCTCGAGCAGTTCGGCCCGCGCTATGAGAATCAGCCCCTGTATCCGCAGCGCACCAATGTCCAGGTGGCGAGCCTCCTCGGCCCCGATCATCTGCGGATGCGGGTCTGGGAACGCGGTGTCGGCCTGACGCTGGCCTCCGGCTCTTCCTCCTGCGCCACCGCAGTCGCCGCCGCGCGGCGCGGTCTGACCGGGCGCAAGGTCCGCATTGACCTCGATGGCGGCACGCTCTGGATCGACTGGGCCGAGGACGGCGTCTGGATGACCGGCGCCACCGCGCACGTGTTTGACGGGATGCTGACCGCCGACTGGCTGGCCGCGCTATGACTCCGCCCAAGTTCACCACTCTTGGCTGCCGTCTCAACGCCTATGAGACAGAAGCCATGAAAGCTCTGGCCGAACAGGCCGGGGTCAAGGATGCGGTGATCGTGAACACCTGCGCCGTCACCAACGAAGCCGTCTCCAAGGCCCGCAAGGAGATTCGCCGCCTGCGCCGCGAAAATCCGAATGCCAAGGTGATCGTCACCGGATGCGCCGCCCAGATCGACCCGGACAGCTTCGCCGCCATGGACGAGGTCGACGCGGTCATCGGCAACACCGAGAAGATGGCCCCGGAAACCTGGTCCAGACTCGGCCCCGATTTCATCGGCGAGACCGAAAGCGTGATGGTCAACGACATCATGTCCGTGACGGAGACGGCCGGGCATCTGATCGACGGCTTCGGTTCACGCTCCCGCGCCTATGTGCAGGTGCAGAACGGCTGCGATCACCGCTGCACCTTTTGCATCATTCCCTACGGTCGCGGCAATTCCCGCTCCGTTCCCGCTGGCGTTGTGGTGGATCAGATCAAACGCCTCGTCCAGCAGGGCTACAACGAGGTTGTCCTGACCGGCGTCGACCTGACCTCCTGGGGCGCGGACCTGCCCGGCACGCCGCGCCTTGGCGATCTCGTCATGCGCATCCTGCGCCTGACGGACGTGCCGCGCTTGCGCATCTCCTCCATCGATTCCATCGAGGCGGACGAGAACCTCATGCTGGCCATCGCCACCGAGCCGCGTCTGATGCCGCATCTGCACCTCTCGCTGCAGCATGGCGACGACCTGATCCTGAAGCGCATGAAGCGCCGCCACCTGCGCGACGATGCCATCCGCTTCACCGAGGAGGCCCGTCGCCTGCGTCCCGAAATCACCTTTGGTGCGGACATCATCGCGGGCTTCCCGACAGAGACGGACGCACATTTCGAGAACTCACTGAAGCTGGTTACGGACTGCGACCTGACCTGGCTGCACGTCTTCCCCTACTCCGCCCGCCCCGGCACCCCGGCGGCAAAGATCCCGTCCAAGGTGAACGGAACCGTGATCAAAGACCGCGCCGCCCGCCTCCGCGCCGCCGGCGAAGCGCAGGTCGCCCGACACCTCGCGGCGCAGGCCGGCACCACCCATCAGATCCTGATGGAAGCCTCCGACATGGGCCGCACGGAGCAGTTCGCGGAAGTGTCCTTTGCAAAGCCGCAGCCCGTGGGCGAGATCGTCACGGCAACGATCACCGGCTACTCCGGCACACAGCTCACCGCTGCCTGACGCCCGCCCGTATCGGTACAATACGCCTGTTGGCTGAGACGGCACGGCACCGTAGCGTGCCGCGCAAACAACCCGAGACCGATCCGATGCATCCCAATTCCGCCTTCCGTCAGACCGAGACCAGCGACGCGCTGAGCATCGCAGGGGCGCGCGCCTTCGGCACCCTCGCGGTCAATGCTGATCCCGTGCCCCACACGGCTCATATCCCGTTTCTGCTGTCCGAAGACGGGCGGATCGCAGACCTGCACCTCGTCCGCTCCAACCCGATCTGCAAGCTAACCGGCCCCGCGGTGCTGACCGTCACCGGCCCCGACGCCTACATCTCGCCAGACTGGTATGGCATCGAAGATCAGGTCCCGACCTGGAACTACATCGCCGTCCGCCTGACCGGCAGGCTCGAAGCCCTGCCGCCGGAAATCCTGCGTGACATGCTCGCGCGGCAATCGGCCTTCTTCGAGTCCCGCCTCGCGCCGAAACCGGCCTGGACCATGGAGAAGATGTCCGAGGACACCATGCAGCGTTTCCTGCGCATGATCCTGCCCTTCCGACTGCACATCGAAGACGTGCAAAGCACGATCAAGCTCGGCCAGAACAAACCGGACGACGTGCGCCGCGCCGCCGCCTCTGAGGTCGAATCCGGCTTCGGCTCCGACTTGTCCCGGCTTGCCCACATGATGCGCGACACCTGAGCGATACCCCGGCCCCTGCTTCTTCTTGGTAAAAATACCCACATCCGCCATCAGCCAAATTGCGCTCCGGCGAAATTTGGGCCATCACCCTACCATGCGCGACCAATCCAAAGCCCTCTCCGTCCACCTCTTCACCGCCACCGGCGCGGTCTTCGCCATGCTGGCCCTGCTGGCCGCGGCGCAGGAGAAGTGGTCGATCATGTTCCTCTGGCTCGTCGTGGCCTTCCTCGTCGACGGCATCGACGGTCCGCTGGCCCGCAAGTATGACGTCAAGACCAACGCCCCCCGCTTCGACGGGGTGCTGCTCGACCTGATCATCGACTATCTGACCTACGTTTTCATCCCGGCTTTCGCCCTCTTCCAGTCCGGCCTTCTGCCCGGCTGGACCGGCTGGTTCGCGATCATCGTCATCACCTTCGCCAGCGCGATGTATTTCGCCGATGGCAACATGAAGACGAAGGACAACAGCTTTCACGGCTTCCCCGGCTGCTGGAACATGCTCATCCTCGTGCTTTTCGCCCTAAAGCCCGGGATTCCGGTGATCCTCTTTCTCGTGGCGGTGCTGGCCGTCGCCATGTTCCTGCCCCTCAAGTTCATCCATCCGGTACGCACCGAACGCTGGCGGTTCATTTCGCTGCCCATGGCGTTGGCCTGGACCTTCTTTGCCGGATGGGCGGCCTGGGTCGACTTTCACCCGCAAAGCTGGGCGCATTGGGGATTGATCGTGACCTCGGTCTACCTGATCTGCGTCGGTATCGTGATGCAATTGGTGCCCTCCCGGGGCGCGTAGATCGTCACACCGACCGGAACAGCCAGGCACCGTCCTTGCGCCGCTCCCGCGTGGCGCGGCCCGCGTGCCACAGGTGCAGGCAATGCGCCATCGCCTCGACCATGGCGAGACCGTACTCCGCTTCGCCGATCCGCCGCTTGAACAGCGTATCGAAGCAATCCACCGCCGTTTTCGGCTCCTTGATATCCTCGGCGAGCCGGTCCAGTGCCGAATGGTGGTTCTCGATCAATTGCCGCATGCGTGCCGGAAGGCCGGTGAATGGCAGCTTGTGCCCGCCGAGCACCAGATGCCCACCCCGCGCCAGCCCGCTCAGCCGCTCACAGGCCTCCAGCCATTCGCCCACCGGGTCCGCTTCCGGCTCCGTCGGGTAGACCCCGAGATTGGACGAGATCGACGGCAGAATCTGATCCCCGGCAATCACCAGATCGCAGTCGCGGGACCACAGCGTCGCATGCTCCGGCGCATGGCCATTGCCGATATGCACGTCCCAGGTCCGCCCCGCGGCCTTCAGCACATCGCCCTGCTGGATACGCGTATAGCCAACCGGCATCGGCGCAACGCAGTCCGCGAAGTTGAAGGGCCGCTCCGTGAGCCGTTTCTCCAGCACCTCCGGTACCATGCCGCAGCCCTTGTAGTAGGCCACCGTCTCCGCTCTCGGAGTCTCCTCGACGTCGAGCTGCAGCATTCGCGCCAGAAGCCAGGCGGTGCGTGTCGTCACCAGTTCCGCGCCCTTCTCCGACTGGAACCAGCCCGCGAGTCCCACATGGTCCGGGTGGTGGTGTGTGACGATCACCCGGGTCACCGGCTTGCCCTTCAAGGGTCCGGCGAGCGCTTGCTCCCAGACCGCCTTCGACTTCCTCGATGACATCCCGGTATCCACGACGGTCCAGCCGATCCCGTCATCGAGCGCATAGACGTTCACATGGTCGAGCTTCATCGGCAACGGCAGCCGCAGCCAGAGCACGCCTTCCGCAACCTCCACCGCTCCGCCGATCTCCGGCGCGGTCTCCCAAGGGTAACGGATGACCTCGCCCGCGCCGTCCATCAGACGGCCAGATCGTCGGGTGTGATCGCCATCAGGCCTGCGTCCCCGGCCTTTGCATGCACGAACAACCCCGCGTGCTCCGGCAAGAGCCGC
This sequence comes from Tropicibacter sp. S64, assembly GCF_049803835.1. Lineage (NCBI taxonomy): Bacteria > Pseudomonadati > Pseudomonadota > Alphaproteobacteria > Rhodobacterales > Roseobacteraceae > Tropicibacter > Tropicibacter sp. S64. The sequence continues at coordinate 673,528 of NZ_JBNAGK010000001.1, read as the reverse complement.
GTGATGTAGAATTTAGCCAGCCGCTCCCGGGCGGTGTCCGGCTGCGCCATCGCGGCCTTGAGGTGATAGTGCCCGCCCAGCACCCGGGCAAAGCCGCGCAGGAAGGGCACCGCCCCGGCGAAGCGTTCCTGCATCGGCAGGGCCACCAGCGCCTCGACCGTCTCGCGCAGCGTCTCGCAGGCCTGCCAGACCGGCTCCGCCAGCTTCGGCATGGTCTCGCGGGCCTTCTCCGCCGCCGCTTCCATCTCGTCGAGCAGCCGGAAGGCCGCCTCGCCGCCGTCCATCAGCTTGCGCCCGACGAGGTCCATCGCCTGAATGCCGTTCGTGCCTTCATAGATCGACGTCACCCGCACGTCGCGCAGGTATTGCGCCGCGCCGGTCTCCTCGATGAAGCCCATGCCGCCATGCACCTGAACCCCGACCGAAGCCATGTCGATGCCGGTATCGGTGCCGAAGGCTTTGGCGATCGGCGTCAGCAGCGCGGCCCGCGCGGTCCATTCCGCATCCCCCGTCGCCCGGCCCATGTCGAGCGACACCGCGCAATCCAGCGCAATCGCCCTTGCGGTGAAGACTTCCGCCTTCATCGTCGCCAGCATCCGCCGCACGTCCGCATGGCCGATGATCGTGCCTTCCGGCGTCCTGCCCTGCTTGCGTTCGTTGGCATAGGCCAGCGCGTGCTGATAGGCACCTTCCGCCACGCCGATGCCCTGCCCGCCGACGCCGAGCCGCGCGTTGTTCATCATGGTGAACATCGCCCGCATCCCGTCATGCGGCTCGCCCACGAGCCAGCCCTTCGCGCCGTCATACTGCATGACGCAGGTCGGGGAGCCGTGCAGGCCGAGCTTGTGCTCGAGGCTGACGACCTTGAGCGTGTTCGCGACGCCCGGATTGCCGTTTTCGTCCGGGATCAGCTTCGGCACGAGGAAAAGCGAGATCCCCTTCGTCCCCGGCACGCCATCGGGCAGCCGCGCCAGCACGAGGTGACAGACGTTGCCGGTGAAATCGTTGTCGCCCCATGTGATATAGATCTTCTGCCCGGAGATGGCATAGGTTCCGTCGCCGTTCGGCTCTGCCTTGGTGGACAGGGCCCCCACATCCGATCCCGCCTGCGGCTCCGTCAGGTTCATCGTACCGGCCCATTCACCGGAAATCAGCTTCGGCAGATAAAGCGCCCGCAGCTCCTCGGACGCATGGTGCTCCAACGCTTCGATCTGGCCCTGGCTCATCAGCGGGTTGAGTTGCAAGGACAGGCAGGCCGCCGCCATCATTTCGTTCACCGCGGTGGTCACCGCCATCGGCAGACCCATGCCGCCGTGCTCCGGGTCCGCCGAAATCCCGATCCAGCCACCCTCGGCAATCGCCTTGTAGCCCTCGGAGAAGCCTTTGGACGTCCGCACGACACCATTCTCCAGCCGGGCCGGGTCCAGATCGCCGTTGCGGTTCAACGGCGCCAGCACCTGCTCGCACATCTTCCCGGCCTCGCCGAGAATCGCCTCGACCATCTCCGGCGTCGCCTCCGCGAATTTCTCCGTCGCGCTGACGCGGTCGAAGCCCACGACATCGTTGAGGATCAAACGGTAATCGTCCAAAGGCGCGCGGTATGGCATGGTGTCTCCTCATCACTTGGCAAGCGCCGGATGCTCTAGTAGCAAGGCCCTCGCGCGGCAAGCCTACCCGCACGCCTCTTGCCTTCAACTGAAACGCCGCGTCACGGATCGCGGCCCGGGATCGCATGGACCAGATTTCCACCCTCACGCTCCAGCCCGACGATGGTGGCATGAGCGAGGCCGCCCGCCTGCTTGGCAAGGGCAAGCTCGTCGCCTTCCCGACCGAAACCGTCTACGGCCTCGGCGCCGATGCGCGGCAGGATCACGCGGTTGCCCGGATCTACGAGGCGAAGGGGCGGCCGAGCTTCAATCCCCTGATCGTGCATTTCGCCACTCTGGACGCAGTCAAGGCCGTGGTGGACTGGAGCGTAGACGCGCAGAAGGTGGCGGACGCCTTCTGGCCAGGCCCGCTGACGCTGGTGCTTCCGCTGAAGCCCGGGTCCGGCATTTCGAAGCTCGTCACCGCAGGGCTGGACACGCTGGCCGTCAGGATGCCCGCGTCCAAGGTCGCCCGCGACCTGTTGCGAACCTTCGACGGCCCCGTCGCCGCGCCCTCCGCCAACCGCTCGGGCCAGATCAGCCCGACCCGCGCCGCGCATGTCGTGAATGGCCTTTCGGGCAGGATCGAAGCCGTGATGGACGGCGGCGCCTGCCCTGTCGGCCTCGAATCGACCATCCTCGGCCTTGCCGGCACCCCGACCCTGCTTCGCCCGGGCGGTGTGACGCTGGAGGACATCGCCGGCGTGCTGGGCAAGCCGGTCTCCGAAAGGAAGGACGGCGAGGCCATTTCCGCCCCCGGACAGATCCGCTCCCATTATGCGCCGCGCGCGCAGGTGCGGCTGAACGCAGTGGACTGGCAGGCGAGCGAGGCAAGGCTCGGCTTTGGCGATGTGTCCTGCGACCTCAATCTTTCGGAAACCGGGAACCTGACCGAGGCCGCCGCCAACCTCTTCGAATACCTGCATCGGCTCGATGCCACAGGCGCGCAAACCATCGCCGTCTCGCCGATCCCGCATCTTGGCCTCGGCGTCGCCATCAACGACCGCCTCAGCCGCGCCGCGGCGGAGCGGTGACTAACGGACCCCGAAGGCCTCCAGCAAAGGCGCGATGCCGACCCGCGTGGCCTTGAAACTCGGGATGTCGGTCGCCGCGAGGTTGCCGTCCTTGAACAGGTACAGCTCGCAATGGCTGGCAAAGACTTCCACCTCCACCTCCCGCGTTGACCAGGCGAAGAGCACGTTCGGCCAGTAGCCGCGGGCGGCACTGGCCGGCTTGGGCATCTTGCCGTCGATGGCTCCGAGCAGACGGGTGGCGGTCTTGATCGCGGCGGGCTCCGGCGCCCAGTCCGGAGTCCACTTGATCTCGATACCCGCCCAGACCGCAGGTAGCACGTCCGATGTCTCGTTCACGCCGTGCCCCCTTCGGAGGACAAGGCCAGTGCCGCGACTCCAAGCGTTTCCAGCGCCGCCTCCCACTTTTCGACGTCAGGCAGGTCGAACAGCAGCCGCGCCGAACTTTCGCAGACGAGCCAGCCGTTCGCCGCAAGCTCGCCCTCGAGTTGCCCGGCGCCCCAGCCGGCATATCCCAACGCCATCAGCCATTGCGCCGGACCCTGACCGCGCCCGAGTTCCTCGAGCACGTCCAGCGTCGCGGTCATGCAGATGTCATCCTGAACCCGCAGAGTCGTCATGGCGGAGCTGTAGTCGGGGGAATGCAACACGAACCCGCGCCCCATCTCCACCGGTCCGCCGAAATGCACCGCACGGCCACTCAGTTGCGGCACCATGTCGATGTCCAGCTGGGTCAACAGGGTCTGGATGTCCACATCGTGGCTCGGCTTGTTGACGATCAGTCCCATGGCACCCTCGTCGGAATGGTCGCACATGAACACGACGCTGTGCTCGAACCGGGGATCCCCCATGCCGGGCATGGCGATCAGCATCTTGCCGGTCAAATCCGTTGTGCCATTGGCTGTCTGAGGCGACATACACACGTTTTCCTGCTTGCACGGTCCTACCATGACCCTGCCCCGACGTTGGCGCAAGGGCAAGCGGCGTGTGGGCGTGGCCACAGGTTCGCGGGTCTCGCTCAAACGTGACTTCATATTTCAGGCTTTCCAAGCCATTTGGAGGGAATGAAAGCCGTTCTTCCCTCAGCCCTGCTTGCCCTCCTGTGCCTGCCTGCCATGGCCCTGGCGGACAATTATGACGACGTTATCCGCGCCGAGCTTCGGCCTGGCTGGCGGCTGCCGAACGGCGATCACATGGCGGCGCTGCACCTGAGCCTCGCGCCCGGGTGGAAGACCTACTGGCGCAGCCCGGGCGAGGCCGGCGTGCCGCCGATGTTCGACTGGCGCGGCGCGGGCCCCAAGGGCGTCACGGTGGAATGGCCGGCGCCGCATGTGTTCTACCAGTCCGGTATGCGCTCCGTCGGCTACAAGGGCGAGGTGATCCTGCCACTGAGGGTCTCGGTCAAGGGCAAGGGTCGCGATGCACGGCTGAGCGGCACGATCGACCTCGGCATCTGCAAGGACATCTGCCTGCCTCACCGGGTGCATGTCGAGGCGGTGCTGCCCGCTTCGGATGGCAAACCCGATCCGCAGATCGTGGCGGCGCTGGCGGACGTGCCGTTCTCGGCGTCCGAAGCAGGAGTACGCTCGGTCAGCTGCGACGTCGGGCTGGACGCGGGCGGGGTGACCTTGCGGACCGAAATTGCCATGCCGCGCAAAGGCGGCGAGGCGGAAACCGTGATCGAAACCGCCGACCCGGACCTCTGGGTCTCCGATCCCGCGAGCCGCTGGGACGGCAACCGGCTGATTTCCGAGACCCATGTGACCCATGCCTCTGGCCAACCGTTTGCGCTCGACCGCTCCGAACTGCGCATCACCGTGCTGACCGGACAGGTTGCCGTCGACATCGAGGGCTGTTCCCGCTGAGCGGGTGAAGTTCTTGCCGGGAAAAAATTTTGCCTGGGCTCTGCCGCCTTCGGCGACTCCCCGTGGTACTTCTCGACCAAAGAAGATCGGGCGTTTCAGGCTGGTCTTGCGCGCCGCATCCGGCTGACGGCGATCCACAGAACGGTTGCCACGTAGAGAAGCAGGATGCCTGCCGCCGCGCCGGCAAGGAAGAGCCCCAGCGAGGCCAGCAACGGCGGCACCGGCAGCCCGAAATCCAGCACCGGAAGCAGGCTGCCGTCCCAGACCACCGGCCCCATGGTCGCGGCCAGCCAGGCGATGAGCGCCAGCGCACCGACACTGACCACCGCCCGGATGCCACGCGCACGGAAGCGCAGGCCACGGCGCAGGGCTGTGGTCATGCGCCCCATGTCGTCCTGCACCGCGATCAGCGCCGGGACCACCATCAGCACCAGCACCATGCCGAAGCTGAGGCCATAGACCAGCGTGATCACCGTCGGTTTCAGGAACTGCGCGTCGGCGGAGCGTTCGTAGAGCAGCGGCGCGAGGCCGAGCACCGTCGTGGCGGTGGTCAGGAACACCGGACGCAGGCGGTCCGCCGCGCCGTCGATGATCGAGGGGATGATGCCGCGCTCGGCGGCGTATTCGTCGATCTGGGTGACCAGAACGATGGAATCGTTGATGATGATGCCCGTCATGCCAAGGATGCCGACCACGGTGAACATGCTCATCGGCACCTCCCAGGCCGCGTGGCCGTAGATCGCGCCGACCAGCCCGAAGGGGATCACCGACATGACCACCAGCGGCCTTGTCCAGCTGGCGAAGACCCAGGCGAGGGTCAGGTATATTCCCAGCAGCACCATGGTCAGGCCAAAAAGCGCGTCGGAGAGGAATTCGCCTTCCTGCTCCGACAAGCCCGCGATGCGATAGTCGACCTGCCGCGCGGCGGCGATGCCCGGCAGGATTTCCTCCTCCAATGCCTTGACGATCTCGGTCGCGCGGGCCGGATCGTCCTCGGAGATGTCCCCGGTGACGGAAATCAACCGGATGCCGTTCTCGCGAAGCACCGTCGAAAACCCGGTGCGCCGCTCGACGCTGACGAGATCGGCCAGCGGCACGTATTCTCCCGCGTCCGTGCGCATATGGGTGCGTTCGAGGAAATCGGCGGTCAGCTCGCCTTCCGGCAATTCCACCCGGATCGCAGCGCTGCGCGGGCCGACCGGATAGGTCGCCGCCTCGATCCCGCCGAGACGGTTGCGCAGCACGCGGCCCAGACCGTCGATATCGAAGCCGAGCGCCCGACCCTGCGGGGTCAGCTCCAGGATCAGCTCCTCCTTGTCGTAGGCAAGATTGTCCTCCACCGCCGACACTTCCGGAAAGCGGGTCACGGCCCGTTTCAGGTCCTCGGAGGCACGTTTGAGCACCTCCGCGCTGGCGCCGTAGAACTGAACATCCAGCGCATCGCCGCCGGGGCCCGAGCGCCAGCCGCGGAAGGAAATCGTCTCGACCAGGGGATGCCGGGTAATGCGGTCCTGCAATTCACCGACGAAGGCGAAGCTGGAATAAGGCCGCAGGTCCGCCTCGATCAGCTCGATGGAGATCCCGCCGAGCTGGTCCGCGTCCTTGCTCTCCGCCCCGGCGAGACCGCGTCCTGCATTTCCGCCGACTTCGGCCATCACGTAGGACAGCGGATTGAGACCGTAGCGCTCCTCGTACTCCTTGCCGAGGGCCTCCGTGCTCTCCTGGATCATCCTCATCTGGGCCAGCGTGTCCTCGCGCGCCGCGCCCGGCGCCATGGCGAAGTTGCCCGTCACCGAAGGTTGCTCAGGCGAATTGAAGAAACGCCACTGGACTTCGCCCCGGATGAACAGCGCAGCCTGCAGGGAAAGGATCACCACGGCCCCGGCAAGCACCACGTAGCGGGCCGCGATTACCCCGGCGATGAAACGGCGGAAGATCGTCTCGCGGACCCAGCGGAAGCCCCGGTTCACCAGGCGCGAGGGCAGGTCGTACCAGTGCTCCTTGGCGCTGTGCCGGAGCGCGTGGGCCATGTGGTTGGGCAGGATGAGGAAACATTCCAGAAGACTGGCCAGCAAGACCGCGATCACGGTGAAGGGAATGTCGGCGATCATGTCGCCGAAGCGTCCCCCGATGGCGACGAGGCCGAAGAAGGCGATGATGGTGGTCAGCGTGGCGGAGAAGACCGGCAGCGCCATGCGCCGGGCTGCGGTCTCCGAGGCCTGGTAGGGGTCGTAGCCGCGCCGGGACAGGTGATCCGCGTGTTCGCCGACCACGATGGCGTCATCGACCACGATGCCGAGCGTGATGATCAGGGCAAAGAGCGAGATCATGTTGATCGTCAGCCCGCCCATGTACATCAGCGCGATCGCGGTCAACATGGATACGGGGATGCCCGCCGCGACCCAGAGCGCCGTGCGGGCATTGAGGAACAGGAACAGCAGCGCAACGACGAAGGCGAGTCCTTGCGTCGCATTGTCCAAGAGGATGTTCAGGCGCCCGGTGATGGCTTCGGCGCGGGTGCGGATCAGGTCGACGCTGACCCCGGCGGGCAGGCCCGCCTCGAACTGCTGCGCGACCTCCTCGACCGTGCGCTGGATGCCGATGGCGTCTCCCCGGTCGCTGCGGTCGACGCGGACCGCGATGGCGGAATTCGGTCCCACGAAGAAACTGCGGTTGCGGTCTACGCCCTCGACACGGATCGTCGCGACATCCCCGACCGTCAGCTTTGAATTGTCGTCGCTGGAGCGCAGCACGATGGACGCGATGTCCTCCGCCGAGCGTTTCTCCACCCCGGTCCGGACGCGAGCCCCGGCCCCGCCCACATCACCGGCAGGATCGGCGCTGACCTCGGCGCCGATGGCGGTGGCGATCTCGGCCATGGTCACGTCATAGGCGATCAGGTTCTGCGTCGGCACCTCGACGATGGTCTGCGGCGCGGCGATGCCCTGGATCGTGGTGCGCGTGACGCCTTCGGCGAACAGCCGCACCACAAGCTCGTCGGCAAACCGCGCCAGCTGATCCTTGCCGACGGGGCCGGTGATGACCAGATCGGTCACCCGGTCACGCCAGTAGCGCCGCTCGACCCTTGGCTCCTCGGCTTCCTCCGGCAAGTTGCTGACGCTGTCGACCGCGCTCTGTACGTCGTTGGCGGCGCGGGCCATGTCCCAGCCGGGCTCGAACTCGAGCTGGATGCTGGCGCTGCCCTCGCGCGATGTGGCTTCGGAGCTTTCCACGCCTTCGACGGCGAGCAGGGTCGGCTCCAGAACCTGCACGATGGCGGAATCCACGTCCTCCGCCCCGGCGCCGTCCCAACGCACTGTGACATTGACCTCGTCGATGATCACATCCGGAAAGAACTGCGCCCGCATGTTGGGGACCGCGAACAGCCCTGCCGCCAGCAGGATGACAAGGATAAGGTTCGCCAGCGTCGGGTGGCGCGTGAAATAGGAGAAGAAGCCCCCGGCCTTCTGCGGCAGCGCACGGGCCATCTCAGCCTCCCATCCGCGCTTCGATCCGCGCCACCATGTCAGCCGGCACCTTTTCCTGGTCCAGCTGGGCAAGGATGCGGGTCTTGGCCTCCGCAGGCATCCGGGTATTGGCCTCGACAAAGGCGCGGATCTTCTCGCGGCGCTCCGCGCTCAGCTCCAGCATTTCCGGCTCGGCGGGGGCCTCTGGGGCGGCACCGCCGCGCAGGGGATTGACCCGGATTCCGGCACCCAGCAGAGGCGTGCGTTCGGCGACGATGTCCCGGCCCTCCAGCGCGTTGGCCCGGATCAGCACGTCGTCTCCCTGACGGCGCAACAGGCTGACCTGCTCCACGGACAGGCGGTTCTCGTCGCCGATCACAAGGACCTCGTTACCGGCGCTGACGGCGGTGGCCGGCACCCGCGCCACGCGCTCCAGCGGTGCCTCCAGAACGGAGACAGTGACGAAATCCCCCGGCTTGAAGCCGCGCGGCGCATCGAGCGTGGCAAACAGGCGTCGCCCGGTCTGGCCATCGCCCACCGCCGCGCTCTCCCGGCTGATCCGGCCCTGCGCCTGGATGTTGGTGCCGAAGACATCGAGCGTCACGGTCACGTCCGCGTGGCGCAGCTGGCCCGCGTCGTCGAGCAGACGGGCATATTCCTGCGTCGAGACGCGGAAGACCACTTCCAGCGCGTCGGGATCGACGATCATGGCGAGCTTTTCGTTGCCGGAGACCAGACGCCCGGCCACAACCGTCACCTCCGACAGGGTGCCGGCAAATTCGGCGCGGATTTCCGTGTCGCGCAGCCCGCGCTGTGCCTCCGCAAGGGCAATCTCGGCGCGTTTGACCTGCGTTGCGGCGGAGTCGATCCGCGCCTCCGCCGTGGCCACCGCCTGCCGCTGGGACAGAACTGCCTGTTTGGCGGAGGACAGCGCCAGTTCCGCCGTCTCCACCGCCGCCGCCGTGCCGACGTTGCGGTCCACCAGGTCCATCTGCCGTTTCAGCGCCTTCTCGCGCAGGGCCACCTGGTCTTGCGCCGCGGTCAGCTCGTCCTTCGCCAGCACGATGGCACGCTCGGCTTCGCGGTGCTCGGCCTGCGCATCGAGCAGGTCGCTTTCCGCCCGCTCCAGCGCCGCCTGCGCCTCGGCCGGATCGACCCGGGCCAGAAGCTGCCCGGTCTCGACGCGGCCCCCTTCGACAAACGCCGGATCAAGGTCGATCAGCGCACCGCCGACCGCCGTCCGCAATTCAAGTGTCCGCTGCGATTGCACCTCGCCAAAGGCGCTCAGGACCGGCACCACTGTCTCGAAGGTGATCGGCACGACGTTGACGGCGAACACCCGCTCGCGGGCCTGCGGCACCCTCGGCTCCTCGGCAAGGCGCGCCTGCACGGCATCGCGCACGGTCGCCCCGGCATAGACCAGAAGCGCCAGCGTCACGGCCATCAGGAACAGCCCGGTCAGGCTCTTGCGTAGAAAGCGCATCAAGGGGTCTCCATTGCGGCGGACGCAGACATATCAACTCTCGACCAAAAACAGCCTGCCGCGCTTACCAAACTTTACGCTGTTATACGGCAAGCCGGATCACTTCCGTCGCAAATGTTCGTCCAGTCGCGGGAAAATCTCGACAAAGTTACAAGGACGGTGCCGGAAATCGAGCTGCCAGCGCAGAATTTCATCCCAGGCGTCCTTGCAGGCGCCGGTGCTGCCCGGCAGCGCGAAGAGGTACGTCCCCCCGGCAACACCTCCGGTTGCACGGCTCTGGACGGCGCTGGTGCCGATTTTCTGAAAGCTGACCATGGTGAAGACGGTGCCGAAAGCGTCGATTTCCTTTTCATAGACATCGCGGTGCGCCTCCACCGTCACGTCACGCCCCGTCAGGCCGGTGCCGCCGGTGGAAATCACCACGTCGACCTCCGGATTGGCGATCCATGCGCGCAGTTGCTCTGCAATCTCCGCCCGCTCGTCGCGGATGATCCGGCGATCCGCGAGCGTGTGCCCGGCCTCTGTCAGCCGCTGCACCAGCGTATCGCCGCTGCGATCCTCGGACAGGCCCCGCGTGTCGCTCACCGTCAGAATGGCAATACGGACGGGGATGAAATCCTTGCTCTCGTCTATCCGGCTCATGCCTGCTCCCTCAAATGGCCAATCGCACCGCCAGCCCACCGAACAGCGTCGCCGTCAGCCAGCGCATCACCCGCTCCGTGCCGCTGCCTTGCCCGAGGTGCCGCTTCAGCTTCCCGGCGAACTGGCCGACCATGCCGTTGACGAAGAAGCCGCCGATGCCGATGACCGTTCCGAAAATCAGGAACTGCGGCAGGACAGGCCTGGACGGGTCGACGAATTGCGGGACGAAGGCGAGGATGAACAGGATGAACTTCGGGTTGGTCAGGTTGACGATGAACCCCTCGCGCATCGCCCGTTTCGGGCTGATCGCCGGAGCGTCCCGCCCGCCGAAGGGCGTCCGCAGCGTCTTGACCGCGATGTAAAGCAGGTAGCAGACCCCCGCCCAGCGGATGGCATCGAAGGCCCCCGGCACCGCGGCCAGCAGCGCGCTGAGCCCGAGCCCGGCAAGCAGCGCGTGCAGCATGCCGCTCGCCGTGATTCCCGCCGAGGCCGCCCAGCCGGAGCGCGGCCCGCCGCGCAGTCCCTGCGCCATGCAGAACAGCATGTCTGGCCCCGGCGTGACATTCAGCGCCAGCGCGGCGGGGACGAACCCCAGAAGGACGATGGGATCGACGATCATGATGTCAGGGACTCCAGACGGGCCTTCACGGCCAGAAGATCCGCCCAGGCCTCGCGCTTGGCGGCAGGGGTGCGCAGAAGGTAGGCCGGGTGCACCATCGGCATCGCGGGCCGGTCTTCGGCCTTGGTCCAGGTGCCCCGCAGCCGGGTGATCCCGCGTTTGCCCAGCAGCGCCTGGCAGCTGATGTTGCCCATGACGATGAGCATCTCCGGTTTCGCCAGCGCGATGTGCTTGCGCAGGAACGGCAGCATCGTGGCGATTTCCTCGGGCCGCGGATCGCGGTTCTGCGGTGGCCGCCAGGGCACGACATTGGTGATGTAGACGCTCTCCGCACGGCTGAGCCCGATGGCGGCAAGCATCTTGTCGAGCAGTTGCCCGGCCTTGCCGACAAACGGCTTGCCTTGCCGGTCCTCATCGCGCCCCGGTGCTTCGCCGACGATCATCACCTTCGCCCCCGGCACGCCGTCACAGAACACGAGGCTCCGTGCCCCGCGCTTCAACTCGCAATGCTCGAAAGCCCCCATCGCCGCCTGCAAGGCATCGAGCGAGGCCGCGCCCCGCGCTGCCTTCTCTGCCTCCGCCACGGCGTCGATTTGCGGCTCAGGCGGTGGAGCGGGTGCAGCGCGCGCCACGGCAACCTGCGCCTTTTTCGCCTCCGCCTGCTCCTTCGCGGCCTGTTCCACGGCAAAACGGTCCACGGGCCGGTCCGAGATTGCCTCGTCCACGCCCAGTTCCATCTGCCACGCCAGAAGCGCGTGGGCCGTATGCCAGTCCAAAGCCGATTCCATGGCCGCAGACTACTTGCGCCTGCGGGCAATGGAAATGCGTCCTGTCAGCCGCGCACCGCCGCCATGAAGCGGTCCCGGATCGTCACCGGGTCCATGGTGATCACCGGCATCTTCTCGTTGCCGCTGTCGCATTTGCAGACGATGACCGTGGTGGCTTTGGTCCCGAGCGCGTCCTTCAACGCCGCCTTCGCATCCCTACCGTCGATCTCGACCACCCGCTCACAGCCCGCCGCCCGCGCCATTCCAGCCAGGGACGTGCGTTTGCCGGTATAGGTCGGCTGATCGCCGGTGGAGCCGTAACTGCCGTTGTCGATGATCAGCAGGATCAGGTGCCCGCCTTGGTTGTTGCCGATGGTCGGCAGGGTGCCGAGGTTGGTGAGCACCGAGCCGTCGCCGTCGATGGCGATCACCGGCTTCGGTTGCACGAGGGCCAGCCCAAGCCCGATGGACGATGCCAGCCCCATGGTCCCCAGCATGTAGAAATTCGTCGGCTGGTCGTCGATGGCGTGCAGTTCCTGGCTTGGAATGCCGATGTTGCAGACCACCAGATGGTCGCGGATCAGGGGCGCGATGTCGCGCAGGATCTCGGCGCGGATCATTGCAGATCTCCCTTCCAGAAGGTCGCATCCATCAGGATCGCCACGGGCTTTGACGCCATGAACGTGTGCTTGAGGATACCGTCCAGTTCCGCGACGTCCGACCGGCGGTGGAAGTGATACGTCGGGATATGCAATTGCGCGAGCAAGGCCTTGGTGTGCACCGCCATCTCCACCTGGCAGGCCACCGGCTCGCCCACCTCGCCGCGATAGGAAATCAGCATCGGCAGGGGCATCCGGTAGAACTGGATCAAGGTTGCAAGCGCGTTTATCGTCACGCCGATCGCCGTGTTCTGCATGATGATCGCGCTGCGCATCCCGCCAAGGTATGCCCCGGCGCAAAGCCCCATGCCCTCGTCCTCCTTGTTGGACGGCACATGCCGGATGGCGTCCCGCGTCTCGATCTCGGCAATCACGCCTGCCAGTTGCTTGCACGGCACCGTCGTGATGAACCGGATATCGTTGGCGATCAGATCGTCCACGATCCTCTTGTCGATGTCCAAGCCTTGCCCTCCCCTTGGTCCCGGCCATCAGGGGCAGAGCGGCGGAGGCTTGCAAGGGCTTTCGGCGGCTTTCGGAAAAACCGAAGCCCGGTTTTCGGGAGGTGGAAAGGGTCAGAGCGCGGCGTCGTAGGCCGCGACCATGTCCCGCGCCCGGCTTGCCACATCCTCGACGGTGCGGCCCGGCTTGTACAGGTTCGAGCCGATGCCGAAGCCGGTGATCCCGACACTCAGCCAGTCGGCGAAGTTCTCCGGCCCGACACCGCCCACCGCGTAGGTCCTCGCCTCCGTCGGCAGAACCGCCTTCAGCGCCGCAACGCCGTCGGTCCCGAGCTTGAAGGCCGGGAAGAACTTCAAGCCATCCGCGCCATTGCGAAGCGCCGTGAAGGCTTCCGTCGCGGTGAAGACGCCGGGGAAGGACTTCAGCCCCGCCTGTTTCGTCGCCACGATCACGCGCGGGTTGCAGTCCGGCGAGACCACCAGATGCGCGCCCATCTGCGCCAGCCGCAGCACGTCCGCCGGGTCAAGCACCGTGCCCGCGCCGATCTCAGCTTGCCCGCCGGCCACATCAAGCATGGCCTTGATGCTGTCGAACGGCGAGGGCGAGTTCAGCGGCACTTCGATCTTCGTGATGCCCCCGTCGATCAGGGCGGCGGCCATGGGGGCGGCCTCAAGCGGGGTGATCCCGCGCAGGATGGCGATGAGTTCTCGGGTCATTGAGTGGCTTTCAATTGGGCAAAGGCGGCCTTGAGCCCCTGCAGGGTCGTGTCTTCGGCGGGCACACGGCGGCACCATGCGGATTGGGTCTTCATGGCGGTCTCATAGGCCTTCGCAAGCCCGTCCTCTCCGAGGATGACCACCTCCTGCCCCAGCCAGTAAGGCCGGGCCGCCGCCATTTCGAGACCGATCAGCAAGCCGGACAGCCGTGCGCGGGCAACATCGGTCGACTGCCCGTGCAACAGCTGCGCGGCGCGGATCGAGAACAGCTCCGCCCCGAGCCCGGCGGGACGCGAAAGCGTGTCCGTGACCGCGTCGGCAAAGGCCGCCTCGTCCCAGCCGGTGCCGATGGAATGGCGCAGGACGGACTGCTGCCCAAGCAGCGAAAACAGCTCGCCGGTCATGAAGGTCCGGAAGGACACCACCTCCGAGGCGGAAATATGCGCCCATTTGCAATGGGTTCCGGGCAGGCACAGCACACCGTCGAAAGACGGTTCCCCGGCCAGGAAACCGCCGATCTGCGTCTCCTCGCCGCGCATCACGTCGGCGGGCTGCGCCTGCGAGAGACCCGGCAGGATGTACACGGCGAGCCGCGGGTCCGACGTTGGCGCCCGCGTCGCCCGGTCGATGCCCGGCACTGTGCATGGCACGGCGGCATAGGGCGCCTCGATCCAGCCCTGCCGCGCCCCGGCCATCCCGCAAATCACCACCGGCGTCGGTTGCCCCGGGAGGTCCTCGCCGAGCAAGTCCAGCAGGACAGCCTCGTACTGATGCGGCGCGAGGCGGCCCATGCCCTTGTCCGACATGCGACGATCCAGCACGGTGCCCGCCGCATCCATCAGCCAAAGCCGCAGGTGAGTCGTGCCCCAGTCGGCGGCGATCCAGGCAAGGGTGGAGATTGGCATGGCACGGTCTTCCCGTCGTCTAAAGCGCTGCTGCGCCGCTTCGGCGCCTGCCAGTCATGGCACCCTGGGCATTTGCGGTCAATGCGCCCGCCGGAGCGGACCCGACCGGACGCGTATCTTAGCAGGTCCTTCAGACTTTGACGGTAGACCCCGAACAAGACATGGAATGAGCTGCGACATGCTGGACAAAGGCGCCCTCGAGGCGTTCAGGAGATTTTTCGCGGAAACGGATGCATCCGCCTGGATTGCCTGCACCGACGGCGAGTCCATGGCCTTCAACGCCGCGTTTGCGTGGCGCCACGGTCTGGATCAGCCGCCCCTGGCCGTGCACGACGCCGGCACCCTGGTAACCGGGGCCGAGCAGGCAACGCTTGCCCGCATCGGGCGGGACCTCACGACGGGCGAAGCGGACGGGACTTCGGCGGTCCTCACCTTCGGCACATGCCTGTCCAATTACACCATCCGCCTTGTCCAGCATGGCGATGATTGCCCGGTCCTGCTGGGCCAGGAACAGAAGCGCAGCGCCGCGCCGGTGCCGCGCGATGCCCCGACGAACGCCGGGGACAACCGCCGGGCCCATGCTCGGCTTCGGCAACTGGTGGACAATGCGCCCGGAGCGCTGTTCGAGTTCCGGCAGGGCCGCGACGGCGCGTGCAGCCTGCCGTATTTCAGCGCGAAGCTGCCCCTGATCCTCGGCGTCGACGCCAGCGCCCTGCGCCGGGACGGCTCGGCGGTCCTCGATACCCTCCTGCCCGAAGACGCCAAAGACTTCGCTGCAACCCTCGCGGAATCGATGCGCGACCTGCTCGACGTCAACCGCCAGCTCCGGATCCTGCATCCACAGCATGGCGAACGCTGGCTGATGTGCTCGGCCATCCCGGCACCGGAAGCGGACGGCTCCGTGACCTGGTTCGGCAACCTGATCGACGTCACCGAACGGGTGAAGACGCGCCTGGCCGCGCAGGAGGCCACCGCCGCTCTGGCCGCGGCACATCGGCGCCTGACGACGATCGCGGACAATGCCCCGGCCGGCATCTTCGAGCTGTACCGCGATCCGCAGGGAAACGGGTCGCTGCGATATTGCAGCGCGCGCATGATGGCGCTGCTTGGCTTCGAGGACAGTGCACCGCAGGGTTTCTTCCTGCGGCTTCGCGCACACATGCGCCCCCGCGACTTTGCCGAGTTGCATGCTTCCATGGAACGCTCGCGCGTCGATGAAACCCAGTGGAGCCATCGGTTCTGCTACAAGCACCCGAATCGCGGCATCCTCTGGCTATCCGGATCCGCCACGCCGCACCGGGAGGCAGACGGTTCCGCCGTCTGGGTCGGAACGATCCATGACGTTACCCCCGACGCCGAGCGCGAGGAGGATCTGCGCCGCGCCAATCGCCTGGCGGAGGCAATGCGTGCGCGCAGCGAATGGCAGGCGTTCCACGATCCGCTGACCGGACTCGCGAACCGACGATTCTTCGACAGGATGCTCGGACAGCGCGTGGACGAGGCACGCCGGGCGGACACGCCGCGACCCTGCACCCTGATCCGGATCGACGGTGATCGGTTCAAGCATGTCAATGACACGCTGGGGCACGAAACCGGCGATGCCGTCCTGCGCCGGATCGGGCAGGTCCTGTTGCGGGAAATCGGCCCGGACGACCTCGCCGCCCGGATCGGCGGCGACGAGTTCACCGTCTTGCTGGCCCCGGGCGCGACGGAGGCCACCGCCAGCGCGGTCTGCGCCCGGGTGCGCATCGCACTGGCGGAGCCGTTCACACACAACGGCCGCCGCTGCCAGATTGAGGCCAGCCACGGAATCGCGCACCTGGATGACCTCGCCGCGGAGGGCGGCGACATCCTCTGTTACGCCGACGCCGCGCTCTTCCGGGCGAAGGCCCTCGGACGCAACCGTACGGAGCTCTTCACACCTGCGCTTCGCGAGGCGATCGTGCAGGACCGTCAGATCGCCTCCGAGCTTCAGAACGCCCTTGCCCGCGACGAATTCATCCCGGTCTTCCAACCGCAGATCTGTGCGCGGACCGGCAAGGTCCACGGCGTCGAGACGCTGCTGCGCTGGCAGCACCCGGATCGCGGCCTTCTGACACCGGACCGCTTTCTCAAGGTGGCCGAGCAATTGCGCATCGTGCCGGATCTGGACGCCGCGATGATCGGGAAATCCCGCGCCGTCCTGCGGGACTGGCGCGACGCCGGGGTACAAGTGCCGAAAATCAGCTTCAACGTCAGCTCCGGACGCATGCGCGACCCCTCCATCCTGCACGCCGCGGACGGCATCCTCGGCGACGGGACACGGGTTGCGTTCGAATTGCTGGAAACCATTCTGATGGAAGAGGAGGACGACGTCTTCCGCTTCAACCTCGACTCCCTGCGGGAATCCGGCGTGGAGATCGAAATCGACGATTTCGGCTCCGGTCATGCATCCATCATCGCTCTCTTGGCCATTTCGCCCGACGCGCTGAAAATCGACCGGCGACTGGTGATGCCGCTGGATGACAGGACCCGCAATCGCAGGCTGATCCGGGCCATCGTCGAAATCGCGGAAAGTTTCGGCATCCGCACCGTCGCGGAGGGCGTGGAAAACGCCGCGCAGGCGGCGCTGCTGAATGACCTGGGATGCGATGTCCTTCAGGGCTACTATTTCGCCCGCCCGCTGACCGCGGACGGGATTGTCGACTACCTGCGCAGGCAGATGCCGGACCGCAGCGCCAGCGCGTGATCCCTCAATAATCGCGCTCGAAGAACAGGCCGATTCCGGTGCTGCCGTCCGACCCGACGCGCCCGCGCACGGTGGTGCTCGGCGTCAGGTCGAGGTTGAGGTTGATCGACGTCTGGCCGCTGCTGTCGATTTCCACGTTTGTATAGGCATTCTCGGATATGTACTTGCCGGCCCGCACCGTCGCGCCGCCATTGCCGTCGGATGTCACATCGAGATCGTCGAACCCGGTGTTTTGCCGCAGCTTTTCGATGATGCCGACACCGCCCTTCCCGGCCAACGTCGCGACGGCAGAGGCCAGTTGCACCGCCTGAAGCGCCGAGATCGAGCTGATGTCCTTGCCGAACAGCAGCCGTGCCAGCACCTCGTCCTCGGGCAGGCTCGGATCGGAGGTGAACTTGATTTCCGGGCTGTCCGCCGGTCCTTCGATGGTGACGAACACTGTCGTGTCTTCGGCGGTAGTCTTGGCCACGAGGCGCAGCATGGGGACGAGGTCGCCTTGCAACCGGGCCGATCCCTCCTCCAGCGTCAGCCGCTTGCCCAGAACGTCGAGCCTGCCGCGGATCAGGTCGAACCGGCCTTGCGGGATCACATCGGCCGTGGTTCCGGTTACCCGCAACGAGCCGCCAAGCTCCGCATCAAGCCCGCGTCCGCGTACGAAGATCTGGTTCAGCGCGTTGATCTGCACGTCGAGCGCAATCGCCGTGCCGCCACCGCCTCCGCCATTCCCCGCCCCGGTCACGTCCAGCAGACCCGCGTAGCTGCGCGTGCGGCGCTGCGCGGCGGTCTCGTTGATGTGCGTGATGTCCGGGATTTCACCGAAGGAGCCGATGCCGGTGTTCGGCACGCGCAACTCGGTCTGCCCGAGGTCCAGCTGGCCGGTCAGCGCCAGGCTCGACGGCGCGGTCCCGCTCAGCCGCAGCTGGCCATTGGCGCGGGTCTCGTAGAGCTGTGGATCGGTGATGCGCAGGTCGTTCAGCGAAACCACTGCCTCGGTCACCATCGGGGCCTCCAGCCGGACCCGGCCCTGCACGCCGACTCCACCGCCGGTTTCGAGGGTACCCCGCGTCTCGAAGGTCGCGTTGCCGCCTGACAGATTGACCGTCGCCGTGATCCCGGTCAGCGCGTTGCGCAGGCTCGGGATGGCGAGACGGGTGTCCGCGGTGGTGATCGTGCCGCTGACCGACGACAGCGCCAGCGGCCCGTTCAGGGCGAGATCGAACCGCGCGAGGCCCTGGATCGAATTCGGGCTGAGCCGCGCATTGATCAGCCCGAGCGGCAGCGTGCCGGTCGCGTCGATGTTGGCGCGGCTTGCATCGGCGACGACGCTGCCCGCGACATTGGCCGTCACCCCTCCGGCACCGCTGGCGTTGGTGTCGATGACCCATTGGTCGCCGTTCTGCCGGGCGGTACCCCGGATGCTGGCGGGTCCCGCCAGTTCCGGTGCGATCCACGCCAGCGAGCCGATGGATGCATCGAACCGCGCGCTTGGTGCGCCGCCGTCCGGCAGGCTCACATCCGCGTTGAGGCGGATGGCGCGAGGGGCTTCGCCGTCGAGGCTGACGGTCAGCCCGCTGGCGGTCTTGACCGCGCGACCGCGGACCGTTGCCGGGCCCGCCAGATCGGGGACGAAACGGCCAAGGTCGGCGAGGCGGGCGTCGAAGGTCAGCGTGCCGTCGGTGTCGCGCAATTCGCCATTTCCGCTGGCGGTGAGGCCGGTCGCGGTCAGGTTGCCCTGCCGCAGGGTGATGGTGCCATCTTCGCGCTTGGCCGAAAGGTCCAGGGTAGAGGTCCCGGTGAACAGCGCGTCGACGTCGGGAATGCCGACACGAATGTTGCGCCCCTCCCCGGACAGGGTCACATCGAACCGGGAGGCATCGAAGAGGACCTGTCCGTTGACCGCCGCGTTCAGGCTGCCGCCAAGGTCGCGTCCGGCGAGGGTCGACAGGGCGCCCAGATCGTCGAGCCGGGCATTGGCGGCGCCGTTGAACCCCGCCTCCGGCCCGGTCGGGACCACGGTGCCTGCGGCATCGAGGCTGGCGCCGGTCGCCGTCAGTGTCGCTTGACGAATGGTGATGGTCTCGTCCTCGCGCAGCGCCGACAAATTCAGTCGGGACGCCCCGCGAAGCAGCCCGTCCACATCCGGCATCCCGGTCCGGATGTCCTGCCCCTCGCCGGTCACGGACAGATCGAAGGCCGAGCCGTCGAATCTCGCCTGACCCGTCAGGGACGCGTTCAGACTGCCACCCAGGTCCCGCTTCGCCAGCTCCGACAGCGCCCCCAGATCGTCCAGGCGCGCCTTTATCGACCCGTCGAACCCGGCGTTCTCACCCGTGGGGATGACGGTCCCGGAGGCGTCGAGGTTTGCGCCCGTGGCGGTAAGCTGCGCCTGTTTGAGAGTAATCGTCTCTCCGTCCCTCGCCGCGGAGAGCACCACGCGCGACGGGCCGGTCAGCAGCCGGTCCGCATCGGCAAGGCCGGTCCTCAGGTTCTGGCCATTGGCCAGGAGATCGAGGTCGAACTGCTGGCCGTTCAACAGGGCAAATCCGTTCAGCCGGGCGTCGAGGCTGCCGCCAAGATCGCGCCCGGCAAGGCCAGAAAGCACGCCGAGGTCATCGAGTTGCGCCTCGATGATCCCGTCGAAACCCGGACTGTCGGCGTAAGGCGTATAGAGGCCGGTGATCGTCGCCTTCGCCCCCTTGCCGGTCAATTCGGCACGGCGGATGCGGATGCCCTCGTCATCGCGCAGGGCCGAAATATCGAGGGTCGAGGCCTCCGACAGGATGTCGTCCACCCCGTCGATCCCCACCGCCAGGCCCTGCCCGATCACCGCGAGTTCCGCATCGAACCGCGAGGCGTCGAAGCGGGCAGTGCCGTTCAGATCGGCGTTCACATCCCCGGCAAGATCGCGCCCGACCAGTTCCGACAGCCGCGACAAGTCCTGGAACGAGAGGGAGGCAAGACCATCGAAGACCTGCGTTTCCTCCAGCGATTTCAACGTGCCATTCGCAGTCAGGGACGCCCCGTTGGCGCTGATGTCCGCCTGCCGGATCGTCAGGCCCGAGGTATCGCGGACAGCCGACAGCTGGATGGTGCTCTGACCGCGCAGGAGGTTGTCGATTCCGTCCATGCCCGCCGACAGATCCGTGGCGGTTACCGTCAGGTCGAGATCGAACCCGCCGCTCAGCGGCATCGCCTGACCGTCCACCTGCGCGTCGATGGCACCGCCAAGGTCCTGCCCGGCAAGCAGCGACAGCCGCCCGGTGTCGGCGATCTTCGCCATCAACCCGCCGTCTATGACTGGCTCGTCGCCGGAAGAATCGAGCACGCCGGAGCCGGTGAGCGAGAGCCCCTCGGCGGTCAGGGCGAGATTGTCGAACAACACCGGCGCGCCGCTTTGCCATTGGATGTCGGCACCGAACTGCGCGCTCTCGCCAAGGGCCTGTTGCAGCGCCGGGTCGTCCAGCGCGATGCCATCCGCCTCCGCGTCGAGCCTCGCCGTGACACGCGGCGTGGCCCCCGCCACGATCTCGCCGCCACCGGTCAGCCTGGCCGTTTCCAGCGTCAAGCCGTCCCGCAGCAGCCCGTTCAGGTCGCCCTGAAGCGTCCACCGCCGGCCGCTGGCGGCGTCGAAACTGGCGTTGAGCAGGGCCATCTGCACCCGCGTTTCCGTCCCGGCGATCGGCAGCAGGACCGGCGCACCGGAGGGATCCCGCAGCACCGCGTCCAGACGGAACCGTTCTGGCAAGCCATCCGCGCCGATGGCGAACGTGCCGTTCAGGTTCAACGCGGCGGCGGTGGCGCTGAGTTCGTCCATCTCGACGCGGCCATCGGGGAACAGGCTGACCCGGCTTTTCAGGCCGACTTCGGGCCCGAAGAAATCGCGGTATTGCGGGATGAACAGTGGCGCGAGGTCGCCGGTGAGATCGACGCGGATCACCCGCGCCTCCCCCTCACCCCCCGCGACGGTGGCGACCTGTCCAGTCAGCCGGTCCTCGCCGTCGCTTTTCAGGGCCACATCGGCAGTGAAATCGTCGATGGGGCCTTCGCCCTTGGCGGTGAGGTCGAGCGCCGGTGCGCCTGGCAGGCCAAGCTGCGTGGCGACGATGCCGCCTTTTTCTTCGGCAATGGTGACATCCACCGACAGGACTCCGGAGCCGTTGGAATAGCGCGCAGCGATGTCGAATTCCCCGCGCGGCCCGTCGAGCCGGGTTATGTCGAGGTTGGCCTCGCCCTCCCCGTCGTTCAGCCGCATATTGCCTTCGAGAGAGGCCGTCAGCGCAACCCCGGCCACAGGTGCCCCAAGCTCGACCCGCCCGGCCTCGATCTTCTCGATGTTCACGCTCACCGGCAGGTCCGGCAGCGCAAAGGGCGTGGCTTCAGGACTGGCGGGCGCTGCCTCTGACGCGGGCAGGCGCGGAAGGCGGATGACCCCGGCGGAGAGTTCATTGATCTCGATGCGGCCTGCGAGAATGGCGGCCCGGTTCCAGTCCAGCACCGCGTCCGTCAGTTCCAGCCAGACACCCTGGTCGTCGGAAATCGCCAGCCGGTCCATCGTGGCGCGGCTGCTCAACGCGCCGCGGAAGCCTTCGACGGTGACCTGCCGCCCCGCCCCCGAAAGCGTGTCTTCGAGGAAGCGGGTCAGGCGATCCTTGTCTTCCTCCTGCGCGACGGCAGCGAGGGTCGAAAGGAAAATGAGGAATGCGGCGAGTAACCAGCGCATCAGAAGGCCTGTCCAATTCCGAGATAGAGTTGCACCCCGTTGCCACTCCCGCTCACCGGCGTGGCCACGTCGAGACGGATCGGACCGAGCCCGGTCTGATAGCGCAGGCCAAGCCCAGCGCCGCTGTGCCAGCCGCCGGTGTCGTCCATGAAGCTGTTCGCCCCGATGTATCCCATGTCGTAGAACACCACACCGCCGAGGCTGTCCGTGAAGTCCACGCGCACTTCGGTGGAGAGACCGAGGAACGACCGCCCGCCAGTCTCGTTGCCGCCGGACGTGATGCCGAGCGACTGGTAGCTGTGCCCGCGGACCGTGCCGCTGCCGCCGGAGTAGAACAGCAGGTCCGGCGGGGTTTCGGCGATGGATGAGCCCATGACCGAGCCGATCTGCATGCGGCCCGCGAGCACGACGCCTTCCTCCTCGCCGAACGCCCGGTAGGCCCGGGCATCGGCGTAGACGCGCCCGCCCGAGGCGCTGCCGCCGAGACCGGCGTAGGGCATCGCCTCGAACCGCAGGTAGGTTCCGTCCTTCGGATTGAGCGTGTCGCTGCGCCGATCCCAGGTCAGGCCGAGTGGCAGGGTCAGATGCTGGAATGTCCGCTTGCCGAGGTCGTCCTCCACGTCCGAATAGCGGTACCCTAGCGCCACCTCGGTGGTCAGCTGGCGCGATACCTGCCGGGTGAAGCCGAGCGAGACGCTGGCCTGCTGCGAGAAATAGGTCGGCTCGGACAATTGCTCGACATTGGCCCGCAGGATCATGTCCGTCTCCGGCGTGAGCGTCGCCGGGCGCGTGAGACTGACGGAGAACTTGTAGTCGAGCGTGTCAGTGCTGCCGCTGATGCCGGAAATCTCGCCATCGACGCGGAACCGCTCCGCACCGCCGAGGAAGTTGCGGTGCAGCCAGAAGGCGGAAAGCGTCAGCCCGTCGGTGGATTCGACCTCCGCCCCGAAGCCGAAGCGGCGCGGTTTGGCGTCGACCACGGCCAGCGCGATGTCCATGGAGTTGTCCGGGTTCAGCTCGCCCTCGCGCAGCGTCACCGACGAAAACGTCCCGGTCCGACGCAGACGGGTCGCGGCGTCTTCCAGGATCTCCTGGTCGAAAACCTCGTTCTTCGGGATGCCCGCGATCTCGCGGATTCGGCCCTCGTCCACCGCGGACTCGCCGCTGACCACCGTGCGCCCGAACCGGACCAGCGGCCCCGGCGTGATGCCGAGCAGCACGTCGAGCTTGGCAACCTCGTGGCGGGCGGTGATCTCCTGCCGGGTCACCTCCGCCTTGGCATGGCCGACGCCGCGCCAGCCATCCACACCCGCCGCAGCGGCCTCGCGGATGGTCGCCGTGCCCGCCGCCTTGCCCCGGGCGAATTGCTCCGGAAGTTCGGTGCCCGGTGCCAGCGGCGCGACTTCGGCGCGGCCGAATTCGAAGCGGCGGCCCGGATCGACCTCGATCCGCACCTGCCGGACGGAGGGCAGCCGGGTGAGCGGCGGTAGCGTCGCCGCCTCCTGCCCGTCGATCAGGATGCGCACCACCGGACCAAAGTACCCGGCGTCATACAATGCGCCGACCAATCGGCCATAATCCGCCTGTGCTGCGGCCAGAATATCTTGCGGGTTGGTCTGGCCGTCGGTTTCGGCAGCGATCACAAGCGAGGCCTGGGTCAGGAACCCCTCGATCGTGTCATCCCCGCCGGCAACCTTCAGCTTGGCGTCAAACGCTCCCGCCGGAAAACCCGTCACCGAAAAGGTGAATATTGCCAACAGGTTTGCAAGTGTTCCGGCGCCGCGTTTTGGTGTCATCTATCCAGCTCGAACGGGCCGGGCCCGGTTGATCCGCGCTCGCAGCCATTGTTTTCGGTTCGGGTACATACTGATGCACCCTGCGAAAAGGACAAGGGGATAAGTCCCGGTTCTTTTCAAGACGTCGCGCCAGTTCACCGTTTCAGGGACCACATGCACCGTCGCCAACGACCCTTCCGACAACCCGCCCATCCATTTCGCAAGGCAGGACACCACTGGCCCGGCTCTTCAGTCTTCGGGAAGGCGTCACGACCACAGGAATTGACACACAGTCTCAAGTCGTTAACCTTTGCCGCAGGGTTGTTGACCCTGCGCGATACAGTGCGGGCGTACGCCCTGTTCGTCGCCCCGATGGACCTCGGGGCCAAAGCCATTTTCCGGACCTGCCGCCGCGCACAGGCGCCGTGCCACGTCCATCAAGTACATTTCCCGAAGGAGTTCGCGATGATCCGACATCTTGTCACCGGCACCACCTTTGCCCTGACCCTTTCCGCGACGGCGCAAGCCGACCAGCTTTTCACGGACGACATCATCACCACCGGAAACATCTGCGCGGGTGGCGCCGAATGCATCGACGGAGAGCCTTTCGGCGCGACCGACATCAAGATCAAGGGCACCATCCCCGAACTTCAGTTCAACGACACAAGCGCAGGCGACAGCACCTGGACCGTCTCCGTCGACGATACCTCTTCGGGTGTCTTCAACGGCTTTTCAATCAAGAACGAGACAACCTTCCGCTATCCGGTCGTGATCGAGGAGGACGCGCCGACGAAGGCCCTCTTCATCAGCGACAGCGGGATGATCGGCCTGCAGACGACCATTCCGCAGGCGAGCCTGCATGTCGTCGACAAGGGCGCATTGCTGGAGGCCGCGATCCGTCTGGAAGACACTGCCGGCACATCCTATTCGTGGGACCTGCGGGGCAATAATGCCGGGTTCTACGTCTACGACGTTGATGCGGGCGAGATTCCTTTCCAGATCCGCCCCGGTGCTCCCGACTTCGCCTTCGAAATCGCCTCCGATGGCAATGTGGGCGTGGGGACCGGCAGCCCGGACTCGCAACTTCACGTCAGATCCGCTTCCGGCAACACGCGCATTCA
Organism: Tropicibacter sp. S64; assembly: GCF_049803835.1. Lineage (NCBI taxonomy): Bacteria > Pseudomonadati > Pseudomonadota > Alphaproteobacteria > Rhodobacterales > Roseobacteraceae > Tropicibacter > Tropicibacter sp. S64. The sequence continues at coordinate 648,925 of NZ_JBNAGK010000001.1, read as the reverse complement.
TGTTCAGGACACCTCGCTCACCCCCGCCGTCCGCGAAATGTTCAAGATGAGCAACAACGGTGGGTCCTACTTCACGCTCGACAACACCGCGAGCGGAACAACGTGGTATTTCACCCACGAACAGAACAGCCCCAACCGTTTCATCATCACCGACGGCGTGGCCGACGGGCCGGAAATGACACTCAGCGCCGAGGGTCTGCTGACCGTGCAGGGCGGCTTTGCCGTCGGCGGCACGACTTTGAACGTGCCCGATTACGTCTTCGGCCCGGAGTACACCCTGCGCCCTCTGTCCGAGGTGAAAGCCTTCATCGACGCCAACAGACACCTGCCAGAGGTACCTTCGGCAGCGGAGATCGAGGCGGAGGGGCTCGACATGACGGAGATGCAGATGACGCTCCTGAAGAAGGTCGAAGAACTGACGCTGTATACGCTGAAGCAGGAGACGCAGCTCAAGGAGGCCGCCGCGCTGACCGAAAGGCAAGCCGCGGAGACCGCGGCGCTCCGCCGGGACCTCGTGCAGATGCTGGCGACCGTTGAGCAGTTGCAGGCCGTGCTGGCCGACCGCTGAGCGATGCCGGACAGGCGTTAACTGGTCTATAGGCAAAGCGAAAAAGGCGGGGTAGCATCACCGGGATTTTCATGGAGTTTTCCCGAATGCTTCCCCTCATGCGCACGGCTTTGCCCGTATTCCTGTTGCTGTCGGCGCCAGTCCTGGCCCAGAATATCTCAGGCGACAATCTCTCCCTGACAGGGGTGATCACCCAATCCGGTTCCGGAACGAACTTCTTCAATGGCAACGTCAATGCCTTCAACGGCATGGTCTGCGCCGGCAATGCCTGCACGCAAGCCGATACTGCCTTCGGGAACATCCCGCTCAAACTCAAGGGCAACGACCCGCGCATTGCCTTCGAGGACACAAGCACCAGCACCTTCGCGGATCGGGACTGGGTCATGGGTCCGGGCGGCAACCCTGCCATCGAGACCTTCAGCGTATACGACGCGGCCAACGACCTGAACTCGACCCCCAAGATCCCGTTCAGTATCATGGGCGGCGCCCCGACGAACACGCTCTGGCTCGACAGCACCGGGCAGGTCGGCATCGGCACCAGCCTGCCGCAGGCGGACCTGCATGTGGTCACGAATGACAGCCCTTCGCTGCTGCTCGAACAGTCCGGCGCGTTCGGAGACCAGAAATGGTCCATGTTCGGCAGTGAAGGCGGTTTCTTCATGCAGGATGGCAATACCGGAAACAATTTCCTCACCGTATTGCCCGGCGTGCCCAGTGCCGCGTTGACGCTCTTCCCCAATGGCAATCTCGGCGTTGGGGCCAGCCCCGCCAGTACCGCATTGCATGTCCTGCGCAACAACGGCGACGCGCAGATCCGCGTCGAGAATATCGCGCCCAGCCCCTCCGCCTCGCGCGAGATGTTCTCCATGCGCAACAACGGCGGCTCCTACTTCACGCTGGCCAACACGGTCACCGGGTCCGAATGGTACTTCGTGCACGAACATGCCACGGCCAACCGCTTCATCATCTCCGACCAGGTGGCGGATGGACCGGAGTTCACCCTGACCCATGACGGCGACCTGACGGTTCCGGGCAAGTTCATCTCCGGCGCGACACAGCTCAACGTGCCGGATTACGTCTTCGGTCCGGACTACCCCCTGCGCCCCCTGACGGAGGTGCAGGCTTTCATCGACGCCAACAGCCACCTGCCGGAGGTGCCATCGGCGGCGCAGATCAGAGCCGAGGGGCTCGACGTGACGGAGATGCAGATGACGCTGCTGAAAAAGGTCGAGGAACTGACGCTTTATACGCTGGAACAGGAAGCCCGCATCGCGCAGCAGGACGCCCGCTACGCCGAGCAGAAGGCCCTGAACGCGGCGCTGCTCGACCGGCTCGAACGCCTCGAGAAACGCGAGGACTGACCGCGACAACCCATCGCCCCGGACCCGATACCCCGAGACCCGGAGTCGGCTCTGCCGGTCGGCTCCCCTTTTTCCCGATCCAATCCTCAGGAGCTTTCCATGATCCGACGCCTCGCCCTAGGTGCCACAATCGCCCTTCTCCCCGCTGCGGCCATCGCCGATCAGGTCATCGGCGACGACCTGATCGTCACCGGCAACATCTGTGTCGGCGCGGTCGATTGCGTGAACAACGAAAGCTTTGGTGACAACGACATCAAGGTAAAGAGCTTCCTGCCCGAGATCCAGTTCAACGACACGACCACCGGGGACAGCAGTTGGACCCTTTCGGTGGACGATCCCGCCTCGGGGATCGTCAACGGTTTCACAATCAAGAACGAAACCGGGAACCGCTTTCCGGTGAAGATCATGGAGAACGCGCCGAACAATGCGCTCTTCTTCGACAATTCCGGCTATATCGGCAGCGGCACCACGATTCCGGGCCAGCCGCTGCATCTGGCCCATCCCGGCGAGGCAGGCATTCGCCTGAACGATACGGACGTCAGCCCCTATACTTGGGATATTCGCGGCAACAGTTCAGGCTTCTACATCTACGATCCGCTGCCGAATACACTCCCGCTCCAGATCCGTCCCGGTGCCGCCTCGAACATGCTGTATGTCAGTTCGGACAATCGGGTCGGGATCTTCACCGGCGCTCCGGACGCGAAACTGCATGTCCGCGGCCTTGGAGACGCCCGGCTTCTCGTCGAGGATACCTCCGGCACCCGCGCGGCCCGCGAGATGTTCAAGCTGACGAACAACGGCGGCAGCTATTTCACCTTCGCCGACAGCGGCACTGGCCGCGAGTGGTATTTCGTGCATGAAAACAACGCGGAGGGCCGCTTTTTCATCAACCATTCGGACGGCGGCCTGCAACTGTCCCTGACTCGGACGGGCGATCTGGCCGTGCCCGGCACCATCCGCTCCGGCGGCACGCAACTCAACGTGCCGGACTATGTCTTCGGTCCTGGGTACGATCTTCGCCCACTCTCGGAGGTGAAAGCCTTCATCGACGAGAACAGCCACCTGCCCGAGGTGCCCTCCGCGGCCCAAATCAAGGCCGATGGTCTCGACATGACGCAGATGCAGATGACGCTTCTGAAGAAGGTCGAGGAGTTGACGCTCTACACGCTGGAGCAGGACGACCTCATTGCCCACCAGCAGGAGACCATCGCGGCCCTGGAAAAGCGGCTTGGCCAGATCGAATCCCGCATGGCCCCGGCGGAACAGACCCGCTAAACAAATCGCTCATCCTGTGGTAGAGTGGCGCTGGCCGGAACATTATCCGGTCAGCGCCACTTTCCTTTCAACCGACCGGGTGCCGCGTGCTCCGCGGCTCTTTGCCCGAGTCGCCATTGCACCCAGGAGATTTCCATGAGACGGCTCCCGTTCCGCTTTTCCCCGATCTTGGCATCCTGCCTTGCGCTTCTCTCACCCACGGCGCAGGCCCAGACCCTGCTCTCCGGAGATCACACGATCCAGGGACGCCTGTGCGTCGGCTTCGCCTGCGCCTCGTCGGAGTCCTTCGTCTACAACTCCGACATCATGATGAAGGACAGCAGCCCGGTGATGCTGTTCGAGGACACATCGACCGGCAGCACCTTTCCGTCACGGGACTGGGCGCTTCAGGCCAACGACTTCTTCGAGAACGGCGCGGAATACTTCGCCATCGTCGACCGCGCCACCGGAAACCAGGTGTTCCGCACCGAAGCCGGGGCACCGGAAGACTCGCTTGTCATTCTCGGCAACGGCGCGGTCGGTGTGGGGACGGGTCTACCGACAGCGAGACTGCACGTGTCGGACCCCTTTTTTGCTGCAATCCGTCTGCACCGGGATACTTCGGCTGGCCAGCCGGACTCTCATTGGCTCATGTCGGCACATACCGCAGGGTTTCGCATCAGCGACGCCAGCATCACAGGACGTGACATTTTCACAATCCAAAGAGGCGCTTTGTCGAAAACACTTGTCCTGTCCTCGGGCGGGAAAGTCGGAATTGGAACGGACCTGCCGGAGACGTTGCTGCACCTGTACAGCTTCAACGGGGCTGCCGGTCTCAAGGTCGAAAACACGGTTTTCAGCACCCCCGGCGTGCGCGAGATGTTCAACATGACCAACAACGGCGGCAGCTACTTCACGCTGGACAACACCGCCGCTGGCACCACGTGGTATTTCTCCCACGAAAACAACAGCCCCAACCGTTTCATCATCGCTGACGGCGTGGCCGACGGGCCGGAGATGACCCTGACCGCCGCCGGCCTGCTGACCGTACAGGGCGGCTTTGCCGTCGGGGGCACGGCGCTCAATGTGCCGGATTATGTCTTTGGTCCGGAGTACACCCTGCGCCCGCTGTCCGAGGTGAAAGCCTTCATCGAGGCCAACAGCCACCTGCCGGAGGTGCCATCGGCGGCGCAGATCGCGGAAAACGGCCTCGACATGACCGGGATGCAGATGACGCTCCTGAAAAAGGTGGAGGAACTGACGCTGTATACGCTGGAGCAGGAGAGCATCATCCGCGACCAGGCGGACCGTCTCGCCCGGCTCGAAGCCCAGGAGGCGGATGTCGCCGCTCTGCGCCAGGCCCTCACGGACCTGCGCGCCCGTCTCGACATTGTGCAACCCTGATCAGCATTTTCTCTTCTGGATTCATGCGGCGGCACGTTAACCTTTGACTATTCAAACAGGAGAATTCAAATGCGCTTTCGGTCCATTCTCGCGGTTGCAGCCCTTGGCGCCGCCCCGGCGCTTGCCGACACCATCCTTGCCACGAACAACGGCATCGTCCGGGACAGCCTGTGCGTCGGTGGCGGCTGTACCAATCCGGAGAGCTACGATGCCGGAGAAGGTGTCTTCCGGTTGAAGGACGTCTATCCGCGGATCGAATTCATCGACACCTCCAACTCGACAGGCAGCTATCCCTACTACAACTGGCGGCTGCGCGCGAACGAGGACTACATCAATGGCCCCAACCTCTTTGCCATCGAAAACCTCTCGACGGGCGCCCGGCCGTTCACCATCCGGGGCGGTGCCGGGTCAAACAGCATCTTCGTCAACGACGACGGCGACATCGGCCTCGGCACCCTTTTGCCGCAGACCAAACTGCACCTCGTCGACACCGCGAGTCCGACTATCCGGTTTCAACAGACCTCCGCAGGCGGCCTGCCGGCGCAGACCTGGGACCTGCTGGCCAACCATGGCAACGTCTTCCTGCGCGACATCAACACCGATACGACGCCCTTTTCGGTGTTCAAGAACGCCCCAACCAACTCCCTGCGGATCACGCACGAAGGCAACATCGGCAACGGTACGTCCGGCGTCGATGCCTCGCTGCACATCCTGCGGGACAACGGCACGGCAAGCATCAAGATCGAAGAGACCAGCGCCACCACCGCCGCCCGCGAGATGATCGAGATGCGCAACAACGGCGGCAGCTATTTCACCATGACAAATACCGACACCGGCCGCTCTTGGTACTTCGTGCACGAGAACAACGCGCAGGGGCGGTTCTTCATCAACCATTCCGACGGCGGGTTGCAGCTGTCCCTCACCCGGATGGGCGATCTCGCGGTGCCTGGCACGATCACTGCCGGAGGCACACAGCTGAATGTGCCGGACTACGTCTTTGGCGAGGATTACGCGCTGCGGCCCCTGTCGGAGGTCAAGGCCTTCATCGACGCCAACAGCCATCTGCCCGAGGTGCCGTCGGCGGCGCAGATCAGGGCGGAGGGGCTCGACATGACCACCATGCAGCTGACACTCCTCAAGAAGGTGGAGGAACTGACGCTCTACACGCTGGAGCAGGAGACGCAGATCGCGGATCAGACCGCGGTGATCCACGACCAGACCGCCACCATCGCCAGTCTGTCGGAGCAACTCGCGCGCATCGAGGCGCGGCTGGCGGCGGTCGAGACCAGATGAACCACGCGCCGTCCCGTCATGTATTGAAGAAGGTAGACACGATGACGTTCGCTCGCGCCCTGATTGCCAGTTTGTCCGTTACCATTGCCCTCGCGCCCATGCCATCCTTGGCCCAGACGGTTCTGAGCGGGGACCACAGCGTCGATGGCAACCTCTGCGTCGGCACCGCCTGCACGGGTAGCGAGAGCTTTCTGGACGGCGTCGACCTGAAGATCAAGAATTCCAACCCGGTTCTGTTGTTCGAGGATACCTCGGACGGCATAGATTTTCCCACCCGGGACTGGGCGATCGAAACCAATGGGAGAACAAGTGGTTCGGACTCCTATTTCGCCGTTCGAGACGTGGACAGCGGCAATCAGATCTTCCGCATTCTGGAAACCGCGCCGGAGAACAGCCTGGTCGTCAATCGCATCGGCAGTGTCGGAGTTGGCACCTTGATACCACAGGCGACCCTGCACGTTGTGTCGGACACCCCTGCGATCCGGATTCAGCAGGGAAATGCTTATTTCTCCTGGGGGCTGAACGTCGACTCGCTCGGCTTCAAGCTGCAAGAGCATCCATCCATCCGGAGTCCGTTCATAGTGCGGTCCGGTGCGCCCAGCGCAGCGTTGGCAATAGGGGAAAGCGGCGATGTCGGCGTGGGAACATCCACCCCGGATGCCGCCTTGAATGTCGTTCGCCTGGACGACGCCCGTATTCACGTCAGGAACTCGACTACAACGCCCGCCGTCCGCGAGATGTTCAAGATGACGAACAATGGTGGGTCCTACTTCACGCTGGACAACACCAACGCCGGCACCACCTGGTTTTTCTCCCACGAACAGGCCTCCCCCAACCGCTTCATCATCACCGATGGCGTGGCAGACGGGCCAGAGATGACGTTGACGGCGGAGGGTCTGCTGACGGTACAGGGCGGGTTTACGGTCGGGGGCACACTGCTGAACGTGCCGGATTACGTCTTCGGCGAGAATTACGCCCTGCGGCCCCTGTCGGAGGTCAAAGACTTCATCGCCGCCAACAGCCACCTGCCCGAGGTGCCGTCGGCGGCGCAGATCAGGGCGGAGGGGCTCGACATGACCACCATGCAGTTGACACTCCTCAAGAAGGTCGAGGAACTGACGCTCTACACGCTGGAGCAGGAGGCCGAACTGAGCGCCCGCAAGGACGAGAACGCCGCACTCCGGGCGCGTCTCGCCGAGCAGGATGCCCGCCTCGACGCGCTGGAGGCGCTGATCAGGGCGCGGTAGGCGGGCGGCGTTCGATCACGCCGCTTCCGCCTTGCCGGGCGCGTTGATGCCGAGCAGGCGCACCAGCAGCGCGGTGCCCCGGCGGCGTCCGCCGTCGATCAGGCTGAACAGAGACGGCACGAACACGAGGCTCAGCATCGTCGACAGCAGCAGGCCGCCGATCACCGCGATGGCCATGGGCGAGCGGAACTCGCCGCCGGTGCCGAAGGCCAATGCCGAAGGCACCATGCCCGCCGTCATGGCAATCGTCGTCATGATGATCGGCCGGGCGCGCTTGTGGCAGGCATCCAGCATGGCCTCCGCCTTGCCGACCCCTTCCGCCATGGCGTCGAGGGCGAACTCCACCAGCATGATGGCGTTCTTCGTCACGATCCCCATGAGCATCAGGAAGCCGATGATCACAGACAGGCCGATGGCATTGTCCGTCAGGTACAGGGCAAAGATCGCCCCCCCGATGGCCAACGGCAGCGACAGCAGGATCGTCACCGGCGTCACGAAGCTCTCGAACAGCACGACAAGGACGACATAGACCAGCAGGATACCCGCCAACATGGCCAGCGCGAACTGCCCGAAGATATCCGCCATGACCTTGGCGTCGCCGGAGGCGGCTATTTCCGTGCCGTCCGGCATGTCCGTGGCGGCAGGGAGCGCATAGACCGCCTGTGTCGCCGGTCCAAGCACCGCGCCGGGGGCAAGGTTCGCGGACACGGTCGTGCTGAAGCGCCCGTCGACGCGGCTGATGGTGCTGGCCCCCGCCGAGAGCGAGAACTCGGCGACGGCTTCCAGAGGCACCTGACCGCCAAGGCTTGACGTCACGCGCAGCCCGCGCATCTGCGAAAGGTCGTCGCGGACCTCCTCCTTCATCCGCACCACGATGGGCACCTGCCGATCACCGGCGTTGAATTTGGCCACGTTCGCCCCGCTCTCGCCCAGGGTCGCGATACGGATGGTGGAGGCCAGGGCAGAGGCGCTGACACCCAGCTCCGCCGCCTGCTCGGGACGCGGGGTGATGCGGATCTCGGGCCGCACCAGCGCCGCGTCGGTCTGCGCGTCCACCAGGTCCGGCAGGGCGTTGATCTGCTTGGCCAGGGCACCCGCCGCCGCGGCCACGGACTCCTGGCTGTCGCCGAGGATGTTCAGCTGCACGTCCCGCTGCCCGGTCTCGGAGACGATCACCCTTGCGTCGGGCACATCGGCAATCGCCGCGGAAATATCGGCCTCGATCTCCCGGAACCCGCGGTCCCGCGAATCCTTCTGCCCGAAGTTTACCGTCACCCGCGCGTCAGTCTCGCTGGTCGCATTCACGTAGACGGAGGTCACCTCCGGCACGTCCTCCACCCGGCTGGTGATCGCCAGCGCCGTCTCGCGCATGTCGCCGATCTTCACGCCCGGAGGCAGTTCGACGGAGATGATGCTCCGACCCGTGTCGGAGGCCGGGACAAATTCCGACGGCAGCAGCGTCGCCGAATAGATCGACCCGGCAAAGATCCCCAGACCCGCGACAAGCGTGATGAGCCTGTGGTGCAGCGTCCAGTTGAGAAGCCGCATGTAGGCGCGCATCAGGAAGCCGTCTTTCTCCTCCTCCGCCGGGCCGCCATCCTTGAGGAAATAGGCCGCCAGCATCGGCGTGATCAGCCGCGCCACGAGGAGCGAAAACAGCACCGCGACGGCTACGGTCAGGCCGAATTGCTCGAAGAACTGACCGCCGATCCCGGACATGAAGCTGACCGGGGCAAAGACCGCAACGATGGTGAAGCTGATGGCGATCACCGTCATCCCGATCTCGTCCGCCGCCTCCTCGGACGCCTCATAGGCCGGTTTGCCCATGTGGATGTGCCGCACGATGTTCTCGATCTCGACGATGGCATCGTCGACGAGGATGCCGGTCACCAGCGTGATCCCGAGCAGCGAGACGGTGTTCAGCGAAAACCCCAGCATGTTCATCACGATGAAGGTCGGAATGATCGACAGCGGCAGGGCCAGCGCGGTAATCAGCGTCGCCCGCCAGTTGCGCAGGAACAGGAACACCACGAACACCGCGAGGAACGCGCCCTCGTACAGCGTGTCCATGGCCGCGTGGTAGCTGCCTTCGGTGTAGACCGTCGCATCGTCGATCAGGGTGAAGGTCACGTCCGGGTAGGCCTTCGCCAGGTCCGCGATCTTCTCCTTCGCCGCGTCGCCCGCGATCAGGTCGCTGGCGCCGCTGGCGCGGAACACACCGATGGAGACCACCGGGTTGCCGTCGAGCAGGGCAAAGCTCTTGGTCTCCTCCGAGCCGTCCTTGACCCGCCCGAGATCGGAAAGTTTCACCGTCGAGCCCGCCGGCGTCAGGATGGCCGTCTCCGCCAGGGCCTCCAGCGTATCCGCCGAGCCCAGCGCCCGGATGGCGTATTCCTGCCCCGCGAGCGAGCCGGAGCCACCGCCGAGGTTGACGTTCGCCGCGCGCACCTGGTCGTTCACGCTGGTCGCGGTCAGGCCGAGCGCCAGCAGGCGGTTCGGATCGAGTTCCACCTCGATGGCCCGGTCCGCGCCGCCCTTTCGGGACACCTCGCCCACGCCAGTCGCGGTGCCCACCTCGCGCGACACCACGTCGTCCACGAAGTAGCTCAGTTCCTCTATGCTGCGAGTCGGGTCCGAGACCGCGTAGGACAGGATTGGCTGGCCGATCACGTCCACCCGCGTCACCTGCGGCTCGTCGATGCCGTCCGGCAGGTCGCCGCGCACGCTGTCCACCGCGTCCTTGATGTCGGCGACCGCCGTTGCGATCTCGATCCCGAGGTCGAAGTTCACCGTGATCGACGCCAGAGAATCCGAGGCCGTGGCGTTGATCTCGTCCACGCCGTTGACGTCCCGGATCGAATCCTCGATCGGCTTGATGATCTGGTTGACGATCTCCGAGGGCGCCGCCCCCGGCTGGGTCACCGTCACAGACACCACCGGGATGTCGACGTTCGGCATGTCGGTCACCGGCAGGGACTTGAACCCGAACAGCCCCGCGACGCAGAGCACGAGGAAGAGCGCAACCGGCATGATCGGCGAGCGGATCGCCCAGGTCGACATGTTCATTGCGCGGCCTCCCCGGCTTTGGCAGTCTGGCCCTGCGCCGAGTCTGTCGGGAACACCGGCTCGACCTTGTCACCATCGGCGAAGAACGTCCCGGCGCGCAGCATCACGACATCCCCCTCGTCCAGTCCGCTCAGCACCTCGCGCCTTTCGCCGGTCAGCAGACCCGCCTGCACGGGCACCCGCGCGACAACTCCGTCATCGCCGATAAGCAGAACATAGGTCTCCGCACCGTCGCTCAGCACGGCGGAGGCCGGAACGGTCAGCCCGTCGTGCCGGTCCACGATGACGTCGCCGCTAGCAAAGGCACCGGAGGGGATCGCGCCCAGGTCCAGTACCTCGATCAGCACCTCGCCCAGCCGCGTTGCCCGGTCCACGGATGGCGAGATCAGGCGCACGCGCCCCTCCGCCGGGCCGACACCGGCAATCTGCAACTTGACCGGATCACCCACGGCAATCCGGCCCAGCGCGGTCTCGATCACCTCGGCTTCGACCTCGATCACACCATCGGCGGCCATGCGGTACAGCGGATCGCCCCCGGTCCCGGCAATCATGCCGATATTGCCACTCCGGGCGAGCACCAGCCCGTCCACCGGCGCGGTCACGGTCGCATTGTCGAGGTTCGACTGCGCGATATCCACCGCCGCCCGCGCCCGCTCCTCAGAGGCCTCCGCTGCCGCAAGCCCGTCCTGCGCCGATGCCGCCGCAGCCCGCGCCGCCTCCGCGCTGGCCTGTGCCGCGTCGAGATCGGCGTTGGCGAGGTTGCCGCGCTGCGAGAGCTGCTGCGCCCGCTTCAGCTTGGCCTCTTCGTTGACCAGCGTTGCGTTCGATGAATCGATCTGGCTCTGCGCCTGCCGGACGGAGGCCGCCGCGCTGCTCGCCTCGGCCTTCGCCTGAGCCAGCTGCTGTTCCAGCACCCGGGTCTCCATCCGCGCCAGAACATCGCCCGCCTTGACCACGTCACCGGCCTCGGCATCGAGGCTGACATAGGCGTAACCGCTGATGCGCGGGAAGATCAGCACCTCCTGCCGGGGCGTCGTGCTGCCCGAGACAGTCACCGCGTCGACCAGCTCGGCGGACACCGCCCGCGCGACCGTGACATGCGGCAGGGGCACTGCGTCCTCCTGGGCGACTGCGGGCACTGCAAGCGAGAAGATCAACGCGGCAAGCGCGGCAAGGCGGGTCTGGGTCATTGGGCGAGTCTCGGACTGGGAATGGCGGGTCTCGGGCTTAGATACGCTGCGCAGGCAGCGTTTCAACCATTTTGTTCAGTACAAAATGAACAATTGTGGCAGCAAAACCGCACAATGGCCGCCGGACCGGATCATTTCCGGGATTCGAGCCGGTCGACGCACTCCGCCGCCCAGGTGCTCAATGTCTGGTAAAACTCGGCAAAGGCCTGTACCCGCTCCCGCGCCGGTCCGTCGTCGAGCTCCGTCAAAGTCCCGCGCACTTCGGCGCAATTGCGCGCCAAAGTCGTATGCACATGGCGCATCAGGTTCACGTAAGGGCTGTCCGAAAGCTGGAAGAAATCCTGCCGCTCGCCGGGCACGCCGACCCGCCGGATCAGACCGCGCTCCTCCAGCGCCCGAGTCGCGGTGCTCACGCTGCCCCGGCTGACCTGCAACTCCTCCGCCAGCGCACCGAAAGACACCGGCCCGCCGTCGTGAATCAACAGCCCGAGCACCCGCCCCGCGATGCGCGGCAGCTTGTCGTTCTGCACGATCAACCCGACCTTCTCGATGAACTCTGCCCTGACCCGCGCCTGATCCGCCATGCCAATCCTCCGGTTTCCCGGCCCAATATGGCCCCGGAATCGCGGAAGTCACGGGTTTGTTCAATCCGTTCGGTCCAGGCTGAATCTTTTTCAGCCCATCATCGCGCGCCGCAGCAGGTTCAGCCCTGCCACCAGCAGCACCACGAGGGTCGCCTTGCGGAAGGCTTTCTGGTCAATCCGGTCCTGCACCATCCCGCCCAGCCACATGCCGATCACCGCAGGCGGCAGAAGCGCCAGAGACAGCCAGACCGTGCGCGTGTTCAGGATGCCGGAGCCGATATGCGCCACGAACAGCGCCACCGCACCAAGGCCGTAGATCACGCCCTGTACGCGCATCTGTTCGCGTTTTTCGGTGCCCAGCGCGGTCAGGTAGGCCACCGTCGGCGGCCCCCAGACCCCCGACACGCCGCCGATGAACCCCGCAAAGGCGCCGATGCCCATCTCCAGCCGCGGGTTCTCCGCCGCCAGTTTCGGCGTCCAGCCGGAGAGTTGCAGGATCACGAAACCCACCACCGGCACCCCGATCGCCAGCAGGAACACCCGCGTTGGCAGCACCGAGACCAGCATCGACGACGCCAGCAGGAACACCAGCCCGACCAGCAGGAACCGCCGGAAGCGTTTCACCGACTGCACCGCCGCCTTCGGGCCCTGCCGCAGCGCCTGCATGCCGTTGGTCACCACAGTCGGCAGGATCAGCCCGGCCAGCGCCAGCTGCGGCGGCAGGAAGGAGGAGAGGCCGGAGACGAGAATCATCGGCATGGCAAAACCGACCATGCCTTTGACAATGCCTGCAACAAAGGCGATGCCTATGGCCGCGAGCCACAGGCCGGGGGTGAGTTCCGGAAGAAGCGCGTTCATGCCACGCCCCATAACACGGCGGTTTCCGCTGCACCGCAAAAATCGCACGCGCAACTTTTGAACAATAAACCGCATTCATGGGTATTTTTGTTGCGCTGCAACTGCAAACTGGCTAAGCAACCCCGAACCGATAAAAGAGGACGTGATTCATGGCACATGATGGACAGACCCCGCCTCGGGCGGGCGCCCTTCTTCCCGACCTGCTGACCCTGACCGGCGCGGCAATTGCCCCGGTCGAACAGGTGTTCGAAAGCGCCCGCGCCCATGTGCGCGATCTGGTCAGCCTCGATGGCCGCGTCTCCGGCAGTCTGCTGGAGGCGAACCAGACCGTCGCCCACGGCCTCGCCTGGCTCGCCACCTACCTCGAAGCCCTGCGGCAAATGCAGAAATGGGCGGAGCGGCAGACCGCAAACGGCGCGTTTGGTGAAATCGAGCAATTGATCCTGCAGATCGGCTTTGGCGAATACCTCGCGCAGATCCGTGGCGGCATCCCGATGAACCAGGGCGAATTCATCCGCCTGCGCGATCTTGGCCTCACCGAGAGCGAAATTGCGGTGATGAACACCCCCGAAATCAGCACGCTGATGTATGAGGCGAACTCGATCCCGGCCCGCACCCGGCTCGTGGAGCTGATGGAAGAGCAATCCGCCGAGATCACCGTGGGCAAGACCGGCCTCGACGAAGAGCTGGAGATGATCCGCGAGCAATTCCGCCGCTATGCCGTGGAAAAGGTCGAGCCCTTCGCCCATGAATGGCACCTGAAGGACCAGCTGATCCCGATGGAGATCATCGAAGAGCTGTCCGAAATGGGTGTCTTTGGCCTGACCATCCCGGAGGAATATGGCGGCCTCGGCCTGTCGAAGGCCTCCATGTGCGTTGTCTCCGAGGAACTCTCGCGGGGTTACATCGGCGTCGGCTCACTCGGCACCCGCTCGGAGATCGCCGCCGAGCTGATCCTCGCGGGCGGTACGGAGGAGCAGAAACAGAAGTGGCTGCCTGCCTTCGCCTCCGGCGAGAAACTCCCGACCGCCGTGTTCACCGAACCGAACACCGGCTCCGACCTCGGCTCGCTGCGCACCCGCGCCGTCAAGGACGAGAACGGCGATTACACCATCACCGGCAACAAGACCTGGATCACCCACGCCGCCCGCGCCCATGTCATGACCCTTCTCGCCCGGACCGATCCGAACACCTCGGATTACAAGGGCCTCAGCATGTTCCTTGCGGAGAAGACCCCCGGGACGGATGAACACCCCTTTCCGACCGAAGGCATGACCGGCGGCGAGATCGAGGTGCTCGGCTATCGCGGCATGAAGGAGTACGAACTCGGCTTCGACGGCTTCCACGTCAAGGGCGAGAACCTGCTCGGCGGCGAGGAAGGCAAGGGCTTCAAGCAACTCATGGAGACCTTCGAATCCGCCCGCATCCAGACCGCCGCCCGCGCCATCGGCGTGGCGCAGGCCGCATTGGACGTCGGCATGAAGTACGCGCAGGACCGCAAGCAGTTCGGCAAATCGCTGATCGCTTTCCCGCGTGTGTCGGGCAAGCTCGCCATGATGGCGGTGGAGATCATGATCGCCCGCCAGCTGACCTATTTCTCCGCCTGGGAGAAGGACCACGGCGTGCGCTGCGACCTCGAAGCGGGTATGGCCAAGCTGCTCGGCGCCCGCGTCGCCTGGGCGGCGGCGGACAACGCGCTGCAGATCCACGGCGGTAACGGCTTTGCGCTGGAATACACCGTGAGCCGCATCCTCTGCGACGCCCGCATCCTCAACATCTTCGAGGGTGCAGGCGAGATCCAGGCGCAGGTCATCGCACGCAGGCTCCTTGGCTGAACCGGGCGGAAACCGTCCAATGGACGGTTTCCCTCGCCTGCACGGTGCGACTCAGGCGCAGATGATTGCAAGACGCTTGCTCGGCTGACGGCATCGCACAACCTGAACTTGTCTTTGACACCTTCTCTTATGGCCCTTTATGCTCTAGACCATAATTTATGGCAGGCAGCATAAAGGGCCATATCCCATGATCCCGCCGCTTTTCTTCCCGCGCAAACCCTTTACCCACGATACCTACACCGAAATGGCCAGCGGTTTTGCCCCGCACCGCAGCCTCTTCGGCCCGCGCCGCATCGGCAAGACCTGGTGGCTGCTGCACGATCTCGGCCCCAAGGCCATCGACTATGGCCACCGCACCGTCTACGTCGACTTCTGGGAACGCGGCCCCGCCCCGCTCGCCCTGCTGCTCTACGAACTGGACAAGGCATTGCAGCGCAAGTCAGCCGTCGGCACGGTGCTCTCGCGCGCCGGTCAACTGGCCCCGCGCGTCAAACTCTCTGCCCTCGGGCAGGAGGTCGAGATCGACCTGACGCAAAAGCCCAAGGCTCTGCCGGAGGATCAGGTTCTCCTGCTCGACCAATACCTGAATGCGCTTGCCTCCGGCCCGCGTCCCGCCTTCCTCTTCTTCGACGAATTTCAGGAGATCGGAAAATCGAAGGGTGGCCCTGCCCTCTTCGCCGCGCTCCGGGCCTCGATGAACCGCTACGGCGCGGGCCTCGCCGTGGTCTTCACCGGCTCTTCGCCCGACGCGCTAAAACGGGTGTTCTCCAGCCGCAAGGCGCCGTTCTACCGTTTCGCCTCGCCGCTCACCCTGCCCGATCTGGGCGAGGATTTCCTGCGCCACCAACTTGGCTTCTACCCGAAACAGGCCCCGACGATCACCCTTGATGATGCGCGCATGGTCTTCCGCCACTTTGGCGACAACCCCGAATATTTCCAGCGCTGGATGCGGATGCGGGCAGTCACCCCCGACCTGCCGCATGCGGATGTGATCCGGCTGATCGAAGCGGACCTGCACGAGGAACTCGACTTCGAACAAACCTGGCTCGACCTCAACGACACCGACCGCCTCGTGTTGCGCCTGATCGCCGAAGGGCTGGACGAGATCTACAGCGAGGCTGCCGCATCGCGCATGACCGCGCTGGGCGCGTCCACCGTGCCCGGCTCTTCCAGCCTGCAAACCGCGCTCAACAAGCTCTCCGGACGCAACCTTGCCCTCGCCTGGGAGCAGGACCGCGACATCGCCGATCCCGTCTTCCGCGACTGGATTCTGGCCCGGCCGGAGGCGGACTTCGCCCGCTGATATGGTCGATTATGGCGCAAACCATAATCATCACTTCCCGAGGATCACCGCCTCCAGTGCCGCCAGCCGCGCTTCCATCTCGGCGTTTTTCGCCTCCAGCGCCGCGTTCAGCGCACTCAACTGCCCGATATAGAGATGCGCCTTTTCCAGCTCATTGAGCATCCCGCCGGTCATCTGCGTGATGTTGAAAGGCCCGTCCTCCGGCGTCGGCCCGACATTCGGCAGGTGCTTCAACGCCCGCATCATCTCGCCCTGCTCGGCAATCGTCGGCAACGGGTAATCCTCGTCGAACACCCGGTCACAACCTGCGGCGCAGGACCCGACCGTGAACAATTGCCCCTCCAGCGTCATATCCCCTGCCGGGGTCAGCGCCATCTGCCGCCCGCCGTCCGAATGGTTGATGAAGAACCGCCCCGAGGCGTTGTTCTCATGCACGAAGTACCAATCCTTGTTGCTCTGAGAATTGGCCAGCGTGAAGTAGCTCCCGCCAAAATTGACCATCCGGAACATCTCGCGCGGCGCTTGGCCGCTGTCCGCGGTGTTCTCGACGGTGATACCGGCAGTGCCGTCGGTGCGCAGCACATGCAGCGGCGTCGCCGGGGAAGTCGTCCCGATCCCGACAGACCCGTTGGCTGCCAACGAAAATGAATTGCTCGGTGCGTCGACCCGGATGCGGAACGGGTTTTTCCCCTGTGTAACGTTTTGGACCAGAAACTCCGTACCCGCGACCCGGAGGTCGATGGCACGGTCTGTCGAGGCGTTGCCCATGCTCGTCTGCAGGCGCAGAGCCGCGTTGAATCCGGTCTGGTCCATCACATGAAGCGCAGTCTGTGGAAAAATCGTTCCAAACCCGAGGTTCCCGCTGGCAGCGATATAGAATGCGGAATCCGGGGTGCCGCCGGCGATCTGGAAAGGCGTCCTGTTCGCCGTATCGTCCTTTATGACGAACTCTTCCAATGCCGAAACATTGGTCCGGATGGACCAGTCCCGGTCCGGCAAGGACGCGGTCGACGTGTCATTCAGGAAAATCTTGATACCCGTAGCCTTGAGTGTCAGCGTATCGCCGCCGTAGTTCTCGCTGCCATCGCAACTGGTCCCGACGCACAATTCGTCACTGATGTAGGAGTCATCCACGGACAATTCCTTGACCTGAGCCGCAGCAGGCAACGCCTGCAAAGCCAGAATCAGACTTCCAACCGCTCCGGGCAACAAGACCCGGAATCCCTCGCTTTTCTTATGCATCTTCCGAAATCCTCCACTCAAATATGTCCATGGCGCAGTCGCCCGGACGGGTGACAAGAAATCATGCCACACATTCCGGTTTCGACCACAAAATTCGTTAACGCTCCTCCCCGCCACCCTTGATCCATCTCAAGGCCGCCCCGCCGCTTCCGTGATCAGGAAGGCGTGAAACACATCACAGGAGCGCAATATGTCCTACAAGGAAAAATTCGGCGAAACCCGCAACAACCTCCGCAACCTGCGCAAGGCGATCCCGGACACCTTCGGCGGATTTGTCGCCATGGAGCAGGCCGCCAGTCCCGACGGGGCGTTGTCGCACAAGCAAAAGGAGTTGATCGCGCTGGCCATCGCCGTAGCCCTGCGCTGCGAAGACTGCATCACAAGCCATGTGCAAGCCTGCATCAAGGCGGGCAGCACGCGCGACGAAGTGGCCGAGGCGCTGGGAACCGCCATACAGATGTCCGGCGGGCCGGGTCTGATGTATGCGGGCAAGGCATTGGCCGCCTTCGACGAATTCTCGGAAAATGCCTGATGCGTAAAGGGTTACGGGCCAATGACCCTGCGACAGTCTGGCACGACGGACCTGCTCGCACCAAAGGTATAACGTATATCGAATACGTTATATAAGGAGACACCTCGATGAAAACCCTCGCTCTTGCCGCCTTTCTCGCCGCTACGCCCGTGCTTGCCTTGGCGCAGGGCGTGCCCGGACTGCACTTCGTGGAAAACTGGGACCTGAACGGCGATGGTGCCGTGTCGGTTGAAGAGGCGACGGAGCGCCGCGGCGACGTCTTCCTGACCTTTGACGCCAACGAGGATGGCTTCCTTGACGCAGAGGAATACACCCTCTTCGACGAGGCGCGGGCGAATGACATGGCCGGTCAAAGCGGCCACGGTCAGGGCAACATGCAAAATGCCGCCGAGGGCATGGAAATGGCGCTCAACGATCTGGACAAGGACGGGACGGTGAGCCGCGACGAATTCGTCTCCCAAGCGGCTGTCTGGATCGGAACCATGGACCTGAACGGCGACGGCGTCATCACCACCGAGGACTTCGCCATGCGGCGCGGTGGCGGCATGGGCATGGGTCAGGGCAAGAAGCAGAGCAACTGAGCCCGCTCCGAAGCCGGAAACAAGACGGGCGCGCTGGTCCACAACGCGCCCGTTTCACATCAGAACCGGCAACTCTCAGCCGCGCAGCGTGCCGCCCGTGGCCTTCGAGACCTTCTCGACGATCTTCGCGCCAACCGCCTCGATGTCCTTTTCGTTCAAGGTCTTGTCGGTTGGCTGCAGGCGTACGGTGATGGCCAGCGACTTCTTGCCCTCGCCCAAGCTGCCGCCCACGAATTCGTCGAACACACGAACGCTCTCGATCAGCCCTTTGTCCGCCCCTGCCGCCGCATTCACAAGGTCCAGCGCCTGAACCGAAGTGCCCACAACGAAAGCGAAATCCCTTTCCACCGGCTGCAGGTCGCTGATCACCAGCGCCCCGCGCGTCGCGCCGGTCCTGCGCGGCAGCGGGATCTCCGCCGGGAACAGGACAAAACCCACGGCAGGCCCTTTCACGTCCAGTTCATTCAGCACCTTGGGGTGGATTTCCCCATAGATTCCCAGCACTTTCTTTGGCCCGAGGCACATCACCCCGTGCCGCCCCGGGTGCCACCACGCCGGGCCGTTGCGCATCACCTGCATCTTCGCCGGCGCACCCATGGCCGACAGCACCGCCTCCGCATCCGCCTTTGCATCGAAGAGATCGACTGGCCGCGACGCGCCATGCACGTCCTTCGGACCCGTGTTTCCAACAAGGAGTCCAGCCACTTGCAGCGCCTGCTCCCCGGGTTCCCCGCCGGAAAACGCTGCACCGACTTCGAACAGCGCGAGGTCATGGAAGCCCCGTGCCTGGTTCCTTGCAGCCGCCTGCAACAGCCCCGGCAGCAGCGACGGGCGCAGATGGCTCATCTCGCTGCTGATCGGGTTGGCCAGCATCGCCGCATCCTCGCCACCGCCGAACAGCGTGGCGGCTGCCCGGTCGATGAACGAATAGGTCACGCATTCGTTGTATCCCAGAGCGGCACTGGTCCGCCGCGCCACTTGTTCGCGCTTCTGAAGCGGCGACAGGATCGGGCGCGGCACGCCGGAAGTCACGCGCGGCAAGGGCTTGCCCTTCAGCTTCGTCAGCGACGCGATCCGCGCCACCTCCTCCACAAGGTCCGCCTCACCCATCACGTCCGGGCGCCAGCTCGGCACATGCGCCATGGTGCCATCCATGCGGAAACCCAGCGCGGTCAGCGTCTGTCGCTGCTCGCTCTCGGGAATTTCCATCCCCACGAGGGAGATAACCCGCTTGGCATCAAGCCGATAGGCGCGGCTCACGTCCGGCACCTGCCCCGCGACGACAGCCTCCGACGGCTCCCCGCCGCACAGATCGAGGATCATCCGCGTCGCATCGTCCAGCGCCTGGCAGTTGTAGGCCGGGTCGATCCCACGCTCGTTGCGATACCGCGCATCGGAGTTGATCTTGAGCGCCCGCCCCGTCGTTGCAATCTGGATGTTGTCCCAGAATGCCGCCTCAAGGAACACGTCAACCGTGTCCTCGGTGCAGCCGGTCTCAAGCCCGCCCATGATTCCGCCAATGGATTCAATACCCTTGTCGTCGGAAATCACCACCTGCCCGGCGCTGAAGGTGTAGGTCTTCTCATCGAGACCAACCAGTGTCTCGCCATCCGCGGCCCGGTGGATGCGCAGGCCACCCTGCACTTTCTGCGCATCGAACACATGCAACGGGCGGTTGCGGTCGTAGGTGAAGAAGTTCGTCACGTCGACCAGCTTGGAAATCGGACGAAGGCCGATCGCCCGCAGCCGATCCTGCAGCCACTTCGGGCTCGGACCGTTCTGCACACCCCGGATCAGCCGCCCGGCAAAGACATGACAGCCGCCCTCGCCCGCCGTATCCGCGTCGATCGTGACGCTGACCGGACAGGGAAACGCGCCGGAAATCGCCTCGACCTTCAAGGGCTTGAGCGTGCCGAGCCCGCGCGCCGCCAGATCCCGCGCCACGCCATGCACACCGAGCGCATCGGGCCGGTTCGGCGTGATGGCGATCTCGATCACCGGATCGACCTTCGCCGGGTCGTGCGCTGCCAGCCAGTCGATGAACCGCTCGCCCACCTCGCCGGAGGGCAATTCGATGATGCCGGTATGCTCATCGGACAGTTCAAGCTCGCGCTCGGACGCCATCATCCCGTGCGACTCCACGCCTCGGATGTTGCCCACGGACAGCGTCACGTCGATGCCGGGCACGTAGTCCCCGGGCTTGGCCAGCACAACCGTGATCCCGGCCCGCGCGTTCGGCGCACCGCAGACGATCTGCTTCTCGCCCTCGTCGGTCATCACGCGGCAAACGCGCAGCCGGTCCGCATCCGGATGCTGCTCCGCATGGACAACCTTGGCCAGCGTGAAGGCCTTCAGCTTTTCCCCCGGATTTTCAACACCTTCGACCTCAAGGCCAAGGTCGGTCAGCGCCTCGGCGATGGCGTCGACCGAGGCGGTGGTGTCGAGGTGCTCTTTCAGCCAGGACAGGGTGAACTTCATGCCAAAAATCCCGAGGTTCGTATGGTTTGGCGCAGTCCATACCGGAACCGCGACCCAAGGAAAAGACCAAGCCACGCCTGCAAGGGTTGGAAAACGCGGGGCCTGCCCGTAGGCTTGACGCAGGGGAAACACAGGGGGCGCGGAGACCATGGCAAGACCGATCACATCCATCACCATCGTCGGCGGCGGCACGGCAGGCTGGCTCGCCGCCACGCTCCTGCGCAGCAAGGTCGGCAGCCGGGTGAAGATCACGCTGATCGAAAGCCCCAATGTGCCCACCGTCGGCGTGGGCGAGGCGACGGTGCCGCACATGCCGGTGACGGTCCGGGACATGGGCATCGACGAGCAGGAATTCTTCCGCCGCTGCAACGCCTCCTTCAAGATGGGCGTGATGTTCCGGGGCTGGAACGTCGACCACAAGGGCCGCCCCATCGACTACATGAACCCCTTCGCCACCGCGCCGCAGTTGAACGGCCTCGACATCGGCTACCACTTCCGGGCCTATGGCGCGGGCAAACGGGATTACATCCAGTCCTTCTCGCCTCTTATCGACCTCCTGGACGCCTGCAAATGCCCCATCGCCTTCAACGGCAAGGACGATCCCATGCCGAAGGCGGGCTACGCCTACCACCTCGACGCGGGCAAGTTCGCCGGGCTTCTGGCCGAAACCGGGCGGGCGCGGGGCGTGGAGCACATCCTCGCCGATGTCGATGACGTCGAACTGGACGAGCGCGGGTTTGTCGCGGCGCTGCACCTGCACGACCACGGACGGCATCCCGTCGACCTCGTGATCGACTGCACCGGCTTCAAGGGGCTGGTCATCCGGGGGGCGCTCGGTGAGCCGTTCGAGGACTACTCCGACTACCTCGCCAACGACCGCGCCATGGCCCTGCCGATCCCCCATCAGGACCCGATGAAACTCCCCGCCGCCACCTCTTCCACCGCCCTCGGCGCGGGCTGGGTCTGGAACGTGCCGCTGTTCAACCGCGTCGGCACCGGCTACGTCTTCTCCTCCGCCCACCGCACCGACGATCAGGCCCGCGACGAATTCCTCGCCCACCTTGGTCCCCGTGCGCCGGAGGATGCAGAACCCCGCGTCATCCCGATCCGCGTCGGTCGCTCCCGCCGCGCCTGGGTGAAGAACTGCATCGCGCTCGGCCTGTCCGGCGGGTTCATCGAACCGCTGGAATCCACCGCCATCCACATGATCGACATGGGCCTGCGCTGGCTCCTGAGTTACTTCCCCGACAGCGACTACGACGAGGCCACGATCCGCCGCTATAACGCCGTCTCGGACAGCATGTTCAACGAGGTGCGCGATTTCATCTGCCTGCATTACCTGATGGGCAATCGCACGGACGATCCCTACTGGATCGACGCCCGAACCCAACTCAAGGTGCCGGACCGCCTCGCGGAAAACCTCGACATCTGGAAACGCCGCTTGCCCGGACCGCTGGACCTGCAAACCGTGCACCTCTTCGGGCACCAGACCTTTACCGCCGTCCTGCTCGGCAAGCGCGTCTACGAACAGGGCTTCGGTGCGCCGGAATTCTTCCCGCCGCAGGGCCTGTCCGAAAAGCCGTGGAAAGAGTTCCTCAAGCAAACCGCCGCCCGCAACCTCGCCACGGTCAAACACAAGGCCGACCACCGCATGATGCTCCTCGCCCTGCGCGGCGAGCTCAAACCCGGGCAGAAGGCCGCGACGTTGCCGGGGGTTGCTCCTGGCAAAGAAGACATGGCAGGCGAGCCGATGCTGTTCTGAGCCTCACGGTTCATACCGCTGCGCCAGATCGTCCGCATCGCCCATCGCCGCAAGCTTGACCTCCCGGATCAGCTTGAGCGTCGGCTTCATGGCAAAGAAGAACGAACCAATGACAAACAGCCAAATCGCCGGTGTCTCGTAGACAGGCCAGAAGAACAGGATGGAGCCAATCAGGAAACAGAACGCGGCAAGGAAATCCACGATGGTGTGCGCAATCTCGAATGCCGCGAAGAGTCGCCGTGTCTCTGTGGTCTTCTGACGATTCTCATGGCTGAACAACGACATCGGCGATCCTCCTGCACGTCTGCCGCAAAGCTAGCCCGCCTGGAGTAGAGGACAACGCCTGGCTTCTTTGGTCTTCAAATACCTGAACAACGGGGGCAAAGCCCCCGTCCAAAATTCTTCCAAAGAATTTTGACGCGCCGCCGCAGGCGGCGCGCCGGGCGGCCGGCGCCACCACCGCCAAAAACCACGGCTGGTGGGAGCGCG
>NZ_JBNAGK010000001.1:579996-625868 GCF_049803835.1 Tropicibacter sp. S64 | reverse complement strand
CCGGCGCGCCCCGCGCGGCTCGCCGTCCCCCCCCCCGGCGAAACTCCTCTTCGAGTGCTAGCGCGACAAACCACCATGCAGCGTCGGCACATCCAGCGATGCAAAGCCGTAGTGCCGCAGCCAGCGCAGGTCGCTGTCAAAGAACGCCCGCAGATCCGGGATGCCGTATTTCAGCATCGCGATCCGGTCGATCCCCATGCCAAATGCAAATCCCTGCCACTCCGCCGGGTCCACGCCCGCCGCCGACAGCACCTTCGGATGCACCATGCCGGAGCCCAGAACCTCAAGCCAGCCGTCGCCCTCGCCGATCTTCAGCTGACCGCCTTCCCATGAACATTGGATATCCACCTCGGCGGACGGCTCCGTGAAAGGGAAATGCGAGGCGCGGAAGCGGGTCTTGATGCCGTCGATTTCGAAGAAGGCGGCAAAGAACTCCTCCAGCACCCACTTGAGGTTCGCCATCGAAATATCGCGGTCGATGGCAAGCCCCTCGACCTGATGGAACATCGGCGTGTGCGTCTGGTCGTAATCGGCGCGGTACACCCGACCCGGGCAGATGATCCGGCAGGGCGCGCCGTGCGCCTCCATATGCCTGATCTGCACCGGCGAGGTATGGGTGCGCAGCACATGCGGCGGACGGTTATCCCCCGCGGCGCGGTGCATGTAGAATGTGTCCATCTCCGCCCGCGCCGGGTGGTGCCCGGGGATGTTAAGCGCATCGAAGTTGTACCAGTCGCTGTCCACCTGCGGCCCCTCGGCCACGGCAAATCCCATGTCGGCGAAGATCGCGGTGACCTCCTCGGTCACCTGGCTCACCGGGTGAATGGAGCCGACCCGCTGCGGCCGCACCGGCAGCGTCACGTCCAGCCATTCCGCCTTCAGCCGCTCGTTCAGCGCCAGATCGCCCAGCGCCACCTTCTTCGCCGCCAGTGCCGCGTTGATCTCGTCCTTGAGCGCATTCAGAGCAGGCCCGGCCACCTGCCGCTCTTCGGGCGACATGGTTCCAAGCTCGCGCATCTTCAGGCTGATCTCGCCTTTCTTGCCCACGGCGGCGAGGCGCAGCGCCTCCAGCCCGGCCTCGTCCGAAGCCTCACTGATAGCGGAAATATACTTGTCGCGCAGCTCTTGCATCTCATCTCTCCGGACTGGACGCCCGGGAGTTACCACAGAAGAAACGGAATGCAAGCCGCGAGGGCGGCCCGCACCACCCTCAGCGCAGGTTCCGGCAGGAGCGCAGTTGCTGCTCGTAGACCAGCGACCGCTCGCCCACCTCGGAGGACACGCGCAGCAACCAGGCCTTGGAATTGTAGGAGCCGTTGCGGAAGCCTGTCCGCCCCTCGTGATACGCGAGGTAATGCGAGCGGGCATCGGTCAGCGAGATCCCCAGCTGGTCCCGGGACTGTGCCATGTACCAACCCATGAAATCCGTCGCATCCCGAATGTCATCACGCCGGGCGCGGCGGTTGCCGGTGGACGCGAGGTATTCCTTCCACGTCCCGTCCAGCGCTTGCGAATAACCATAGGCCGAACTCTGCCGCCCGACGGGAATCACCCCGAGGGTGAATCGCAGAGGAGTCCGCGCGTCGGAGATGAACTTGCTCTCCTGGTAAATTGTCGCCATCTGGACGTGCACCGGCACGCCCCACTTCCGCTCAGCCGCCTTGAACGCGGACATGTAGCCGCGCCGCTGCTTGAGAATCGAACACGCATTGTCGAGATCCCGGGGCGCCGACCCCGATCCACCACCGCCGCAGGACGCGGCCAGCAGGACGATCACCAACGCGCGAAGCCACTTGCTCATCTGCCTCTCGCCTCATGTTTTTATAGTGTTTTGACACACAATAGCCGATTGGCGGGCGAGGGGAAATGACAATTCCGAAAGGCCGGAGCTTTGGGCGGGGCGTTGCGTGGGGCGCCGGAAGAGCGTACGTGCAGGGGCTTGAACTGGCGAGAATTTCGCTATTCTCATACGCACTGTTGGTAACCGCTTCACAATGTGTTTCCGGCGATTTTGTGTCCAAAAGTTGGACTCTTCGCCGTTTTTGAATTTTAATTGACCTTGAGAGGTATGTCATGATCCGTGAACGCGCAAAATATCATCTGGGCCAGGTCGTCCGGCACCGCAAGCACCCGTTCCGGGGCGTGGTGTTCGACGTCGATCCGCAGTTCGCCAACACCGAAGAGTGGTATCAGGCCATCCCCGAGGACTCCCGGCCCAAGAAGCAGCAACCGTTCTATCACCTACTGGCGGAGAACGATCAAAGCTTCTACGTGGCCTATGTGTCCGAGCAGAACCTCGTCGCCGACTATTCCGGCGAGCCGGTGGACCATCCGGACATTCCGGACCTGTTCGGCGCCTTCGAGGACGGCAGCTACGCGCTGCACTTCCAGCTGAACTGACCGCAAGCGCGGGGCACGGCCGGCCACGTCTGGTCCTGGGCGCAGGGCACAGCCCCGCCAGTCCTGTCCTGCCTGCGGGGCGCAGCCCCGCCCTACGCCACGTCGCGCAGCATGGACAGGAACTGCGCGACAGCGGCGTCGCTCATCGACCAATCGCAAACCAGCCGCCCGATCGCCATGCCGTCATCGCCCGCAGGCTCGGCGCCGTAGATGTGATAGACCGCACCCCCCGCTTTCAATGCCCTGTGCTGCGCCCCGGTGGCGCGGAAGAACACCATGTTGGCCTGAGTGGCGTTCACAACCTCCAGCCCCGCCGCCTCGATTCCGGCCCGCAGCGCCGCGCCCTGCCGGTTTGCCCGTGTCGCAAGATCCTTCCACAGGTCGCCGTCCAGATACGCCTTCATCTGCGCCGCCAGATACCGATGCTTGGAATAGAGCTGCGCCCCGCGCTTTCGGCGCAATTCAAACTCCCGGGCCTTCTTCGGATCGAACAGGATCACCGCCTCGACCCCCATCAGGCCGTTCTTGGTGCCGCCGAAGACCGCGACGTCCACGCCACGCTTCCATGACATCTCCGCAGGCGTGCAGCCCAACGCCACGCAGGCATTGGCAAACCGCGCCCCGTCGAGATGCACGGGCAGGCCGAACCCTTTCGCCACGTCGCAGAGCGCCTGCAAGCGCTCCAGCGCATAGACGTTCCCCTCTTCGGTCACGGTGGTCAAGGACACCGCCCCGCGCTGCGGCCCGTGTACGCCCCGCGTGCCCTCCGCCGCTATCGCCGCCCGCAGCGCCTCCGGCGTCATCACGTCTGTCCCCGGCACCAGCGTCAGCTTTGCCCCGCTCGTGTAGAACTCCGGCGCATTGCACTCGTCCACGTTGATATGCGCCATCGGCGTGCAGAACGCCGTATCATAAGGCTGCACCAGGCTCGACAGCGCCAGCACGTTGCCCGCCGTCCCGAGACCCACGAGGTAGACCGCCGCCTCCGGGGCCTCGAACAGATCGCGGATGCCCTGCACCACCTCAGCCGTCAGAGGATCGTTGCCATAGCCCATGGCATAGCCGTCATTCGCCGCCGCGAGCGCCTCCAGTACCTTCGGATGCACGGGGCCGCCATTGTCGGATGCAAAATTCATGGCCTGTCTCCCAAGGGTTCCTCGATGATGTGGTCTTCCCAGTCCTCGTCCGACACCTCGAACTCGGCGACGGTGCGATGGCGCATGGAGACGCCTGCCTCGTGGACGCTCTCCGGCGTGCCGGTCAGCAGCGGGTGCCAGTCGGGCAAGGATTTGCCCTCGTACAGCCGCTTGTACGCGCAGGTCTCCGGCATCCAGTAGGCGTGCTGGTCGATGTTCGACGGTTTCATCACGATGCATTCGGGCACGAACTGGTGCCGGATCGGGTATTGCGCGCAGCGGCAGGTGGTATCGTCGAACAGGCGGCAAGCCACGCGGGTCAGGGCGACCTCGCCCGTCTCCTCGTCCTCCAGCTTGTTCAGACAGCACTTGCCACAGCCGTCGCACAGCGCTTCCCACTCCTGCGGATTGAGGTCGGTGAGTTTCTTGCGCTCCCAGAAGCGGGGCGCGAGCCCGTCCCGCCGGATCGGATCGCCGCTCATAGCGCCGAGAGGATGGCGCGCGCCTGCGTGCAATCCGCGTCCATCTGCGCGATCAGGGCGTCGAGGCTGTCGAACTTCAGCTCGGGCCGCAGGTACTCCACCAGCCCCACGGACAAGGTTGCGCCATAAAGATCGCCGGTAAAATCGAACAGGAAGGTCTCGATGTTCGGGAACTGCCCGTCGAACATCGGCCGCACGCCAACTGACGCCGCGCCGTGGTACTTGCCCTTGTGCCGCCCGTCCATGACCTCGACCAGCACCGCATAAACGCCGAAGGCGGGCGGGTGCAGCCCGTCGATGCTCATGTTCGCGGTCGGATAACCGAGCACGCGGCCCCGTTGCTCACCGCCGATCACCTCGCCTTCGATCCGGTGCCAGTGGCCAAGACCCGCCTTCGCGTCGCGGGGCCGCCCTTCGGACAGAGCGGTGCGAATGGCGGTGGAGGAAATCTCCTCGCCGCCCGCCTCCAGCAGCTCCGCCACGGTCACGCCAAAGCCCATCTCCGCGCCGAACGCCTTGAGATCCGCCACCGATCCGGCCCGCCCCTTGCCGAAACAGAAGTCCGCACCCACGACCACGTGACACAGCCCAAGCCCGTCCACGATCACCCGCTGTGCAAACTCGCGGGGAGTCAAAGACGCCAAGGCCGTGTTGAAATTCAGCTGATACAGCCGCTGGACGCCCAGCTTCTCCAACCGCGACGCCCGCGCCTCCGCGCTCATCAGCCGGAAGGGCGGCGCATCGGGGGCGAAATACTCGCGCGGGTGCGGCTCGAAAGTCAGCACGCCAAGCTTGGCCTCCGGCGCGGCCTTGTGCGCCAGCTCTATCACCGCCTGATGACCAAGGTGCACGCCGTCGAAATTGCCGATGGCGACGCTGGCACCCCGATCTTCCGGGCGGACGTACTGATAATCGCGAATAATCCTCATGGCACCCGGGTTAGCCCGCCTGCCGGGCAGGCGCAAGCGCCGCAGCGATGCGCGCGATGCCCGCTTCGATGCGCTCCGAGGGGATCGAGGAATAGCCAAGCCGGTAGTAGTGGCGCGGAGGCGCCTCTCCGGCGAAGAACGGCGTTCCAGGCTCGATCAGCACACTCTCGCGGCGCAGGTCGAGGGCCAGCCCCCGGCTGTCCACCCCTTCCGGCGCGACCATCCAGATGCTCGAGCCGCCATGTGCCCCTTTCCCGGCCACCTCCAGCCCATGCGCCGCGATTGCCTGTTCCATCACCTTGCGCCGTTCGCCAAGCGCCCGCCCCATGCGGCGGATCTGCGCGTCATAATGGCCAAGGCTCAGGTAATAGGCGGCGGTGCGCTGGATGTGCCCGGGCGGATGGCGCAGGCTGCTCGCCCGCAGCGCCCGGACCTCGCGGATGAAGGATACGGAGCCGACCAGATAGCCGAGCCGCAACCCGGGGAACAGCGACTTAGAGAAGCTGCCGACGTAGACCACTCGCCCCTCCTGATCGAGGCTCTTGAGCGCGGGACTTGGCGGCTTGAGGAAGGACATCTCGAACTCGTAGTCGTCCTCCACGATCAGCGCGTTCAGCGAAGAGGCCCGTGCCAACAGCGCCTCCCGCCGCCGGACCGGCAAGGTTGCGGAAGTCGGGCACTGGTGACTCGGCGTCGTGAAGATCACCTGCGTCCCGTCCGGGATCGCCTCCGGCGGCAGGCCTTCCTGGTCGACATCGACGGCGGACACCTGCGCTCCGCATTGCCGCAGGATCTCGCGCAGCGCCGGGTAACAGGGGTTCTCCACCGCCACGCGCCGCCCGCGTGCCGCCAACACCTGCGCCGCCAGCCAGAGGGCATTCTGCGCCCCCATGGTGATGAGAATCTCCTCCGGTCCGGCCTGGATACCCCGGCGCGGCAGCGTGTGGCGGGCGATGAAGCTCACCAGCTCCGGATCGTCCTGATCGAACTGGTCCTGCGTCAGCGCGGTGAAATCCCGCACGCCAAGTGCCTGTGTCGCGCAAAGCCGCCAGTTGGCGTGATCGAACAGCTTCGGGTCGGCCTGCCCGTAGATGAACGGATAGCGGAAGCTGGCCCAGTCCGCGGGCTTGTCCATGCTGAGGCTCGGCCCGCCGGTGAACCGCTGAGCAAAGGCGCGGTTCCAGTCGACGCTGTCCTGTCTTGGTGCCAGCGGCCCGAAATCCGGCGGCTGCGGAGCGCCCTCGCTGACGAAATAGCCCGACCGTCCGCGCGACGTCAGGTAATCGTTGGCGAGAAGCTCGGTGTAAGCCAGCGTCACGGTGATCCGGCTGACCCCTAGGTGCCGGGCAAGACCCCGGCTGGACGGCAGCTTTTCCCCGGGCCGGAACCGACCCGACAGGATGCCCTCCGCCACCATCTGCTGGATGCGCGCCTGCAGCGTGCCCTGCATGTCCGGGGGAAGGCGGAAGGTTTCGACGGGAATGGCCATGGCGGCACGGTAATCTGGGCCGATACCGGGCGCAATCTGGATATACACAGGCGCATTTCCGGGTTTGCGCTCCCCCACCCCAACCCTCCCCAAGGGGGAGGGAATCCCCGCGAGACGAAAAACCCCGCCACGGCATGGACCGGGCGGGGTTTGCGATGTCTGCGATGCGCGTGGCCTCAGGCGGCCAGGGCACCTTTCGCCTGGTCGACGATGGCGGCGAAGGCCGCCGGCTCGTGCACGGCGAGATCGGCGAGCACCTTGCGGTCCACTTCGATCCCGGCCTTGTTCAGGCCGTTGATGAACCGGGAGTAGGTCAGCGCTTCGTCGTGGGCGCGGACAGCGGCGTTGATCC
This sequence comes from Tropicibacter sp. S64, assembly GCF_049803835.1. NCBI lineage: Bacteria > Pseudomonadati > Pseudomonadota > Alphaproteobacteria > Rhodobacterales > Roseobacteraceae > Tropicibacter > Tropicibacter sp. S64. The sequence continues at coordinate 619,080 of NZ_JBNAGK010000001.1, read as the reverse complement.
GCTGGATCCACAGTGCCCGGAAGTTGCGCTTGCGCTGCTTCCGGTCACGGGTTGCGTACTGGTTGGCCTTGTCGACGGCCTGGGTTGCGACCTTGAAGGAGCTCTTGCGACGGCCATAGTAGCCTTTCGCAGCCTTGATGACCTTCTTGTGACGCGCGTGCGTGACGGTTCCGCCTTTGACTCGGGACATAGCGAATTCTCCTGATTAGCGGTCGTAGGGCATGTAGCCCTTGACGATCTTGGCGTCGGGGGCAGACAGGGCCGTCGTGCCGCGCGCGTCGCGGATGAATTTCTTGTGGCGCTTGATCATGCCGTGGCGCTTGCCGGCCTGACCTGCGATCACCTTCCCGGTCGCACTGACCTTGAAGCGCTTCTTGGCGCTCGACTTCGTCTTCATCTTGGGCATTTCGGTCTCCTTCTACGTCGCACGACTCGGCATGCCTCTTCGGCCGGACGCACGGTTGGAGCGCGCCGTATAGAGGCGCGATCCATATTTGGCAAGGGATTTTCCGCGCCTTGGCGCTGCGCTCAGATCAGATCGCCAATGACGTGGTAGACGACGTTCGGCAGATCGCCGAAGCGATACCCGCCTTCCTTCTTCTGGATGGCGTAGACCATCAGCCCGCCCGCCACGATCACGACGATCGCCGCCACCCGGGGCGCCCGCCCTTCGGAAAAGGCAGACACGATCGCCGGAATGGCCAGCACGGCCAGAACCATGCCGACCACCAATGTCGTATCCGGATCCATTCTGGACTCCTGTTAACTGTCGTTAACAGACTACTCCGGATCGGTGCTGTAGATCAAACGCTCGTCACAGGGCGCAACGCGCAGGATGTTCGTGGACCCCGGCACGTTGAACGGCACACCGGCGGTCACCACGATCTGATCGTGCTCCTCGGCAAAGCCATGCTTGCGCGCCGCCCGCGCCGCGTTGACCACCGCCTGCTTGAACCGCTGGAGCTCGCCGGTCATCACCGTCATCGTGCCCCAGTGCAGCGACAGCCGCCGCGCGGTGCCGCGCAGCGAGGTCATGGCGATGATCGGCACCCGCGGCCGCTCGCGCCCGACCAACGCCGAGGTCGTCCCGGAGGAGGTGAAGCAGCAGATCGCCTTGATGTCCGTCGTTTCCGCAATCTCCCGCGCGGCGGCCACGATTCCATCCGCCACCGACACCCGCTTGGCATGGCGCGAGGCCTCGAGGATTTCGCGGTAGGTCGGATCGCTCTCCACCTCGATCGCCACGTTGTTCATCGTCGTCACGGCCTCGACCGGGTATTGCCCCGCCGCCGATTCCGCCGACAGCATGATGGCATCGGTGCCCTCGTAGATCGCCGTTGCCACATCCGACACCTCGGCCCGGGTCGGCATCGGCGACTCGATCATCGATTCGAGCATCTGAGTCGCAACGATCACCGGCTTCGCCGCCGCCCGGCATTTGCGCACCAGCCGCTTCTGGATCGGCGGCACGTTCTGCACGGGCAGTTCGACCCCTAGATCGCCCCGCGCCACCATGATCCCGTCGGACACCGCCAGAATCTCGTCGAACGCCTGCACCGCCGCCGGCTTCTCGATTTTCGACAGGATCGCGGCCCGGCCATCGGCCAGCTCACGCGCCTCCCAGACGTCCGCCGGCCGCTGCACGAAGCTCAGCGCCAGCCAGTCGACGCCCAGTGCACAGGCGAATTCCAGATCGCTGCGGTCCTTCTCCGACAGTGCCGCCAGCGGCAGCACCACGTCCGGCACGTTCACGCCCTTGCGGTTGGAAATCGTGCCGCCCGCGATCACCGTGCAATTGGCGAAGTCCTCACCGCATTCCTCCACCCGGAGGCGGATCTTGCCGTCGTTCACCAGCAGGTGCGCCCCGACCTGAAGCGCGGCGAAGATCTCCGGATGCGGCAGGTTCACGCGCTTGTGCGTGCCAGGTGTCTCGTCGAGATCCAGCCGGAAGGTCTCGCCCCACTCCAGTTCTTCCTCGCCGTTCTCGAACACGCCGACGCGCAGTTTCGGCCCCTGCAGGTCCGCAAGGATGGCGATCGGGCTGTCGAGGTCCTTCTCGACCTGCCGGATGATGCGATGCCGTTCGGCCAGTTCCGCATGGGTGCCGTGGCTCATGTTCAGGCGGAACACGTCGGCCCCGGCCTCGTGCAGGCTTCGGATCATCTCGTAGGTGGAACTCGCCGGTCCCAGCGTCGCGACGATCTTGACGTTGCGATCTCTTTTCATGGTGTCTCTCCTGGCGCGGCAGTCACATATGGCAGGACGAAAGGCGGCTTGGCAAGGTCGCGCCGCATCCGCCCGGACGTTGCGTTACCGCTAACACGCAGGACCACCGCCCGCAATTCCCTTTGCTTCCGATCTGGCCTATCTGTTGCATGCAAGAGATAACGTGACCATGACATACCAACCCTATCACATCCACGGCGAGGATCGCGAAAGCCGCTGGCTGATCACCTGCGACCACGCGACCAACACCGTCCCGCCGGACATCGGCGAAAGCCTCGGCCTGCCGGAGGCGGACATGACCCGGCACATCGCCTACGATCCCGGTGCCGCGGGAGTATCCCTGGCGCTCGGCAGGGCGCTGAACGCCCCGGTGCTTTTGTCCAACTTCTCCCGCCTCGTGATCGACCCGAACCGCGGCGAAGATGATCCGACCCTCCTGATGAAGCTCTACGACGGCTCCATCATCCCCGCGAACCGTCACGCGGATGCCGCGGAAAGGGAGCGCCGCCTCAACGCGTATTACCGCCCCTACCACGAGGCCTACGCCCGTCTCGCGGCGCGGCGGGACGATACCGTCATCGTCGCCGTGCACAGTTTCACCCACCAGCTGCGCGGTCGTCCGCCGCGTCCCTGGCACATCGGCATCCTGCACGCCTGGGACCGGCGCCTTTCCGATCCCTTCATCGCGCTGCTCGAAGCCGAGCCCGATCTCGTCGTCGGCCGCAACCAGCCTTACCCGGGCCACCTGCCCGGCGACGCCATCGACCGCCACGCCCTGCACCACGGACGGAACAACACGCTGATCGAGGTCCGCAACGACCTGATCCGTTCCGAAGCCACGCAGGAGCTCTGGGGGCAGCGTCTGGCGCCGATGCTGCGAGAGGCCCTTGCGCGGGTGCCCGACTGACTTACACGAGATGAATGAATGGGAGATGAACTGATGGACGACTTGACCCGCACCGAACTGGAAGCCGCCGCCTTCCGCCGCCTCCGGCAGCACCTGATGGAAGACCGCGCCGACGTGCAGAACATCGACCTGATGAACCTCGCCGGCTTCTGCCGCAACTGCCTGTCGCGCTGGTATCAGGAGGCCGCCAACGCGCGCGGCATCGAGATGGGCAAGGAAGAGGCCCGCGAGATTTATTACGGGATGCCCTACGACGACTGGAAGAGGCAGAACCAGACTGCCGCCAGCCCGGAAAAACAGGCCGCTTTCGACGTGGCCTTCAAGGAGAACGTCACGGACAAGTCCTGATCTCCGGCGCGGGGCGGCCCATCTGCCCCGCACCCCCTTTTCTTCTCTTCGAGAACACTCGGTCCGACCCGTGCGTTCGGACACGTCGGACGATGGCAAAAAAGCACCGCCGAAGGGCGGGGCTATGCCCCGCGCCTCCCCTTGCGACACATCCGCCCGTTAACCATATTTCCGGCACGCCGAGCCACTTTACGGGCAAATCCTCCGATTTCAGATATCATCTTTCGGGAATATGTACAAAACTCGCGCCGAATCGCACCAAACTCCGGGCAATCCTGTCGATGGGCCCTTCGGTCCTCGCCCCTGCCTTGTGGTCAAACGCGAACGGTACACCACATCTGGACAGGTTGAGCACCGCGCGCCGCGTTAACCCCACCGTGCGGTGCCACAATCCTGGCCGCCCGGGCTACCGCGTCGCCATATACGCCAGCCGCACGAACGCCCGCTCGACCAGCGCCATGGCCGGGGCCTTCTGCCCGGCGGACCGGATCGTGAGGTCCGTCTCCATGATCAGCTCCAGCGCCTCCTCCAGACGCGCAACCCGCCAGCCCTGTGCCTGCCGCAGCATCCGGTCTCGGCGCGGCCCGAACAGCGGCGGACGCAGCCGCCCGATCCCCTGCGCCGGACCACCGGGTGCAGACGCCAGCGCAAACAACACCCGGAAGTGCCGCATCCCCATGATGAGCAGGGTGACCGGGGCGACGCCCTGCGCCGCGAGCCGTTGCATCACTGGTGCGATGTCGCCCGTGCGCCCTTCCGCAAGCACATGAAATATCTCGTCCATTTCCGCCTCGACGGAGGCCGGTGCCATCAGTTCCACCTCTTCGGTGGTCAGCGGGGCAGGATCGTCCAGCTTGTATAGCGCGATCTTTTCCAGCGTCTGCCTGAAATCCCCGGGTGTCAGACTCCGGGCCAGCCCTTCCAATGCACCCATCGCGTCGCGCGGAACCTCCTGAAGTCCGGCCCGCGCCAGCTCCGCCTCGATCTCGGCACGCCCCATCGGATCGTTGTAAAGCCCCGCGGCGTATGCGGTCCTGCTGGTCTCGAACAACTTGCGCAACGCCGATTTCGCGGCCAGTTGTCCTGCCGTCACGACGATCTGTGCATCGCCCTCGCGCCAGTCCTCCAGCGCCATCTTGACCACCGGCGCCAACCCGTCCGACGCCTCCTCCACCAGCACCGCCCGCGGCCCGGGAAAGAACCCCTGCGCCTTCACTGCGTCCAGCAGCATTGCCGGTTCCTTGCGCAGCTCCGCGCCGGGAATGCGCGTCAGCCGCATCTCCTCCTCTGCCCCCGGCCCGGTGATGTTGCCGATCACCTCCTGCCGCTTCATGGCCACCCGCATGGTGTCCTCGCCATAGATCAGCAGCGCCGCGACCTTCGGGTCGGGCTTCGCGAAAAAGGCGTTGGCGTCCCGAGGGTTAAGCTTCATCAGGCAGGTCGTAGGCGTCGAGGATCAGCCGGTCGATCACCTGATCGGCAAGCAGGATCATCAGCCGCTCCGTCGCATCCCGCTCCGCCGCCAGCGTTGCCACGGTGGAGCCGGTCGTCGAATACCCGGAAAACGCGTCGGTCTTGCCGGAGAGCAGGATCACCCCGCCGGCATCCTTGAGCGCATACTGCGCCCGCGCCAGCAGGCGGTAGCGCGTGGTGTTGCCGGAGGTCGTGCTGCCGAGGTCCTGCTGGTCCACGGATTTGCTCACGCTGAGCAGATATGGCCCGGATGCCCGTCCCATCCGCTCCTCGAACCGGCGGTTGAACAGGTAGTCGCCCGGCGTTTCGGGCGTGTCGAGGGCCACCTTGCCCAGCAGCCTGTTGCCCGTCCCCCCCGGTCCGTAAACCGGGGTGAAGCCGCAGGCCGACAGGCCGGCAAACGCCAGCCCCGACAGGACAAACTGCCTTCTAGACAACCACATTGACGATCCGCCCCGGCACCACGATCAGCTTCTTCGGCTCCGCCCCGTCGAGGGACTTCACCACAGCTTCGTGCGCGAGGACGAGTTTTTCAACCTCTTCCTTGGCCATGTCCTTCGGAACGGTGATCTCGCCCCGCCGTTTGCCATTGACCTGGATTGGCAGGGTCACGCTGTCTTCCACCAGCATGGCCTCGTCTGCCTTGGGCCAGGTGGCGTTCGCGATCAGGCCCTCACCGCCGAGCATCTGCCAGATTTCCTCGGCGAGGTGCGGGGTCATCGGGGCCATGAGCTGGGCAAGGGTCTTGGCCGCAAAGGCCTTGGCCTCCGTCCCGGCGCGGGACTTCGAGAGGGTGTTGGTGAAGCCGTAGAGTTTGGCAATCGCCGCGTTGAAGCCGAAGGATTCCACGCCCATGGTCACGTCATGAATGACTTTGTGCGTCTCCTTGAGAAGCGCCTCGTCCTCGTTGGTCGGCGGCACGTCGCTCGCCGCGATTTCCGACGCGATGCGGAAGACGCGGGCAAGGTGCTTGTTCGCGGCCTCGGCCCCGGCGGCAGTCCATTCGACGTCGCGCTCGGGCGGGCTGTCGGAAAGGACGAACCAGCGGGCGGTGTCGGCGCCGTAGGTGCTGATGATCTCTACCGGGTCGACAACGTTGTTCTTCGACTTCGACATCTTGGCTGAGGGAATGATCTGCACCTCCTCGCCGCCGTCCTTCAGGAACGCCTTGCCATCGCGCAACTCGACCGCTTCGGGATAATGATAGACCGGGCGACCTTCTGCGTTCTTCGTCTGGTAGATCGCGTGCGTCACCATACCCTGCGTGAACAGCGCGTTGAACGGCTCGGCGGATTTCTCCGGCAGGTGGCCGGTCTTGATCATGCCCCGCGCGAAGAAGCGCGAGTAGAGAAGGTGCAGGATCGCGTGCTCGATGCCGCCGATGTACTGGTCGACGTTCATCCAGTAGTCCGCTTCGGCCATGTCCGTCGGGGTCGTCGCACGCGGCGCGGTGAAGCGGGTGAAGTACCAGGAGGAATCGACGAAGGTGTCCATCGTGTCCGTCTCGCGCTGCGCAGGCTTGCCACAAGACGGGCAGGCGCAGTCGCGCCAGGTCGGGTGACGATCCAGAGGATTGCCCGGAATGTCGAACGTCACGTCATCGGGAAGGCGGACCGGCAGGTTCGCCTTCTTCTCCGGCACCACGCCGCAGGTCTCGCAATGGACAACCGGTATCGGGCAACCCCAGTAGCGCTGACGCGACAGGCCCCAGTCGCGCAGGCGGTATTTCGTCACGCCCTGACCGACGCCATTCTTTTCGCAAAAGTCGATGGTCGCCTCGACCCCCTGCTCGCCGGTCTGGATCTCTTCACCAGCGACGAGACGGGTGTATCGGACCTTCTCGGACTTCGCCGGGACGAAGGGGGCTTTCTGGATGTCGTGCTCGCCATCGACGGGAAGGAAGGTGTCGATGATCGGCAGGTCGTATTTGGTGCAGAAGTCGTGATCGCGCTGGTCATGGCCGGGGCAGCCGAAGATCGCGCCGGTGCCGTAGTCCATGAGGATGAAGTTCGCGATGTAGATCGGCAACTCCCAGGCGGTGTCAAAGGGATGGCGTACGGTCAGGCCCGTGTTGTAGCCGAGCTTCTCCGCCTTCTCGATGGCCTCTGCGGTGGTGCCGCCCTTGCGCATCTCTGCCACGACCTTTGCCACCTCGGGATCGGAGGCTTCAAGGTGCTTGGCGAGCGGATGGTCCGGGGAAATGCCGACAAAGGACGCGCCCATGAGCGTGTCGGGACGGGTGGTATAGACCTCGATGCGGTCGAATCCTTCCGGCGCATCGACGGTGGAGAAGGCAAACTGCAGGCCGCGCGAGCGCCCGATCCAGTTCTCCTGCATCAGCCGCACCTTCGCGGGCCAGTCGTCAAGCGTTTCGAGCGCGTCGAGAAGCTCCCCGCTCATGTCGGAGATCTTGAAGAACCATTGTGTCAGCTCCTTGCGCTCGACCGGCGCACCGGAGCGCCAGCCGCAGCCGTCAATGACCTGCTCGTTGGCAAGAACGGTCATGTCCACCGGGTCCCAGTTCACCACGGCGTTCTTGCGATAGACCAGGCCCTCTTCGAGGAAGTCGATGAAAAGCGCTTGCTGCTGGCCGTAATATTCCGGATCGCATGTTGCGAACATGCGCGACCAGTCGAGGCCAAAGCCCAGCGGCTTCATCTGGCCGACCATCGTGTCGATGTTCTCGTAAGTCCAGGTCTTGGGATGTCCGCCGGATTTCATCGCGGCGTTTTCCGCCGGCATCCCGAAGGCGTCAAAACCCATCGGGTGCAGGACGTTGTGCCCGGTCGACAGCTTGTAGCGGGCGATCACGTCTCCCATCGTGTAATTTCGCACATGGCCGATGTGGATGCGGCCCGAGGGATAGGGGAACATCTCGAGCACATAATACTTCGGCTTGTCCTCGGAGCGGACGGCCTTGAAGGTCTGCGCCTCTTCCCAGGCGGCTTGCCATTTCGGCTCGATGGAAGCGGGGTCGTAACGGGACATCCGGGTCAATCCTCTGACGGGCAGGTTTGGCAGGCGTGATAGGGTCTCGCGCGGCAATCGTCCAGTGCCGGAGCGGGCAGCGCGCCATTTGCGCCGAAGCGCAGGGCATGGCAAGAAGACTGGAAAAAAGCATCCGGGGCCGAGCCGCCATGAAAATCCTTCTGATCCACCAGAACTTTCCCGGCCAGTACAAGCATCTCGCCCCGGCGCTGGCGGCGCGGGGTCACGAGGTCGTGGCGCTGACCTGCAAGGTCAAGGAGCCGCAGACCTGGAAGGGCGTGCGCATCATTCCCTACGCGGTGAAAGGCAGCAGCACGCAGGGCATCCACCCCTGGCTGTCGGATTTCGAGACCAAGCTGTTGCGCGGCACCTCCTGCTACCAGGGCGCCTTGGGGCTGAAGGCACAGGGATTCGAACCGGACGTGATCTGCGCGCACCATGGCTGGGGTGAGTCGATGTTCCTCAAGGACGTCTGGCCACAGGCGCGGCTCGGGCTTTACTGCGAACTCTATCACCTGACGACCAAGCCTTTCATGAACTTCGACCCCGAATTTCCGTCGAAGAGTCCCGGCGCGGATGCTCTGCGGATCAGAATGAAGAATCTCAACAACCGGCTGCACGAGGAAATCATGGACGCCGGCATTTCGCCCACCCGCTTCCAGGCGGCGAGCTTTCCGGCGGCGTGGCAGGACCGGATCACCGTGGCGCATGACGGCGTGGATACCGATCTGGTGGTGCCGAAGGCCGATGCCGCGCTGCAGGTCCGCGACGGGCTGACCCTGACACGGTCCGACGAGGTGATCACCTTCATCAACCGGAACCTGGAGCCGTATCGGGGCTATCACATCTTCATGCGCGCCCTGCCCGACATCCTCAAACGCCGTCCGAACGCCCATGTGGTGCTGATCGGCGGGGATGAGGTGAGTTACGGGTCGAAACCGCCGCAGGGGCAAAGCTGGAAACAGATCTTCATCGACGAGGTGCGCGGCCGCATTCCGACGCCAAGCTGGGAGCGGGTGCATTTTCTCGGACGGGTGCCGTACGAGGTGTATCTGTCCATGTTGCAGGTCAGCACGGCGCACGTCTACCTGACATACCCCTTCGTGCTGTCCTGGTCCCTGCTGGAAGCGATGAGCGCGGAATGTGCCATCCTGGCCTCCGGAACAGACCCCGTGCGCGAGGTCCTGACCGAAGACGAAACCGGATGGATGGTGGATTTCTTCGACCGGACGGCGCTGGTCGACCGGCTTTGCGCGCTGCTCGACGATCCCGCCACGCGGCAACGGCTCGGCGCAAACGCCCGCAGCTTTGCCCGGGAACGCTACGACCTGAAAACCGTCTGCCTGCCGCAACACCTGGACTGGGTCGATCGACTCGCCACGCTCGATCCGCGGCCGGTGCGCGACTGAGCCATGAAAAAGGCGGGGGAAACCCCCGCCCTACAGGCTGTCCCGCAGCATCGGCTGTCGCTTACAGCCGGCTGTCCTGCCCGCGCAGCTGACGGGCGCGGGTCAGGATGGCATCCTCGATCGCGCGTACCGTCGCGGCATCCGCCGGGCCATTGCGGGTCATCAGTGCCACGTTCAGCGACCGTGCATCCAGCGACGGGTCGTTGACGTAGATCGTCGCGCGATAAGCCCGACCGCCGCCCGGAGGCGTGCCATAGCCGGTGATGATCACCCCGGTAAAGGGATCGACGGACTGCACCGGCAGGAAATCCAGTGTCTCCAGCGCCGCGTTCCAGATGTACTTGTTGACGGACCCCAGTTGGCCCTGGTCCGGACGCGCCCGGAAGATGTCCCAGATCGTGCCGCGCGGGCGGCCGCGATCGCCGTAGAGAATCTCGTCGTTGATCTCCTGCGCACTCGGGGTTTCAACCGGCTGTCCGCCCCGATTGCCGAAAACGCTACACCCGGATTGGATCAGAAGTGCCAAGGCAAGACCAATACCCAGTGCCAGACGTTTACTATTCATGTGCAGCCTCCTGCCGAATTCCCGGTTTTTCCCTGAATACTCGGGGCACGGCGACGCGGCAAGCAGTCAATGCCTCGCCACCGCAGTTGAGGCGCACCCGTGGGCCCCATATTGAAGAATCGCGCACGCGGGGCTGCCAAGCGCGCTTCCGGAACGCAAGCGGACAGTTTGCCGTCATGGCCCGAAGCACCCTGTAACTGGCGGAATTCTGCACATTTTGCCGGTGCGGTCCCGGTCGGCAAAACCGCTTGTGACAATTGCGCATCACTGATCTGCTTGTTGCGTCCGTCATTTTCCGAGCGCTTGCAAAGAGACGGGCTCAGGGCGCATAGACATCCCATCAAACCCGGGCAACCCGGATTGGTACGTGCCTTTGAACACATGAGGGAAACAATGAAAAAGATTCTGTTCGCGACCACCGCGCTGGTTGCCACCGCAGGTGCAGCATCGGCAGAGATCGCTCTGACCGGTCTGGCCGAAATGGGTATCCTTGGCGGCTCCCGCTATGGCGACACCACCCAGTTCATGACCGACATCGACGTCACCTTCACCATGTCCGGTGAAGCCGACAACGGCCTGACCTTCGGTGCCAACATCGACCTCGACGAGTCCGACGGTTCGGGTTCCGCCGGTGGTTCGGGTACCTGCTTCATCTCCGACAACGACGACATCGACGCAGCCATGACCATCAACGGCGAAACCGTTGACTTCGGCAACGTGGTTGGCGGCGTGACCGAAGGCGGCGCCTTCTCCGACGGCGACAACGACAACGCAGAGTGCTTCGTCACCGCATACGGCGCAGCAACCGGTAACTCCAACGCCTTCGTGAACACCCTGCAGGGCGGCGAAGTCATCTGGGTTGCATACGGCAACGCCAAGCTCTCCATGGGCGACGTTGACGGTGCGTTCGACGCAGCGATGCAGGAAGTCAACATCGGTGGTTCCATCGACGACTCCGAAACCTGGCACACCGGCTTCTCCGGCAACTCCGGCCTGGACGGCACCTACGACGGCCAGATCGCTCAGTTCGCCTACACCTTCAACAGCTTCACCGCTTACCTGTCGGCTGAAATCGACGACTCCGGCACCTTCGACCCGGTTTGGGGTATCGGCTTCCGTTACACTGCTGAGCTGGCCGGCCTCGACCTCGGCGTTGGCCTCGGCTACCAGACCGTTGATTACGGTTCGGGCTTCGACGAAAGCATCTGGGGTATCTCGCTGGACACCACCTTCAACAACGGTATCCAGGCACGCGTAAACTACTCCGACTTCCAGTCCGACATCGTTGCTGACTGGACCCACTCGGCAATCGGCCTGGGCTACACCATGAACGCCCTGACCATCGGCTTCAACTACGGCAAGTACGACTTCCAGGGCGGCGCAGAGTCCAAAGGCTACGGCCTGGCAGTTGACTACGATCTGGGCGGCGGTCTCGAAGTCCAGTTCGGCTACGGCTACTCCGAAGTCAAAGTGGGCGGCGCTTCTGCAGACGCAGACAGCTTCTCCCTGGGTCTGGCAATGTCCTTCTAAGGACACCAGCCTCACGGCATAGGGAAGAGCGGGCCTTGCGCCCGCTCTTTTCTTTTGTGCAAAAGGGGTGTCAGGGCGGACCGCCTGGTCCGGCACGACAGGGGAGCCATCCGGCATGACACCGCAGCAGATCGCAGCCCTCTTCGAAAAGGGAAAGGCCCTGCAGGCCGCGGGCAAACCCGCCGAGGCCCGTGCGGTTTTCCAGCAGATCATCGCCGTTCAGCGCGATCACGCGCCCGCTCATGCCTTCCTATCAACCATCGCTTGGGAAGACGGCGACGCCGTGGCTTTCCTCGAACACACCGAGGCCGCGCTCTCCCTCGCACCGCAGGCGGCACGGCTCTGGCAAGCCGCCGCCGAACGCTTCATGCGCATAGGCGATACCACGCGGGCGCGAGGCGCCTACGACCACCTCATCGCCCTCGATCCGAAAGCCATTGGCCCAAAGGCGGACAAGGCGCGTTTCCTGCAGGGGCTCGGCGCGTTCGATGAGGCGGGCAAGATCCTGCGCAAGCTCATCAAGCAACATCCCGAACAACCCGAGCTTTACCGCATCTATCTTGGCGGAGCGAAGCTGAAGAAGGGCGATCCGCTGATCCGCCAGATGTACCGTCTCTGGAACGATCCGCGCCTGAACGATCACGGCCGCATCCACCTCGGCTTTGCTCTTGCCAAGGCGATGGAGGAGATCGGCGAGACGGACAAGGTCTTCCCCTTCCTGCGCCGCGCCAATGCCGCGCAACTGAAGCTCGCGCCGGTCGACACGGCGGCCAAGGACCGCGAGATCGACGCGGTACTGAAAGCGCAGGCCGGCGATCTGACGCCTATCGGCGCGCCGTTGGACCCCCGCCCCGTCTTCGTCTGCGGCATGCCGCGTTCCGGCACCACGCTGGTCGAGCAGATCATCGCGGCACACAGCGGTGCGCGGGCCGGCGGCGAGATGGTCCATGCGCTGAAACAGGCCTACGCCCGCTTCGGCGTCGCGGACAAGATGCAGCCTTTGGCGGCACAGTCCCCGGAGGCCCTCGCCGCCTACGCCGCGCATTACCAGCGCCTCGCCATGCGCGATTCCGGCGCAACCGGCGGCGTCATCACCGACAAGGCGATACAAAGTTACCTGATCTTCGGCCTGATCCACCGCGCCATGCCCGGCGCCCGCATCATCGTCGTCCACCGCGATCCGCGCGACATCGCCCTGTCGATCTACAAGAATTTCTTCGCCATCGGCACGCATCGCTACGGCAGTGATCTCGCCGAGATTGCCCAAGAGATCAAACGCTTCCGCCGCGTCGTGGCCCATTGGAAAGACCGCCTGCCCGGCGTGCTGCACGAGGTGCGCTACGATGCCCTCGTCAGTGACCCGGAACCGCAAGCCCGGGCGCTGATCGCAGCGGCGGGGCTTGATTGGGAGCCGCAATGCCTCGATTTCCACAAGTCGGGCGGCGCGGTGCAGACCTTGAGCCTGGCCCAGGTGCGCCAACCGATCCACGCCGGGCGCCGCGAGGCCTGGCGCAAATACGAGACCGAACTTGAGCCGTTTCTGGCGGCATGGGGAGACGAGCCTTGGGACTGAGTGACATCGAAGCCCGTATTCAACACGCCTGCGACGCAGCCGGCCGCGCCCGCGCCGACGTGCAGTTGATCGCCGTAAGCAAGGTGCAGCCGAACGAGCGGGTCGAAGACGTTCTGCGCGAAGGCCACCGGCTGTTCGGCGAGAACAAGGTTCAGGAGGCGGCAGGCAAGTGGCCGGATTTCAAGGCCCGGTTCGACGGCGTTCAGGTCCACCTCATCGGCCCGTTGCAGAGCAACAAGACGCGTCAGGCGATGGAGTTGTTCGACGCCATCCACACGGTCGACCGGCCCAAGCTCGCCAAGGCCATCGCCCGGATCGCACAGGAAACCGGCTCTTGCCCCGACCTTTTCATCCAGGTCAACACCGGCGAGGAAGAGCAGAAAGCAGGCGTCAGCCCTGCCGAGGCGGATGGCTTCATCGCGGAGTGCCGGGCGCTCGATCTGCCGGTCAAGGGCCTGATGTGCATTCCGCCGGTCGAGGAAACCCCCGCCCTGCACTTTGCTCTTCTGCGCAAGATCGCAGACCGCAACGGTCTCGCCGGTCTCTCCATGGGCATGAGCAGCGATTTCGAACAGGCCATCGCCTTCGGCGCCACCCATGTCCGCGTTGGTTCCGCCATTTTCGGCGATCGTGTCTACGGTTAGAGCGCCAGCCGGGCCAGTACACTCTCTGCCGTCACCTGCCCCAGCACCGCCTCGCCTTCGGTGACGCTCAGGGGGCCATCCGACAGCATGGGAAGCAGGTCCCGGATCGCCGTCTCCGGCCCGATCCCGCGCCCACCGGCCCCCGGCACCATCACGTCCCGCGCCGTCAGCACGCCCAGCGGGTTCATGTTCGCCACGAACTCCGCCACATAGTCCGACGCCGGGTTAGAGAAGATGTCGCGCGGCGTGCCAAGCTGCACGATCCGCCCGCCTTCCATGATCGCGATCCGGTTGCCGAGCTTGAACGCTTCATCGAGGTCATGGCTGACGAAGATGATCGTGCGTTTCAGCTTGTGCTGAAGATCCAGCAACTCGTCCTGCAATTTCGTCCGGATCAGCGGGTCCAGCGCCGAGAACGGCTCGTCCATGAGCAGGATCGGGGCCTCGGTCACAAAGGCCCGCGCAAGACCGACACGTTGCTGCATCCCGCCGGACAGCTCGCCCACCTTGCGGTTTTCCCAGCCGCTGAGGCCGACCATCTCGATGGCCGCGTCCGACGCCCGGGCCATATCCTTGCCGTCTGGCGTGGTTCCCTTGCCCAGTTCCAGCGGAAACTGTACGTTTTCCCGCACCGTCCGCCAAGGCAGCAGGCCGAACTGCTGGAACACCATGGCAATCCGGGACTGCCGCATCCGGCGCAGGGTCCTTGCGTCGCAGTGGGTGACATCCACCATGCCGCGGCCGTCGTGCACCTCCACCTTGCCGCGCACCACGGGGTTCAGCCCGTTCACCGCCCGCAGGAGCGTCGATTTGCCGGAGCCCGATAGCCCCATCAATACGAGAATCTCGCCCTCCTGCACGTCCAGCGAACAGTCGTGCACCCCGAGCACCTGCCCGGTCGCCTGCTGGATCTCCGCCCGGCTCTGCCCCTTGTCCGCCAACGGCAGGGCATCTTGCGGTTTGTCTCCAAACAGGATCGAGACGTTGTCGAACCGAACCGCCGTCATTTGCCGTTCCCCCAGCGCAGCGCCCGGTCGAGCATGATCGCGACAACCACGATGATCAGGCCCGCTTCGAACCCGAGCCCGGTGTCTACCCGGTTCAACGCCCGCACCACCGGCACACCGAGGCCGTCCGCCCCGACGAGCGCCGCGATGACGACCATCGACAGGGACAGCATGATGGTCTGGTTCAGCCCGGCCATGATCTGCGGCAGGGCGGAAGGCAATTCGACCTTCCACAGCTTCTGCGAGGGCGTCGCGCCAAAGGCGTCCGCCGCCTCGATCAGCGCCTGGGGTGTCGAGGAAATGCCGAGGTGGGTCAGCCGGATCGGCGCCGGGACGACGAAGATGACCGTTGCGATGAGACCCGGCACCATGCCGATGCCGAAGAACACGATCGCCGGGATGAGATAGACGAAGGTCGGCAGGGTCTGCATCAGGTCGAGCACCGGGCGCATCCAGGCGTAGAGTTTCGGGCGATGGGCGGCAGCAATGCCGATGGGCACACCGACACCCATGCAGACGACGCAGGCCGACAGGACGAGCGTCAGGCTTTCCGTCGTCTCCTCCCAATAGCCCTGATTGAGGATGAAGAAGAACCCGAGCAGCACCATCAAGGGCACTTTCCAGTCGCGGTGCAGCAGCGCTGTCGCGCCGACGAAAACCAGGATGACCAGCAACGCGGGCGGCGTCTGCAGGCACCACAGGATACCCTCGATCAGCGCTTCCATCACGACGGCCATGCCGTCGAAGATCACGGCTCCATGCTTCTGAAGCCCGTCAAAAAGCGCCTCGGCAGCATCTCCAACCGGAATCTTGTGTTCGGTGAGCCAGTTCACGGGGTCCCTCCGGCTGTTCGCGTTTGATTGACCAATCAGTCAATCTAAGCTCAACCACGCCTGTTTGTGAACCCGGAACGTTCGGGCGATAAAGCAATGGACTGCGCAACCGATGGCGTGGCACGATTTCCCGACAGATCCCGGAGGATGCCGTCATGACCGACCTTACATTTTATACCAATCCGATGTCACGCGGGAGAATCATCCGCTGGATGCTCGAAGAGGTCGGCGCATCGTATGACACGGTGCTGCTCGATTATGGACCGACGATGAAGACACCGGACTACCTTGCGCTGAACCCGATGGGAAAAGTGCCGACGCTGGTGCATGGAGACACCGTCATCACCGAATGCCCCGCCATCTGCTGTTACCTGGCGGATATGTTCCCGGACGCCGGCCTCGCCCCCGCGCCGGGCAGCGCTGCGCGCGGAACGTATTACCGCTGGATGTTCTTCGCTGCCGGACCGCTCGAATCGGCAGTCGTGACGAAAAGTTTCGGCTTCGAGGTGCCGGACGATCCCCAGGCACAGGGCCGCGCCGGCTGGGGCAGCTTCGATCGCGTTGTCGGGGCGCTTGAAGGTCTGCTGTCGGATGGCCGCGACCACCTTCTCGGACAGACCTTCTCCGCGCTCGACGTCTACCTTGGGTCCCAGATCGCCTGGGGACAGCAGTTCGGAACCCTGCCGAAGCGGCCAATCTTCGCCGAGTATGCCGAACGCATCTTCAGTCGCCCTGCCGCCGTGCGGGCAAGAGCGCTCGACGACGCGGCAGCGCAGGCAGGTTCACCGGACTGACGAGGCCGGATCACGCCGCCCTTGTCGGACGGCTCCCGGACTTGCCGCCTGCTTCCCCGCTGGCGAAGGTGAAGCTCGACACAACGCCGGACAATGTCTGCGCCGCGCTCCCGAGGGCGTCAGAGTTGTTCTGGCTCTGGTCAGCCAGCGCCAGATTGCGCGCAGTAAGGTCGCGCAATTCCTGCATCGTGTCCTGCAAGGCGCCGAGGTCGTTGGCCTGACCTGTCGCGGCCCCGGTTACCACCGAGAGCGATTCGTCGATCTTCAGGATCTGCTCGATGATGGTTTGCAACTCCGCGCCAGTCTGGTCGACCAGCTGGACACCACTGTCGATCTGGGTTGCGCTTTCGCCGATCAGGGTCTTGATCTCCATCGCGGCATCCGAGGACCGCGAAGCGAGGGCCCGGACTTCCGTTGCCACAACGGCGAACCCCTTGCCGGATGCACCGGCTCGCGCGGCCTCGACCCCGGCATTCAGGGCCAGCAGGTTGGTCTGAAACGAAAGATCCTCGATCATCGTGGTGATCTGGCCGATTCTGTCCGAAGAGCGCGAGATGCGGTCCATGGCCGCGACCGCCTCCGCGACCGTGTCACCGGATTTCTGCGCCTTCGCTTTCGCCTCGTCCGCCATCGCCTTGGCGCTGCCGATGGCCCGCTTGGTATCCTGTGCGCCGTTGCTGAGCCGCGTGGTCGCCTCCACGGTGGCCTCGATCTGGGCAACCTGCTGCGTGGTGCGCTGCGCCAGGTCCGACGCGCTGTGCATCATGGTTTCGGCCCGGGTCTCCAGGTCGTTCACGGTGCTGGATATTTCCTCCATCACCTTGCGCAGGTTTGCGACCGTGACGTTGAAGTCCGCACGGATCACGTCGTATTCCGGCGCCAGGGGTTCTTCGAAGTTCAGGCTGAGATCCGCCTGCGACAGCGCGTTCAGCCCTTCCGTGACCAGATCGACCACCTGCTGATGCTTCGCGTTCAACTGCGCCTCATCCGTCTCCTTCTTGCGGATCGCTTCCTTACTGAGCTGCTTGAACCGATAGATGGCCTGCGCCATGGTGCCAAGCTCGCCCTTCTGTTGAATAAACGGCACCCAGGCATCGAAATTTCCGTCGATGAATTCGTTCATGATGGCAATGAGGGTACGCAGCTTGCGCGTGATCCGATCGACGAAGAGCGCGGCCAGCGCAAAGCCGACGATACTGCCGATCAGGACGATCGCCGCCTCCCGCCACATCAGCGCTTCGGCAGCATCGCCGACAGCCCCCGAGAGCATCCGGATTTCTCCACCCAAAGCGACCTCGATGTCCCGCAGCGAATCGATCCAGGCGGTCGATGCCGCAAACCATTTCGGCGCGGTCAGGTCCCCCGGAGTACCGCCATAGGGCAGCGACAGGATGGTGTCGCGCATGGCCTGCGCGCGCTGTGCTGCCTCCGTCTCCAGCAACGCGCGGACGAAACCCGGTCGCTCGAGCGTCGCCTCCGTCCGCGCCAGGAACGCCATCTGCTCAGCGGCAAGGCGCACATATTTCTGATGCACCGGCACCGGGAAGCTCTCCGCGCCGAGGCCGGTCGCCCCCATGGCGCGCTCCAGTCCCGCGGACTCCTTGGCCAGTGCGACGTATTGCTGCGCCTCCATCAACGGGCTGATGCCGTCGATCGCCTGCTCCGACCGAACGTGCGTCGAAATCGCAATGAGCGCATTGATGATGCCTGTATAATAGTCGGCCAGTTCAGGAACCGTGCTGGCCAGCGCGTCGATTTTCGCCCGCTGCTCCGAAAGGCTGTCGAGCCGCGTCACCGCGACTCCCGCCGCCTCCGGAGCCATTGACTGCAGCTCCGGCAGGACCGGCTGCAATGCAGCGATCATGCCATCCGTCTGTGACCTCTGCCCGACCAGATCGGAGGCGAAGGTCGCGCCCTTGGAGGACGTGAACCCCGCGGAATAGCCGCGCTCCTTCTGCAACTCGTGCACGAGGTCACCGACCCGTTCGATATTCCTCGAAATACCCACGATTTCGTTCTGCACCCGGGCTTGGGCGAGATAACCGCGAAGATCGCTGATCCCTAGATAGGCCACCAGGCATACAAGGGGAATCAGCGCCACCAACATGACCGCTCTGAGACTCATCACTTTTCTCCACCAACCAAAGAGATTTGGGGCTGGAGTAACCGACATTGGTGAAGTGGTCTTTAATGCGTTGTTTTTACGATGTTTATTGAAAAATTCGCAGATAATCCCGGACTGCTCCACGAGCCCGGCACGGGCCCCGAACAGGAAAGGGGCAGAGCCACCGGCCCTGCCCCGTCCCGTCAGTCAGTCCGCCCGGAGGATCAGCCCTCCAGTGCGCTCATCACCGCCGCCTTGGCATCTCCGCCGTCGAGCGTCGTCACACCGGCCAGCCAGCCATCCAGCACACCGGCGTTCTCCTTCAGCCAGGCCTTCGCCGCGTCCTGCGGGTCCGCGCCATCGTCGAGGATCGCGCCCATGATCTCGTTTTCCATGGCGAGGCTGAATTCGAGGTTGTTCAGCAGCGCACCCACGTTGGCACATTCCGCGACATATCCGGCGCGGGTGTTGGTGTAGACCGTCGCACCGCCGAGGTTCGGACCGAAGTAATCGTCACCGCCGGTCAGGTAGGTCAGGTCATAGTTCGCATTCATCGGATGCGGCTCCCAGGCGAGGAAGACCACCGGCTCACCCTTGCCGTCAGCGCGGCCGACCTGCGCCAGCATCCCTTGCTCGGAGCTTTCCTTGACCTCGAACCCCTTGAGACCAAAGGCATCCGCGTCGATCATGTCGATGATCAGCCGGTTGCCGTCATTGCCGGGCTCGATGCCGTAAATGGTCTCGTCCAGCGCATCCGCATGCTCGGCGATCTTGGAGAAGTCGGTGATGCCGAGAGCGGCGCCCGCGGCGTTGGTCGCCAGCGTGTATTTTGCCCCTTCGAGGTTCGCGCGGACGGTGTCCACGGTGCCCGCCTCGCGATATGGCGCAATATCGGCTTCCATGGTCGGCATCCAGTTGCCGAGAAACACGTCGATGTCACCGTTCGCCATGGACGTATAAGTCACCGGCACCGACAGCACCTTGATGTCTGTTTCGTAGCCCAGCGCGTCCAGCACGAAGGTCGTCGCGGCGGTGGTCGCGGTGATGTCGGTCCAGCCGACATCGGAGAAGGTGACAGACGAGCACTCGGCGAACGCCGAGGAGGCGGCGAGGCACAGCGCGAGCGCCGAAGTGGAAGTGCGGATCATGGTAAGGCTCCCTGTTTTTATTGACTGATGAGTCAATGACCATCTTTCCGGAGGTTTTGCAACAGTCGCAATCCAAAAGCGGCAGGTCGCAAGGCGAATCCGGCGTGCCTGGAACGGTAGCGCATGTTTTGGGGGCGGACCATGGGGGCATCGGCAAAGCGCGCGCACCCGTGCCCGGTTTTGCCGTGCCACCCCTCGCGCCCGGTTTCGGGCTGTGTCAGGATATGCTCAGGGCAACAAGGGGCAAGAGCATGGCACAGCTGGAAAACCGCATCGCGCAGGGGCGCGGGGACGAAATCGCGGACGTCGTGCTGCGCGGCGGGCGCATGCTGGACCTCGTCACCGGGGAGCTGCTGGAGGGTGACGTCGCGCTCTGCGGCGATACCGTCGTCGGGACCCTGGACAGCTACGAGGGGCGCGAAGTGGTCGATGTCAGCGGGCTGATCCTCGTTCCCGGCTTCATCGACACCCATCTGCATATCGAGTCCTCCCTCGTTACCCCTTACGAGTTCGACCGCTGCGTGACCCCGCGGGGCGTGACCACCGCCATCTGCGACCCGCATGAGATTGCCAACGTCATCGGCGCGCCGGGCGTCCGGTATTTCCAGCAGGCCGCACGGCACACGTTGCTGTCCATCAAGGTCCAGCTGTCGAGCTGCGTCCCCTCGACCCATATGGAGACCGCCGGGGCGGAGTTGCTTGCAGCGGATATTGCCGAACTGATGGGCGATCCAAGCGGCCTCGGCATGGCGGAATTCATGAATTACCCCGGCGTGATCCACCGCGATCCGCAGGCCATGGACAAGCTGCGCCTCTTCGAGGGCGGCCATGTGGACGGCCATTGCCCCCTGCTCTCCGGCCGGGACCTCAATGCCTACGTCGCGGCAGGCATCCGGACCGAACATGAGGCAACTTCCCCGGAAGAAGCGCTAGAGAAGCTGCGCAAGGGGATGCGCGTGCTGATCCGCGAGGGCTCCGTGTCGAAGGACATGCACGCCCTGCGCCCCCTGCTGACCGAACGCACCGCGCCCTACATGTGCCTGTGCACCGATGACCGCAACCCGCTCGACATCGGTGAGCACGGCCACCTCGACTACATGATCCGCGAGATGATCCGGCTCGGCACGACGCCCCTCGCCGCCTATCGCGCCGCGACGCTCTCCGCCGCCGAAGCCTTCGGCCTCAAGGATCGCGGCATGATCGCCCCCGGCAAGCGGGCGGATATCGTCGCGGTGGACAGCCTGGAAGGCTGCCACGCCGCGATGGTCTGGGCCGGGGGGGTGCAGGTCACAGATGATGCCTTCGCGGCACGCACCGTAATCCCGCCGGTCGGACGCGGTTCGGTCAAGGCGCCGACAGTGACCGGCGCCAGCTTCCGCTCTGGTGGCAACAGGACCGAAACCGACGTGATCGGCATCCGCGAGGGGCAGATCCTGACCGATCACCTGCACGAGGACATCCCGATCACCGACGGCGACAAACGCCCGGATTTGGCCCGGGATCTGGTGCGGATCGCCGTTGTGGAACGGCACGGCAAGAACGGCAACATCGCCAGCGGGTTCGTCAAGGGGTTCGGGCTGAAATCCGGGGCGATCGCCTCCACGGTCTGCCACGACCACCACAACATCGCCTGCGTCGGCGTGGATTACGACGACATGGCGCTGGCCGCGAACCGGCTGGGCGAGATCGAGGGCGGATTTGTCGTCGCATCGGGCGGCAAGGTGCTGGCGGAACTGGCGCTGCCGGTGGCGGGGCTGATGTCGCTGGAACCGTTCGAGGTGGTGCGCGACAGGCTCGAACAGCTGCGGGCGGCGGCGAAATCGCTGGGCGTGACGCTGGAAGAGCCGTTTCTGCAGCTGGCCTTCCTTGCCCTTCCGGTCATTCCCTCGCTGAAGATCACCGACCGGGGCATGGTCGACGTGATGAAGTTCGAGATCATCGCCTGAGAGAGTGCGGGGCATAGCCCCGCCCTACAGGCCGCCCCGCTCCGATCAGGGACAGGGCAGATAGGTATAGCTGTCCGCATCCGGCGCATCGCCGATCTCGCTGCGGGTCAGCGTGCCGTCCTCGTTCAGCGTCAGAGACACAAGCCGCTCCCACGCCATGCCTTCACCAGTGAAGGCAAAGCTGCCCTGCACCTGCGTCTCACCGCGTTCGGACAGGCGGTCCAGCGTGGCGCGGCTCTCGTAAAAGGTCAGCGTGCTTTCCCCGACCGTCATCAACCCCTTGGCGTCGTCCCGCCCCGGCTCGCAGTCGGCGGCCACCAGACCCCAACGGCCTTGCAGGGCCGCCGGGATTTCCGGAACCGCCTCCGCCGTCAGGCAGGCCGACAGGGCAAGCAGGGGCAGACACTGGGCGACGAGACGAAGCGCAGCCCCGGGCTTGACCCGGGGCCTGATGGCCTGCGCCCGCGCCCGGCCCGCCATCACCGTTACAACCGGCTCAGCAGCGCCGGGGTCGGCCAGCCGTCCACCGGCAGGCCGACCTCCTGCTGCATGACCCGCACAGCCGCCCGCGTTCCCGCTCCAAGAATGCCGTCGATCTCGCCCACGTCATGCCCGTGCGCCGCCAGCTTGCGCTGCAGTTCCTTCATCTGCGGCCCGTCCAGCCCCGGCTGCGGGTTGCCCGCGTCATAGACCGGCGCCCCCATCAGGCGGGTGCCGAAATAGGCGGCGGTCAGGACGTAGGTGAAGCTCTGGTTCCACTCGAAATAGACGCGGAAATTCGGGTAGGCGAGGAACTGCGGACCGTCCTTGCCCTGCGGCAGCAGGATGGACGCCATAAGACGGCCATCGTCCAGTTGCCCCTCGCGCGCCCGCACGCCAAGCTGTTCCCAGTCGGCCACGCTCATCTCGGTCTGCAAACCCGTCAGAGACCAGTCGAAATCCTCCGGCAGGCGGATCTCCTGTAACCATGGCTCGCCGTAGCGCCATCCCAGATGCGAGAGCATCTTCGCCCCGGACATCAGCGCATCCGGCGCGGAGGTCTTCAGCATCACATGCCCGTCACCGTCGCCGTCCACGCCGTTTTCGAGGATGTCCTTCGGCAGCATCTGCACCATGCCGATCTCGCCCGCCCAGGCGCCGGTGGTCGTCGCAGGGTCGAAATCGCCGTGTTCGTAGAGCGAGAGCGCGGCGAAGATCTGCGGGCGGAAAATCTCGGGGCGGCGGCAGTCATGTGCCAGAGTGACCAAAGCGTTCAGCGTGTTGAAATCACCCTGGAAAGCGCCGAAATCGGTCTCGAAGGCCCAGAAGGCCAGCAGCACCCCGCGCGAGATGCCGAATTCCTGCTCGATCCGGTCGAAGACGGAGTCATAGCGCTCCGACATCTGCCGGCCCTTGTCGAGCCGGTTCTGCGAGATCAGCTTGCGAGAGAAGGTAATGAACGGGTCCTGAAAGATGCCCTGCCGCTGGTCCGCCTTGAGCACGCTCTGCGCCTGCGTGGCGGAGGACAGGAACCGCCGGGCCGTCGCCTCGTCATGGCCGAGCGAGACAGCCTCCGCCACCAGCCCGTCCTTGAACGCCGCGAAACCGCCGCCACAGGGCACCTCCTGTGCGCTGGCCGCTCCCGCAAAGCCGATGATCGTTGCCGCAATCGCGCCGAAAAACCGCATGAAACCTCCTGAATCCGCGCATTCTCAGCGGCGCACAGTAACAGCGCCCTGCGCATGGGCAAGCGCCAGAACAATCAATTTCCAGCGACGATTCATGCTTTGTTCACTCGGCTTACCAAAGCGTTAACACTTTCTTCAGATTTGCCGCCCTACACACGGAGAATGTCAGATGTGTTCATCACCCGGTTTCGCCGGGGTTCCGGAGTTCGCCAGCCATGGTGCTGATCGTCGAAAGCAATGCGACCCTTGCCGCGCTGTGGCAGCGGCACCTGGAGCGGCTCGGCCGGCGTGTTCTCGTGGCCCAAACGGATGAAGACGCCTACACGTTGCTGCGCGAGGTCACCTTCGAGGTGATCATCCTCGATCTGGTCCTGGAACAGGGCAGCGCCCTGTCGGTCTCCGACTACGCCAGCTACCGCCAACCGGACGCGCGGGTGATCTTCGTCACCAACACCAGCTTCTTCTCCGACGGCTCGATCTTCCAGCACTGCGCCAATGCCTGTGCCTTTGTCACCAGCGCGACCGCTCCGGCCGATCTGGCCGCCATGGCCGACCATTACGGCCAGCCGCGGCTGACAGCCTAGGCCGCCTTCAAAGCACCGCGCCCGTGCGGCGCGTCCAGGTCCAGCTCCGGTCCGATCGGCACGATCCGATGCGGATTGATGCTCTCGTGGCTGTAGTGATAGTGCCGGGTGATGTGGGTGAAATTCACCGTCTCCGCCACCCCCGGCCATTGATACAGTTCGCGCAGGTATCCCGACAGGTTCGGATAATCCACGATCCGGCGCCGGTTGCACTTGAAGTGGCCATGATAGACCGCGTCGAAGCGGATCAGCGTGGTGAACAGCCGCCAGTCCGCCTCGGTGATCCGCTCGCCCATCAGGTATCGCCGCGCCGCCAGCCGCTCCTCGATCCAGTCCAGCGTGTCGAACAGCGGGTGCACCGCATCATCATAGGCCGCTTGCGTCGTCGCAAAACCGCTCTTGTAGACGCCGTTGTTCACGGTGTCATAAATCCGTGCATTGACCGGCTCGATGGCCGCCCGCAGGTCGTTCGGCCAGAAATCGGCGGTATTGCCGGTGATCCCGTCGAAAGCGGAATTGAACATGCGGATGATCTCGGCGCTCTCGTTGGACACGATGGTCTCGCGGTCCTTGTCCCAGAGCACCGGAACCGTCACGCGGCTGGTCACCTTGGGATCGGCCTTCGTGTAGATGTCCCGCAGGAACCGCAGACCGTAAAGCCGATCGCCCGTTGCGCCATCCTCATCCGCCTCGAAGGTCCAGCCGTCGTCCAACATGTCGGGATGCACGACACTGACAGGGATGATCTCCTCCAACCCCTTTAGCGCGCGGAAGATCAACGTGCGGTGCGCCCAGGGACAGGCATAGCTGACATAGAGATGATAGCGCCCGGCCTCCGCCTGGAACCCGCCGTCTCCGCTCGGCCCGGCGCTGCCGTCTGCGGTGATCCAGTTGCGGAAACTGGATTCCTTGCGCTCGAACGCGCCGCCCTTCGAGAGCGCCTCCAGCGATTGCGTCTTCCACGCGCCATCCTGCAGATGTCCCATGGTGTCCTCCTTTTGCCTTTGCAACAGGACCTAGCCTGATGCGGGCACCGGACAAAGACGAAGACCCGCGCAGAGGCTGCGCAGGTCCGCACAAAGGCACAGGATTCACTTGCCGAAGAAGGTCTTGAACGCCCAGAGCAGCAGCATGGCACCCAGCACCGCGCCGACCAGCCCCGCCAGCATACCGGTCAGGGCCAGCAGGAACCGCAACACCAGCCCGCCGATCAGCGCACCGCCGATACCGATGCCGATGGTCTCCAGCGTACCCAGCCGCAGGTTCATGAACCGCGTGGCGAGAAACCCCGCCGCCGCGCCGACGATGATCAGCCAGATGATGCCCATGGGACCTGTCTCCTCACTTGCGCCAGTGGAACGGCACGATGATCAATGCGCCAATGGACGAGGCAATCGCGTTCAGCCCCGGAGAGCCGAAGCCGATGCCGAACATCAGCCGGATGAAATAGGCGAGGAAGGCCCCGCCAATGCAGATGATGATGCTTTGCAGAATGCCGTTGTGGGTGAAACCGGACCGCTCCGACGCGTATCCGACGATCCCGGCGATCACCACGGTGCCGATGAGAACGGGGAACATCTGTCGTCAGCCTCCGAGGATCGTGCCGTTGGGGATGGGATGCCCGCGCAGGAAAACCTCGGCCTCCTGCACCCCCTTCCCGGCACGCTGTGCGCGGGTAACCTGCACCGCACCGGTGCCGCAGGCAATGGTGAATGTGTCGTCAAGCGCTGTCCCGGGCACACCCGTGGCCGCGCTGACCCTCGCACCGAGCAACTTGATCCGCTCCTCGCCGTGCAGCGTCCAGGCCCCGGGAAAGGGCGACAGGCCACGGATCTGCCGGCTCACCATCTCCGCCGGTTGCGCCCAGTCCACCGCCGCCTCGGCCTTGTCGATCTTTGCCGCATAGGTCACGCCGTCCTCGGGCTGCACCTCGGGCACCAGCGCCCCGAGCCGCGCCAGCGCCTCGCCGATCAACCGCGCGCCCAGCGTACTCAGCCGGTCATGCAATTCGCCCGTGGTCTCCTCGTTTTCGATCTCCAAAACCTCGCGCAGCAGCACCGGCCCGGTATCCAGCCCCGCTTCCATCTGCATGATGCATACGCCGGTTTCGGCATCTCCGGCCATGATCGCCCGGTGAATCGGCGCCGCCCCACGCCAGCGCGGCAACAGGCTGGCATGGATGTTCAGACAGCCATGTTTGGGCGCGTCCAGAACGGCCTGCGGCAGGATAAGACCGTAGGCCACGACAACGGCCACATCCGCGTCCAGAGCGGCGAACTCCGCCTGCGCCTCCGCGCCCTTCAACGACACCGGATGCCGCACCGGCAGGCCCAGGGCCTCCGCCCGCGCCTGCACCGGCGTCGGCCGGTCCTTCTTGCCCCGCCCGGCGGGCCGCGGCGGCTGGCAATAGACGCAGACGATTTCGTGTCCCTCTTGATGCAGGGCTTCGAGAACCGGCACCGAAAACTCCGGACTCCCCATGAACACCAGCCGCATGACACCGCTCCCTGCTTCTTCTTGGCCCAAATACCCCAAAAAGCGGGGCACAGCCCCGCCCTACGATCTGTCGCGCAGACCTCCGCCGAACAGGATCACACCATCCCGTAGGGCGGGGTTTTACCCCGCACCCCCGCGCAGCTTCCGCGCCTTCTTCACCAGCATGTCCCGCTTGGTCCGGCTCAGATGGTCGATGTAGAGCTTGCCGTTCAGATGGTCGATCTGGTGTTGCACAGTCGTCGCCCAGAGGCCGGCGAAATCGCGCTCCACCGTCTCCCCGTGCTCATCCATGAACCGTACGGTCACCGCCCGGGGCCGGGAAATCACCGCCGAGACGCCCGGCAGGTTGGGCGAGGCCTCCTCGTGCTCCCGCAGCTTGACGCTCGCATGCAGGACCTCCGGATTGGCCATCCGCACCACCTGCCCCCGCGTCTCGGAGGCATCCACCACCGCCAGCCGCAGCATCACCCCGATCTGCGGTGCGCCCATGCCGACACCGGGCATGGCCTCCATGGTATCCACCATGTCCTGCCACACTGCCCGGACTTCATCGGTGATCTCCGAAACCGGCTCCGCGACGGTCTTGAGCCGCTTGTCCGGATAGGGAATGCACACACGCACCGTCATGCCAGCGCCTCATACTCCGCCAGAACCGCCGCCCGTTCCGCCGCTCCAAGACGGTCGAAATGCATCACCCCGTCCAGATGATCGTACTCATGCTGCGCGATGATCGCAGCCGCCCCGGTCATCCGGGCCTCATGCCGGACGCCATCCAGATCCGTGTAAGCCAGCGTGATCGCCCGATGCCGCGCGACCTCCGCCGTCACCCCCGGCACCGACAGACAGCCCTCCGGCCCGTCCGCCATCTCCTCGGACCGAACCAAAATCTCCGGGTTGATGCAGGCCAAGGGCGTCTTCGCGCCCTCCTTCCACCCGGCATCCATCACGAAGACCCGCGCCATGACCCCGACCTGCGGCCCCGCCAGCCCCCGGCCCGGCGCGGCGTACATGGTCTCGAACATATCTGCCACGACATCCCGCAAATCCGTGACATCCCCGACCGGCGCACAGACCTGCGCCAGCCTCGGATCGGGCCATTTGAGGACCGGCAGAACGCTCACACCTTCTCCCGCGCCAGCTCTTTCTTCAGCTTGACCATCTTGCGGGTGATCATCTGCCGCTTCAAAGGCTTCAGGTAGTCGATGAACAGCTTGCCATCCAAATGGTCGATCTCATGCTGCACGCAGGTCGCCCAGAGCCCGTCAAACGTCTCGGTCTTCACCTTGCCGTCCCGGTCGATCCACTCGACATCCACCACCTTCGGCCGCGTCACCTCCGCATACTGATCCGGGATCGACAGGCAGCCCTCCTCGTAGGTGTTCGTCTCGTCCGACGAGGCAAGCAGCCTCGGGTTGAACATCACGAGCGGACGCGGGGCCTCGCTCTCGCCCTTCACGCAATCGAGCACGATCAACCGCTGCATCACGCCAACCTGCGGTGCCGCCAGCCCGATGCCCGGCGCGTCGTACATGGTCTCCAGCATGTCATCGGCCAGCGCCCGCAACTCGTCCGACAGATCGGCCACGGGCTCACAGAGCTTCTTCAGCCTCGGATCGGGGTGAATGAGAATGTTTCGCTTCATGGCGCTGATTTAGGGCCAAGCGCGGGAAATCGCAACAACGGCGATACCGCTCCAGCCGTGCTTTTCACCCTTGAAGAGCCGCAAACTTCCGGCAACCAATAGGGCAAAAGCAGAAAGGACCATCCATGAGCCGTTTCGACGAAGAGATCGACCGTTTTGGCAGCCATTGTTCCAAGTGGGACATGATGGAGCCGATCTATGGCGTCCCGTCGGACGGCGGCCTCGCCATGTGGGTCGCTGACATGGACTTCCGCCCGCCCGAGTGCGTGCAGAAAGCCGTGCAGAAGATGGCCGATCACGGCGTCTACGGCTACTTCGGCAACGACAGCGCCTACCTGAACGCGATCCAGTGGTGGATGCAGGCGCGCCACGGCTGGACGGTGGACCCCAAGAGCGTCTTCACCACCCACGGCCTCGTCAACGCCGTGGGCCTCTGCGTCGACGCCTTCACCAATCCCGGCGACGGTGTCGTCCTCTTCACTCCCGTCTACCACGCCTTCGCCCGCGTCATCAAAGCCGCAGAACGCAGCGTGGTCGAATGCCCGCTGGTGCAGCGGGACGGCCGGTACGAAATGGACTTCGACGCCTACGACGCGCAGATGACCGGCTCCGAACGCATGCTCATCCTCTGTTCGCCGCACAACCCCGGCGGTCGCGTCTGGACCCGCGCCGAACTCAAAGGCGTCGCGGCTTTCGCCAAGCGGCACGACCTGATCCTCGTCTCGGACGAAATCCACGAGGACCTCGTGATGCCCGGCCACAAGCACACCACCATGCCGCTGATCGGCGGCGATGTGGAGGAGCGACTGGTCATGCTCACCGCCGCGACGAAGACCTTCAACATCGCCGGCTCTCACACCGGCAACGTCATCATCCCGAACCCCGACCTGCGGGTGCAGTTCGCGGCGCGTATGGGGGCGCTCGGCATCTCGCCCAACTCCTTCGGCCTGCACATGATCACCGCCGCCTATTCACCGGAGGGTGCGCAATGGGTCGATGATCTGACGACTTATCTCGACGAGAACCGCCGGGCTTTCGACGCCGCCGTCAACGCCATTCCTGGCCTGAAATCCATGCCGATGGAGGCGACCTACCTCGCCTGGGTGGACTTCTCCGGCACCGGGATGGATCGCGCCGAGTTCACCCGCCGCGTGGAAAAGGACGCGAAGATCGCCGCCAACCACGGCCCGACCTTCGGCACCGGCGGCGAGAGCTTCCTGCGCTTCAACTTCGGCACCACGCGGGCACGGGTGATCGAGGCCGGAGAACGCCTGCAAAAAGCCTTTGGCGACCTCCAGTAAAGGTCAGAAATTGCGGGGCGGGCGCGGTTTGTAGACCGGCAATTTCCAGCCAAAGGCAATCGAGCCCGCCCTGAGCGCAAAGGTGGTGATCGCGGCACACAGCGCCGCGATGTCCGCCCCTAGACCGAGCGAGACCGCCGCCGCCAGCGCCCCGGACCCAGCCAGCGCACAGGTGACGTAAAGCTCGCCCTGCTTGAGCACCAGCGGCACCTCGTTCGCCACCACATCGCGCATCAACCCGCCGCCGCAGCCGGTGGTGATCCCCATGACCAGCACGATCGGCAACGGCAGGCCCAACGCCGCCGCGATCCCCGCACCCGCCGGAACCGCCACCGCCAGCGCCGCCGCATCGAGCCAGAGCAGCACCCGATACCGGCTCTCCAGATGCGGCGCGGCAACAAAAACCACAAGCGCCGCCACACAGGTCAGCGCGAGATAGACCGGCTCGCCAATCCAGATCGGCGTCCGGTCCAGCAGCAGGTCGCGCAGCGTCCCGCCTCCCAGCCCGGTCAGGCTGGCAAAGAAGGCAAACCCGACGATGTCGAGCTGCGCCCGGCTGGCCACCAACGCCCCGGTCAGGGCAAAGACCAGCACGGATGTGTAATCGAGGAAGGTGAGAAGGGTCATGTCCGCTTGTAACCGCCTGCGTCCCGCAATCTGAACCGAAAAATCACACTCAGGCCATCAGCGCGACGGCATGCCATGCGCCCCTGTAGTCTTCTTTGGTCCATAAATACCTCGGGGTCCGGGGCAGAGCACCGAAAGAAAAATTTCGCCCCGGAAATTTTTCCACCCCGGAAAACACTGCAATCAACGGCTATTTGAACGGCGCCATGCCTTCGCGCGCCAATTCGTCCGCCCGCTCGTTCTCCGGATGCCCGGCGTGCCCCTTGACCCATTCCCAGGTCACATCGTGCCGCGCCTGTGCCGCGTCCAGCCTTTGCCACAACTCGACGTTTTTCACCGGCTTCTTTGCCGCCGTCTTCCAGCCGTTCTTCTTCCAGCCGAATATCCAGCCGGTCACACCGTTCTTCACATATTGCGAATCCGTGACCACCGTGATCCGGGACGGACGCGACAAGGACTCCAGAGCCGAGATCGCCGCCATCAGTTCCATCTGGTTGTTTGTCGTGACCTTGTCGCCCCCGTTCAGCGTGCGCTCCTTCACGACCACATCGCCGTCCATTGCACGCAGCAGCACCCCCCAGCCACCGGGGCCGGGATTTCCGGAGCAGGCTCCGTCGGTATAGGCAAAAAGGTCAGGCATGGGCGGTGACGGATATCCAGTCCGACAGGCTGCCGTCAAGCCCCCTGTCCCGTCCGCGTTCATACGCTCCCGGCGACAGGCCGGCGTCCTTCAGAAGCCGGGTCAGATCACCTTCGGTATAATAGCTGTAGAGCCGTCCGATCCGGTCCCGACGCTCGCCTGTCCCTTCCTTGACAGCGATGTGGAACAGCCCGCCGGGCCGCAGGATGCGGGCGATCTCGCGCAGATGCCGGGGCAGCGCCTTGCGCGGGGCATGCAGGAGCGAGAAGTTGGCCCAGACGCCGTCGAACGATGCGGCGTCGATCTCCGTCAAGTCGTCGAAACTGGAGAGCCGCGCCGTCACGCCCGGATGTTTCTCTGCCAGCGCCACCATCCCGGACGAGGCATCCCACGCCTCCGGCCTGAGCCCCGACTGCGCCATATACGCCGCCGATGTCCCCGGCCCGCAGCCGAGGTCCAGCACCCGCGCGCCCGGCGGCAGGGCGTCGATGAAGCGTTGCAGGGTCGCGTCCGGTCCTTCGGACGCGGTCACCTCGGCGTATTCCGCCGCGCGCAGGTCGTAGACGTCGAGCGTGATCCGGTCCGTCATGTCAGCACCGTCACCAGAAGGCACAGGATCACCAGCCCGCTCAGCAGCAGCCTCAGCCGCATCCACCACGGCGGCGCGAGGCCCCAGCGCCAGAACTGCCAGTCGAGCATCAGCAGACCCGCGTATCCTCCGATCAGGTACACCGCCGCCGAGACCGGCCCGCCGCCGGTGAAGAAGAACGCCCAGAGCGCCGGAAGCGTCGACAGCGCGTAGCCTGTCGCCGCCTGCCCGCCTGTAGTCTTGCTGGCAAAGCCCCAGAGCACGCCGGACATGAAGGCAAGGATGATCGCGCCGTAGAACAGCTGGATGTACGGGCCGGTGAAGCGACCGCCGAGGGTTCGGGCCGAGACCTCCGCAAGTGGGGCAGACAGCACCGTCAGGGCACCCCAGGCGAAGGGGATCACACCGGCAAGACCCAGCAGGAGGGCGGCGCGGGGAATGGTCTGGTCTTTGGTCATGGTCAGTCGGTTATCGTGCCTCGTCCGCCCAACAGTTAGGGCATGCGGCCCGGGCTGGCCACCCGCGATCAGAGCCGCTCCAGCGCCAGCCGCCCGGCCAGCAACGTGAACAGCCCGGCAAAGCTGCGATTGAGCCAGCGCATGATCCGCTCACTGCCGAGCAGCCAGTCCCGCGCCCGCGCCGCGAAGGCACCATAGGCAACAAAGACGGCGAAGGTCAGCGCCATGAATACCGCGCCGAGCAGGGTCATTTCCGCCGTTGCCGTAGCAGGGTTGCCCGAGAGAAACGGCGGCAGCAATGCAAGGAAAAAGATCGAGAGCTTCGGATTCAGGATGTTGATCAGGGCGCCCCGGGTGGCGATACGCAGGCCCGGCTCCGGGCTGGCGTTGGCATGAACCGACAAGGCCCCGCCGCTGCGCAGCGCCTGCCAAGCGAGCCAGAGCAGGTAAGCGACGCCAATGATCTTGACCACCGTGAAGAGCGTGGCGGAGGTGTGCAGCAGCGCGGCAAGGCCAAACGTCGCGGCGGCGAGGTGGGGCACGATACCGACCGTGCACCCCAGCGCCGCCCAGATCGCCGCCCGCCGGCCCCGGCCAAGACCGATGGCCAGCGTGTAAAGCACCCCGGTGCCGGGAGCGAGGACGACGACGAAGGCGGTCAGGAGGAACTGGGCAGAGAGCATGGCGGCATTTTCCAGATGGTTGCCCCCGCACCTTACCCGATCCGGACGCCGCGCCAATCGCAGCTGTGTCACGTTTTGTGACAGCGCCATGCCACTCCAGGCAAGACTCGACCTTACCCATGGGTAAGATTATGAAATAACTTAATAATTTATTAACGGCAGCGTGCCCCGTCAGGTTGGCTCGCGCAGCACCCGCGGCACCTTGAACTCGACGCTCTCCTGTGCGGTCTCGACCAGCCTCACCGTCGTGTCGAAGCGGGCGCGGAAGGCGTCCACCACCTCGTCGATCAGCACTTCCGGAGCGGAGGCTCCGGCGGTGATGCCGATGCTGGAAATCCCGTCCAGCGCCCGCCAGTCGATCTCCGACGCCCTTTGCACCAGCTGCGCATAGCCGCACCCGGCCTTGCGGGCGACCTCGACCAGCCGCTTCGAATTGGAGGAATTCGGTGCTCCGACCACCAGCAGCGCATCGCAATCCGGCGCGATGGCCTTGACCGCTTCCTGCCGGTTGGTGGTCGCGTAGCAGATGTCTTCCTTGTGCGGTCCGACGATGGCCGGGAAGCGGGCCTGCAACGCCGCGACGATGTCCGCCGTATCGTCCACGGAGAGCGTGGTCTGGGTGACGAAGGCGAGCCGCTCCGGGTCGCGGACCTGCACCTGCGCCACGTCGTCCACCGTCTCCACCAGCAGAACCTCGCCCTCGGGCAGCTGTCCCATGGTTCCGATGGTCTCCGGATGCCCGGCGTGGCCGATCATGATCATCTGAAGGCCGTTCTCCGAATGCCGGGAAGCCTCGATATGGACCTTGGAGACCAGCGGACAGGTGGCATCGACATAGATCATCTCGCGCGCGGCGGCGGCGGCGGGAACCGATTTCGGAACGCCGTGCGCAGAGAAGATGACCGGACGGTCATCCGGACACTCGGTCAGTTCCTCGACAAAGACCGCGCCCTTGGCCCGCAGGTCGTCCACCACGTACCTGTTGTGCACGATCTCATGGCGGACGTAGACCGGCGCGCCCCATTTCTGCAGGGCCATCTCGACGATCTTGATGGCGCGGTCGACCCCGGCGCAGAACCCGCGCGGGGCGGCGAGGTAGAGGGTCAGGGGCTTGAGGGTCGTCTGGGTCATGGCACGTCTCCTTGCCCCACCGCAGGTAATGCCAACGGCTTCGCACGTCCAGTCTCGCCTCACCGCCGCGTGACTTGCCTTCCAGCGGGGGAAGGCCGGTACAGTGTGCCAACGAACCGGATGGAAAGGATTCACGCGTGCGGAACATCACCCTCGGCCTTGTTGCCTGCCTCATTCCCGTTGCCACTTCGGCGGAAAACCTCGTTCCCTACGAGGATGCCGCTCGGGTGCAAAGCGGGGCGGCGCTCTATGCGGATCATTGCGCCGCCTGCCATGGAGCCGACCTTGCGGGCCAGCCGGATTGGCAGGTGCAGAAGGCGGACGGCTATCTGTCCGCGCCGCCGCATGACGAGACCGGGCACACCTGGCACCACGCCGACCCGCTGCTGATCGACATCGTCACGCGGGGGACTGAGGCGATTGTCGGGGGGACCTACAAGTCCGAGATGATGGGATTTGCCGAGGTTCTGAACGAGGCGGAGATCCTCGACGTGCTGGCCTATATCAAGTCGACTTGGCCGCCACGGGTGATCGAGATCCACAACGAGATCAACGCCCGCGCCGCCGTCTTGAAGGAATGAGGCGTCAGCCCGTGCCAAGGCCGATGGCCCAGGCTAGGGCGATGTAGCGCCCGGTCTTGGCGAGCGAGACGAGCAGCACGAAAAGCCAAAGCGGCGTGCGCATGATCCCGGCAATGACGGTGAATGCGTCGCCGAGCGGGGCCCAGCTGAGCAGCAGCGTCCAGACGCCGTAACGGGCATACCAGCCCTGCGCGCGGTCGAGTTGGGTGGCGGAGGCCGGGAACCACCGGCGGTCCCGGTAGCGCTCGATGCCGCGTCCGAGCACGTAGTTGACCACCGCCCCGAGCGTGTTGCCGACACTGGCAAAGGCGATGATCCAGCCGAGCAGGATGTCGCCCTGCAATTGCAGGGCGGCAAAAACCAGCTCAGATTGGAAGGGCAGGATCGTGGCGGCGCCGAAGGCCGCCAGAAACAGCCCGCCGAGCGCGGCGAGCTGGTCCAAAGGCAGGAGTGTCATGCTCCGGCCCTCCCCAAAAGGGCCGGAATTTGCATCACTTGCCCGAGGCAACCTCGAAGTTGCGTTCCACCGGCTGTTCGCGCGGGGGACGGCCGATGACGTCGCGCAACTCGTCCAGTTCGATGAAATTGTCGGCCTGGCGGCGCAGTTCGTCGGCGATCATCGGCGGCTGGCTGCGTATGGTCGATACAACCGAGACGCGAACGCCTTGCCGCTGAAGCGATTCGACCAGCGGCCGGAAATCGCCGTCGCCAGAGAACAGGACGATGTGGTCAACCCGGGGCGCAAGCTCCATGGCATCGACCGTCAGTTCGATGTCCATGTTGCCTTTCACCTTCCGGCGACCCTGGCTGTCGGTGTATTCCTTGGCCGGTTTCGTCACCATGGTGAAGCCGTTATAGTGCAGCCAATCCACCAGCGGCCGGATCGGAGAATACTCGTCATTCTCCAACAAAGCCGTGTAGTAGAAGGCCCTTACCATCTTGCCGCGCCGTGCGAACTCTTGCCTCAGGAGCTTGTAGTCGATGTCGAACCCGAGCGCCTTTGCCGCCGCGTAAAGGTTCGAACCATCAATGAACAGCGCCAGCCGTTCGTCTTTGTAAAACATGAAATGTCCTTCCTTACAAAGTGGCCTGCCTGAAATCGTGAGTGTGAAATTGAGGGCAGACCCTGTGAATAAGGTAAAGTAATCGGGGGTACGTTCAAGGGGTTTCGTACCCCCATAAGGATAGTGTGACCACCATGATGGGTAAGAAATTCGCGATTGCGCTCGGCTCGAACCTTGGCTCGACGGCGGGCGGACCGGCCCAGACTCTCGCCGCTGCGCTGCACGCGCTGGCGACCGAAGGGA
Organism: Tropicibacter sp. S64; assembly: GCF_049803835.1. Classification (NCBI taxonomy): domain Bacteria; kingdom Pseudomonadati; phylum Pseudomonadota; class Alphaproteobacteria; order Rhodobacterales; family Roseobacteraceae; genus Tropicibacter; species Tropicibacter sp. S64. Next base: position 583,879 of record NZ_JBNAGK010000001.1, on the reverse strand, counting down.
TGGCCCTGCGCCGCGTCAGCCGGTTCTTTGCCACCCCCTGTTTTCCGGCCGGGGCCGGTCCGGATTACGTGAATGCCTGCGCGGTTCTGAGCGCGGAGGAGGACGCCCGCGCGGTGCTCGACTGCCTGCACCGGATCGAGGCCGCCTTCGACCGCGAGCGCAAGGCGCGGTGGGGCAGCCGGACGCTGGACCTCGACCTTTTGACCTTCGGCGAGGCCGTCCTGCCGGATCGCGAGACCTTTGCCCATTGGCAGGCGCTGCCGCTGGAGACCCAGATGCAGGCCACGCCGGACCGGCTGATCGTTCCGCACCCGCGCCTGCACGAACGCGCCTTCGTCCTCGTGCCGCTCGCGGATGTCGCGGCGGACTGGCGCCATCCGGTGCTGGGCCGGACCGTGCGCCAGATGCGGGACGCCCTGCCGGACGATCTGACGCGGGATGTCGTGGCTTTGTGATGTCTTTCGGCTTGTCAATAGATATGTTCCACGGTATGTCGTCGGCTTCTGACGGCACCCGCAGGAAATAGGAGCGCCCAATGGCCCGCGTTACAGTTGAAGATTGCGTCGACAAGGTTCCGAACCGGTTCGAGCTGGTTATGCTCGCCGCGCACCGCGCCCGCGAGATCTCCGCCGGGGCCGCGATCACCGTCGACCGCGACAACGACAAGAACCCGGTCGTCTCCCTGCGCGAGATCGCCGAGGAGACCCAGTCCGCCGACGAGCTGCGCGAGCGCCTGATCGAGTCGAACCAGACCCAGATCGAGGTCGACGAGCCCGAGGACGACGCCATGGCGCTGCTCATGGGCGCCGAACAGGACAAGCCGCAGGAAGACGACCTGTCCGAAGAGAAGCTCCTGCGCGCGCTCATGGAGGCGCAGGGTCAGGGCTGACACGCCATAAAGGTTGATCGCGGATGATCGCTGCCGAAGACCTCATTGCCCTCGTCCGCAATTACAACCCGAAGACCAACGAAAAGCTGATCCTCGCGGCCTACGAGTATGGCCGCGAGATGCACAAGGGCCAGACCCGCAAATCGGGCGAGCCCTATTTCACGCATCCCGTCGCCGTTGCCGCCATCCTGACCGAGCAGCAGCTGGACGATGCGACGATCATCACCGCCCTGCTGCACGACACGATCGAGGACACCCGCGCCTCCTATTCCGACGTGGCGGAGAAGTTCGGACGCGAGATCGCCGACCTCGTCGATGGCGTGACGAAGCTCACCAACCTTCAGCTGTCGTCGAGCGAGAGCAAGCAGGCGGAGAACTTCCGCAAGCTGTTCATGGCGATGTCGAAGGATCTGCGGGTCATCCTGGTGAAGCTCGCCGACCGCCTGCACAACATGCGCACGATCAAGGCCATGCGCCCGGAGAAGCAGGTGCAGAAGGCCCGCGAGACCATGGACATCTTTGCCCCGCTGGCGGGAAGGATGGGCATGCAGTCGATGCGCGAGGAACTGGAAGATCTCGCCTTCCGCGTGCTGAACCCGGAAGGCCGCGCGTCGATCATCCGGCGGTTCGTGACGCTGCAAAAGGAGACCGGCGACGTGATCCACCGGATCACCTCGGACATGCGCTATGAGCTGGAACGCGCCGGAATCGAGGCGGAGGTCTTTGGCCGCGCCAAGAAGCCCTATTCGATCTGGCGCAAGATGCAGGAGAAGAAGATCGGCTTCTCCCGCCTGTCGGACATCTACGGCTTCCGGGTCATCACCCGCACGGAGATGGACGCCTACACGACCCTTGGCGCGATACATCAGCGCTGGCGGGCGGTTCCGGGGCGATTCAAGGATTACATCAGCCAGCCGAAATCCAACGGATACCGCTCGATTCACACCACGGTGTCCGGCCGCGACGGCAAGCGGGTGGAGGTGCAGATCCGCACCCGCCAGATGCACGAAGTGGCGGAAACCGGCGTGGCGGCACATTGGTCCTACCGCGACGGGGTCAGGGCCCAGAACCCCTTTGCCGTCGATCCGGCGAAGTGGATTGCCGGGCTGACCGAGCAATTCGACGCCGAGGAAGATCACGACGCCTTCCTCGAGGCGGTGAAGCTGGAGATGTACTCCGACAAGGTATTCTGCTTCACGCCCAAGGGCGACGTGGTGAAGCTGCCGAAGGGGGCGACGCCGCTCGATTTCGCCTATGCCATCCATACAAGGATCGGCTCCGCCTGCGTGGGGGCGAAGGTGGACGGGCTGCGCGTGCCGCTCTGGACGCGGCTGAAGAACGGCCAGTCGGTGGACATCATCACCGCGGAGGGGCAGGCGCCGCAGGCGACCTGGCTGGAGATCGCGCAGACCGGCAAGGCAAAGACCGCCATCCGCCGGGCGCTGCGCGAGGCGAACAAGGAGCGTTATGCCAAGCTCGGGCACGAGCTTGTCCGCGCTGCCTTCGAGAATGCCGGGAAGAAGGTCACCGACAAGGTGCTGGAGACCGCGGCAAAGACGCTTCGGCTGGAGGATGCGGAGACGCTGCTGGCGCGGGTCGGCAGCGCCGAACTGACGGCGCGGGAAGTGGTCGAATCCGTCTACCCGAACCTTGCCATCCAGGACGGCGCGCTCATCGAATTCAAACGCGCGGTGATCGGGCTGGAGCACGGGCAGGCCTTCGAACGGGCGAAATGCTGCCAGCCCTTGCCCGGCGAGCGGATCGTCGGCCTCACGCACCGCGGCAAGGGTGTGTCCGTCCATACCATCGACTGCGGCGCGCTGGTCAATTTCGAGGACCAGCCGGACCGCTGGATGGACCTGCATTGGGCGGACGGGGCGCATCCGGCGGTCTACGCGGTGTCACTCGAACTCACCATCACGAACGACGCGGGCGTGCTTGGGCGGATTTGCACATTGATCGGCGAGCAAAGGGCCAATATCTCGGACTTGCGATTCATTGATCGGAAACCGGATTTTTATCGGCTGCTGATAGACGTGGATCTGCGCGATGCCGAGCACCTGCATTCGGTCATGTCCGCCCTCGAGGCAGAGAGCAACGTGGCCTCGCTCGACCGGCGGCGCGATCCGAGCCTCGCAGCAGCCCCGGCGATGCCATCCGCGGCGGAGTGATTGGAAAGGCAAGGGATTGGTCTTCAAGCGACGCGATAGACGCCCGGTGCTGCAGATCCTCAAGGAACTGCTCTGGCCGCGCGGCGGCTGGGGGCGCGCGGCGCAGTATGTCCGCCACCGGGTGACCCGGCTCCCCGACCCGCCACATCGCATCGCCCGGGGTATCTTTGCCGGCGTGTTCACCACGTTCACGCCATTCTACGGCCTGCATTTCGTCGTCGCGGGCATGCTGGCCCTGATCCTGCGCGGCAACATCCTCGCGGCCCTGCTGTCCACCTTCTTCGGCAACCCCCTGACCTACGTTCCGATCGGCGTGGCGTCTCTGAAGACCGGCTATTGGCTGCTCGGGGTCGAGGGTAAACATGTCAACCCGGAACAGCACAGCGGGCTGGTCGAGAAGTTCGTGAAGGCCGGGCAGGATTTGTGGAACAACCTCTGGGCCGTGTTCCAGGGAAAGCCGGTGTCCTGGGTCGACCTGTCGATCTTCTACGATCAGGTCTTCTACCCCTACATGATCGGCGGCATCCTGCCCGGCATCCTCGCGGGGCTGGTCATGTACTACATCTCGCTGCCCATCCTGACCGCCTACCAGAACCGGCGCAAGGGCATGCTCAAGGCCAAGCTCGCGGCGCTCAAGAAGAAAAAGGAAGCGGAGCGCAAGGCCGACTGACGCGCAGCCGGTCCCCGTTTCTTCTCTTTGCAAAATACTCCGGGGAGGCCCGCCGGGCCGGGGCAGAGCCCCGATGCGCGGTCCGCAGGACCGCGCCGGGGGGGGGGGGCCCCGCCCCCGCCCACCCAAACACCCCCCCCAAGAGAACAAAAA